>JAADGO010000111.1 GCA_013152355.1 Chlorobiota bacterium
TTGCTGCTATTTGCCTGATTGCCACATTGTTCTTCTGGAAGTTTGTCCCGGAAACAAAAGGGAAAAGCCTGGAGGAAATAGAACAGTTATTTAAGAATTAGTGCCTAATATACTGTTTGTATATTTATATTACTTATTTTTAGAAAAAAAAATTCTTTCTTTGTTGAATTTTTAAAAGGTTGCGAAAGGAGGAATTGTTTCAGTAATTTTGGTTTTAGGGAAATAATTCAAGAGGTTTTTGTTTAACAGGTCATATTTTCTTTTATTTTTGTTAATTTTTAAACAACTTCAATAACTAACATAAGTCAAATTTAAAGTTCAAATGGAAAAATCATTTAGTAAATCAACTGTTTCCAGAAGGGCAAAAATTTTGGAAGAATTGGAATCGAAGGGGCAGGTTGTGGTCAACGAGTTAAGTGAGATGTTCAATATTAGTGAAGTGACAATAAGAAACGACCTTGCACACCTTGAAAAGCAAAACATGTTGATACGTGCAAGGGGGGGGGCAATTAAAGTAAAATATTATCGAATGGGTATTGACCCCTCCATTTCAGATAAACAAAAAGAATACCTGAAAGAAAAACAAAAAATTGCTAAAGCTGCATTGAAATTAATTGAGGATGGCGACACAATTATCCTGGATTCAGGGACTACGACTACCGAGATTGCCAAGAATATGGAGCAATTTAAGAATCTGACCATCATTACCAATGCACTGAATATTGCCAGTATACTTTCAGAATACGAAGGTTTTAATATATTTATGCCCGGAGGTTCTTTACGAAAGAAATCATTGTCGCTTGTCGGCGCCCTTGCCGATGAAAGCTTTAGGAAATTTTACTGCGATAAACTGTTTTTAGGCGTTGATGGTTTTGATACTACACATGGGCTGTCAACTCCAAACTCCGAAGAAGCCCACCTGAATCAGATCATGATTGGGATTGCTAAGAAAATAATTGTAGTTGCCGACTCAAGGAAATTCTTAAGGAGGCGCTTTGCATTTATCGGGCCTCTTTCGGATATTGATGTGGTAATTACCGATTCAGGTATTAGCGATGAAGATAAAAAGAGGTTGGAGAAAAACGGGATTGAAGTAATTATTGCTTAAACTTTTAATTCATTACTGTAGCTCGCAGTAATTATAAACCTATTAAATTCTTATTTTATGAAGAATAAACCGTGGTTGTTGTTTGCCCTTGTTACTACTGTGTTTTGGGGGGCATGGGGAGCCTTAATTGAAATCCCCGGGAGGGCAGGTTTCCCTGTTACATTAGGATATATAGTTTGGTCGCTTACCATGATCCCATGTGCATTGGTGGCACTGGCAGTTGTAAAGTGGAAACTTGAGTACGACCTGAAATCAATACTGTACGGTTCAATAATTGGGTTTTTAGGTGCCGGGGGGCAGTTAATTTTATTCCATGCTGTCATGGAAGGCCCTGCCTATCTTATCTTCCCGATCATCTCGCTATCGCCAATCGTTACTGTTATTCTATCGGTTATTTTTTTGAAAGAAACCACTTCGAAAAGGCATTGGGTAGGAATTGTGATCGCATTAGTTGCAATCTTACTGATGTCGTACCAGGAGCCGGGGAGTAATGACCATAGGGGGTATTTATGGCTTCTTCTTGCCATTCTTGTTTTCCTTGCCTGGGGGACACAGGCTTTCTATATGAAGAAGGCAAATAATACTATGAAAGCTGAAAGTATCTTTTTTTATATGATGGTTACCGGCGTCCTCCTGGCTCCAGTTGCTTATTTTATGACGGATTTTAGCCAGGAAATAAACTGGGGGTTCAAAGGCCCGTACCTTAATGCAATTATAATGACTCTCAATTCAATTGGGGCACTAACCCTGGTTTATGCCATCAGGTATGGGAAAGTAATTATTGTTACCCCCTTGACCAATGCTGTTGCCCCAATCATTACAATTGTACTTTCGTTAATAATATATGCAGTCATTCCAAGCCCGGTAATAATTACAGGTATTGCAATTGCAATGGTTGCCGCTTACTTAATAGCTGATTGACATTAGTAATTGAAGTTATAAACTTATAAACTTATGCCTGTTTTAATCTAAACTGACAGAGGGGATGGACTCAATTAAGCTTATTGTTGCCGCATTAATAATTACCTGTTCTTTTTCGTGTGCGGGAAAGGAATTAATTACATCAAATAAGTTTGAATGGGTACATGCTACTCCTGAAAGTCAAGGCATGTTATCTTCCAAACTGGATACATTAGTAAATACGTTATCGAAAAAGGGGACTAAAAAGTTACTCATTATCAGAAACGACAAGGTTGTTTGCGAATGGTTTGCCCCAGGCTTTGAAGATTCGGTAAGGCTGCATTACACTGCTTCTCTGGCAAAGGCCATTGTAGGAGGGATGTCGTTGGCAACCGCCATGAACGATGGTTATATATTCCCCGATGAACCGGCATGCAATTATATCCACTCCTGGAAAGAAGACGGTGTAAAATCAAAAATAACGATAAGGCATCTTGCTACGCATACCTCCGGAATAGAAAATGCTGAGGTTAGTGAAAAAGAGCAAAAAGAGATGCAGGCAAAAGGATTGAATAAACATATGGATTTACCCGGCTGGAAAGGCCATTTCTGGAAACAGGATATCAATCCTTTTTTGTTAGCAAGGGATAGTGCTCCTGTAATTTTTACTCCTGGTTCAGATTACGCTTATAGTAATCCGGGAATAGGTATGTTAACATACGCGGTTACAGCAAGTTTAGCTGATTCTCCATACAAGGATATACGGACCTATTTGAAAGAACGTATTTTTAACCCAATCGGGATCGGAGAAAAAGAGTATGTAATTGGTTACAATAAAACATTTGAGTTAGATGGGCTTAACTTAGTGCCCAGTTGGGGGGGCGGGAGTTTTACAGCAAATGGGATTGCCCGGATCGGAAGGTTAATGTTAAACAAAGGCAACTGGCAGGGAAAACAGTTAATTGATTCTGCCATAGTGGAAGAGGTAATAAGGTATAATGGAAAAGACCTGCCAAACCTGGGTGTTTCGGAGTTGAGCCATGTGAATATTAAGGAACAGGGATTTACCCCAACGTTGGGGTGGTACTGTAACCATGACGGGGCCTGGAAATATTTACCACGTGATGCCTTTATTGGCGCCGGGGCACAAAACCAAATGTTGATGGTAATTCCCAGCCTTAATATGGTCGTTGTCCGTTTAGGCGATGCCTTGTTTGACCCTGGAAAAGGAGAAGGGTTTTTTACGGGAGCAGAGAAGTATTTATTTGATCCGATTATGGAGGCATTGGTTGAACCTCCTTATCCACAAAGCGGTTTTATTAAGTCTGTTATTTTTGCACCGAAAGACTCTGTTATCCGTTTGGCAAAAGGAAGTGATAATTGGCCTGCAACCTGGGCTGACGATGGAAATTTATATACAGCGTATGGCGATGGATGGGGGTTTGACCCCAAAGTTGACATAAAATTAAGCCTTGGGATTGCTAAAGTTATAGGGAATCCACCAAATGTAAGAGGTGAAAATATTCGGTCAAAAACCGGTGAGAAAGTAGGGCAGGGGAAATTTGGGCCTAAAGCCAGTGGTATGCTCATGGTTGATGGGGTCTTATATATGTTAACACGGAATTCCGGGAATGCACAATTAGCCTGGTCTGAGGATTACGGTAAAACATGGGTGTGGGCAGGCTGGCACTTTGGCGAAGGATTTGGATGTCCAACATTCCTGAATTACGGGAAAAATTACGAGGGGGCTAAAGATGATTTTGTTTATATTTATTCGCACGATGAAGCAAGTGCATATAAGGTAAGCGACCAGATGGTGTTAGCCAGGGTACATAAAAGTGAGTTGAAAAATTGGGAAGCATATACCTATTTTGCAGGATCTCAATCGGGAAAGCCTGCCTGGACAGAGGATGTGCGGAAAAGGCAACCGGTGTTTGTTAACCCCGGGAAATGTTATAGGTCAGGAGTAACCTATAATAAAGGCCTTAACAGGTATTTGTGGTGCCAGATTATTCCCCTCTCCTCAGGAGAGGAATTACAGGGGCCCAGGTTTAAAGGAGGCTTGGGTATTTTTGAGTCGACAACCCCATGGGGGCCATGGAAAACAGCCTATTATACCATGGATTGGGACATTGGCCCGGGTGAAACTGCCAGTATCCCGACTAAATGGATGAGTAATGACGGGAAAAGCTGTTATTACCTTTCATCTGGAAATGATTGCCTCTCGCTTCGGAAAGTTATGTTCAATATTTCAAAATCCCCTTAGCCGGGTAGTTATTACTCTACTATAAACCCCTGATGCCACCTGCTCCAATCCGACCACTCGCCATTTGAGCTTCTCTGGCGGACACGGCAGAAATAAGTTTTGCCAGATGAAAGTGCCGGTTTCCCAACTAACGACCCTGAAAAATGCCCATTATTGTGGTCAATAGTTACATTTTCCACTGCCCCCAAAACATTAG
>JAADGO010000035.1 GCA_013152355.1 Chlorobiota bacterium
TGAAATCAAAGGCAAGCCCTGCTTCAGTCGGGGCAGTCGGGGTAAGGGTTACGGCAGTAGTCCCTTCAAGGTCTAACAATGCAACTTCAGGTATACTTACAGTTACAACATGGCTGTTTGAAGATAAATCTCCAGCTTTTGCAGAATAAACTCCTAAAAACATTGCAAATGCGGCGGTAATAGAAACAAACTTTTTCATTTTGATAAATTTTAATGGTTTTTAATTAAATTATTAAAGGATTGATTTTAATTATCATCTGTTAAAGTATAAGTGATGGTAATGTCAGTATCAGCATTAACCAGGTTGGCATACTGGCTTTCAGATGTTAGGGAGAGTGCATAAGTAAGGTTATGCCCGCTTTTAACTCCTGCTCCGGTAAAACAACTTCCCACGCCGTATATAATCTTCTGAGCAACCGATGAAAGGGTAACGGTGCCAGCCGGTTTCCCTACTGCCCCTTTCCCGTTTCCGGCATCTTTGCTGGCAACAACTGTTAAAGCTAAACCGGCAGGGACTTTCCCTGATGAGATTTCAACAGTTACATTCCGGTGTTTTTTGCGTGCAACAACCGATGAGTAATTGACCCATACATTATTATTTGTTGCTGAAGAGAAATCAAAACCCTCTCCGGCCTCTTTTGGGGCTGTAGGAGTAAGGGTGATGGCAGTTGTACCTTCAAGGTCTAATAATGCCACTTCGGGGATACTTATTGTAACCGTGTGCTCATCCGAAGAATTGTCACCGGCCTTTGATGTAAGGTTTCCTGTAAGTAGCAAAAGTGTTGTCATAATTAATAGTAATTTTTTCATTGTTGTTGTTCATTAATTAGTTGTTGATCGAATCACTTTATCTATTTTGACTAACATAATTTTATGATACAAAGTTACCTGGTCTTCAACGTGTCGAAATAGGGGAAACTCTGAATTGCCCATTAGGAAAAACCTTACTCTAATGCTAAGGAAAAACGCAAATAATTCTAATTAACTGAATATCAAGCAATTGAAATTCCATGTTTGGGACGCATTCTTTCTAGTGGATGCTTTTCTTGTTTTGGGATATATTCCAAAATATGGACATCGCCATTTTTGTTGTAAAAAGCACCTGTAATATGGAAGGTGCTAGTTTTCAACTACATGGAATTATAATTATAGTAAACAGGAGTAATATTTTTATTACTATGCCTTTTAACTTATTTCCGGGCAGCTAATACAAATCTAAAAGTCCGGCAGGCAGGGGTAAAATTTAAACAGCCATGAAGTATGAATAGAGAATAATTTTTATATTTACCAATAACAATATTCATTTACTAATAATTGGTGACACTATGTCGGTAACACGTTTCGGGGTTTCTTTAGAAGAAGAGCTTTTACATGCACTTGACAAATATGTAAATGAGAATTTCTTCTCAAACAGGTCGCAGGCTATACGCCATTTGATTGAAAAGAACCTGGTTGAGGAGAAATGGAAATGCGATAATATTGTGGCAGGTGCGGTTACGTTGGTATATTCCAACCGGAAAAAGGAAGTACGGATGAAAATAGCCGATACTTTATTAAATTATGGGAAGGTAACACTCTCCACGCAGATTTTTCAGCTAAATGATATCAATTGCCTGGAAATTGTTGCAGTTAAAGGGCCATCGCATAAACTTACTGAATTATCAGACAAACTGATTAGTATAAAAGGGATACAACATGGGAAACTGGCGATGAGCAAGGTTTCCTGATTTTTTTCACAGAGGAATCCTTTTACTGAATAATAATATCATACGGCATCCTGGCGTAAACCCCTTTTAACTGAGCTGCTTTTCGGAGGAATTCATAATATTTTGCACTTTCGCCCAGCTCTTTTTTTATCATCCAGTTCCTGATCTTATCAGGGCCGGTTTTAAATAACTCCTCGAACGGGTCGCTCTGCTTTGGTAATGAAACGACTCTGTAGTTCTCTAATCCGGAGGTTTCAGCAGCCAGGGTAATTGCATCATTTAAGCCTCCAAGTACATCGATTAACCCAATATCCAAAGCGTTTTCACCCGTCCATACCCTGCCTTGCCCAATCTTGTCGACAGCAGCTTTATCCATCCCCCTGCCATCGGCAACCCTTGAGATAAAGGTGTCGTAACCCTCTTCAATACTCTGTTGCAAAAGCCCATGCTCAAAATCAGTCATGCCCCGGGTTATAGTAATAAAATCAGAATGTTTATTAGTCCTTACCGCATCTATGGTAATCCCGAGTTTATCGTTCAACAGCTCCCCCATATTAGGGATTACGCCAAAAATACCAATTGAGCCGGTTATCGTATTAGGGCTTGCAACAATTTTATCAGCCGCACAGGCAATGTAATAACCACCTGAAGCTGCCACATCGCCTAACGATGCAATTACCACTTTTTCCTGTGCCGCAAGTTTTACTTCGCGCCAGATTACATCTGATACAAAAGCACTTCCTCCGGGGGAGTTAATTCGTAACACAATGGCTTTGTAATTAGAGTCTTGCCTTGCAGCCCTTATCTCTCTTGAAAGGTTATCTCCATCAATTCCATTGCCGTCTATTGAAACACCTATATCGCCACTGGCATAAATTACCGCAATTTTATTTTTCGAGAAGCCTTTACGGCCTTTTTCAGGTTTCTTCACATAAACATCAGCATAATCAGAGGGGGCAATTACCGGAACCCCTTTATTGCCTGTAATTCCTGTTAAAGCACGCAGGTCATCTAATACCTGGTCTTTGTACTTTGCAAAATCAGCCAGTCCTTTTTCCACTGCTTTATCGCCTTTTTCAAAAGTTTGTACCTGGTCTGCCAGTTCATTCAATCTCTCAACCGGGATACCCCTTTCTTCCGAAATCCCTTTAAGTATATGCCCCCAAAGGCTATTCAGGTAAGTCATTGTTTGCTCGCGGTTCGCACTGCTCATTTTCTCCAGCATAAATGGCTCTACTGCAGCTTTGAATTTCCCGTGCCTGACTATTTGGGCTTCTACACCCAGTTTCTCAAGGGCTTTTTTGTAAAACATCATTTCGCCTCCCAAACCCCGGAAATCAATTGCCCCTTGCGGGTTAATAACTATTGTGTCGGCAACCGATGCCAGGTAATAAGCTTTCTGGCCGTAAAAATCGGCATACGCATAAATCGGCTTCCCGCATTTTTCTTTAAAAGCCTTTAAGGCATTCCTGATCTCTTCAACTGTTGCAATCCCTCCTTTCACAACCGACAACTTCAGGTAAATACCTTTGATCCGGCTATCATACGATGCTTTTTCAATCGACTTTAAAATGTCGTTTAGCCCTGCCCTTTTCCCTTGTTTGAACCCGGGGATATTTAACCCCTCAAACGGGTCGACAGGGGCACGGTCAACAATTTTCCTGTTGAGCTTAAGTATTAATAATGAATTATCGGATACTGTGGCCTGTTGTTCAGTTGAAGAAATAATAACTCCGACCACCATAAAAAATAAAAAGAAACTTATAATGGAAACAACTGTTATGCCCACAATTGTTGCCAGCGTATACTTAAAAAAATCTTTCATCCTGTAATTGTTAAATATTCTGTAATTTTAAATTTCACACTTTTTCCGGTATCGGACAAGGTCACTGCAAAGTTATTACTTAAAATTTAATATTTAATGCATAGTGTATTTGTAGGGATAGGAGGAAATATTGGGGACAAGCCTTTGGTCTTCAGGCAGGCAAGAGGGCTGATTGACGAAATTATGGGTAATATAATTTTGTCGTCCTCAATTTATGAAAGCCCTCCGTGGGGGTTCGAATCAGAGGATACATTCTGGAATCAGGTATTAAAAATTGTAACGAACCTGTCGCCGGCTGAATTGTTGGGAGGAATAAACCGGATTGAAGGCATATTTGGAAGGAAAAGGACCTCAACCGGCTATTCGTCACGTCAGATGGATATCGATATTTTGTATTTCGATGATTTAATCCTTGAAACGGAAGAATTGACAATCCCACACCCCCTTCTTCATAAGAGGATGTTTGTGTTAGCCCCCTTATGTGAAATCGCACCGGATTTTATCCACCCGGTGCTGAGGTTAACAAGTAAAGAGATGAAGGGTAATTGTACCGACAAGTCTGTTGTTAGCAGGCATTTGAAAAATATATAGGTTTCTAAGTAACTTGTTGTATTGAAGAAACCGAAGTCCCTAAGTATCTGAAAAAAAGAAAACTTAAGGGCAGGCACATCATCATTTCATATTTCTGGTGGATAATAAAAACTCATGCATGAATTTTAGCAACTCTGAACAAAAAGAAATTTCTTTCAAACCCAGAGGGTTTGCATATTTATAGCAAGGTAGGCAATGTTGGCAAGTATGCGACCCCGGCCGGGGTCGTATTCCTTTGTATTTGCCTGTTCCTATAAATATATGATACCTCCGGCATCATATTGCGGTTGCTCCTCCAACATGTTCCGGCAATACATTCAAGAGGCCGCTTCTCCCCTCCGG
>JAADGO010000110.1 GCA_013152355.1 Chlorobiota bacterium
CATTGATGGGTATTTTTAGCCTGAAACTTATTTTGCATTGGGGCCTTATCTCATTTGCTATTGTCCTTTTAGTAAGTATTGATTTAATGGGCAGTACCCCGGTTTACAAGAGCGGCCTGCATGAGGACCGTTTCTTGAGGGTGGTCCTCGATGAAGGAAGATGCACAGGCTGCGGCATCTGTGAGCGGGTATGCCCGAAAAACTGCTATGAGATAGATAAAAAACGACATATTGCAATAATCCCAAGAGCCGGCAGGTGTGTTCAATGCGGTGCATGCATCGTTCAGTGCCCTTTTGATGCCCTCTGTTTCGAAAGTCCGGGTGGTGAAATAATACCTCCCGAAACCATCAGGAAGTTTAAGTTAAACCTTTTAGGTAAACGACTTGTGGAGAAAAGTTCGTAAAAGGAACATAAAAAGAAATAGTTATGACAATTATGATTTTAGGTTTTGGGTTTTTATTCGGTGGCATATTGCAATATGCTAAGCTGAACAGGTATAATGTAATTAGTGGGTTGGCAACACTTGAGAATTTTGCCGTTGCCAAAGCGATTGCAGTAGCAATTGGCATTGGGGCAATCTTGTTGAATATCGAAATCGGGTTAGGTTTTGCTTCATACCACATCAAACCGCTTATTTTAGGGGGGATTGTATTAGGAGGGCTGATTTTTGGAACAGGGATGGCAATATTAGGCTATTGCCCGGGAACACTCGCTATATCATTTGGTGAAGGCTCGGCAGATGCTTTTATCGGTATTATTGGCGGATTATCAGGAGGGTTGGCTTATACCGTTTTATTGCCTTCGATACATGGGGTTTTAGGACCCGATCTTGGCAGCATCTCTTTATATTCGTTAACCGGAACAAACAGCCTTGTTTTTTATCTGCTTGTTATAATTATTGGGGGTGTATTTATTAGTATCTCCTTTTGGCTACATAAAAAGGAAAAAATAAAAGATTTAAAATGGTTATATACCGGGATAGCACTGGCAGTTTTGAATGCTATAATCTTTTTGACAGTAACAACAAACAGGCCCATCGGAGCTTCTACAACTTTCCCCTATCTTGCTGATTTATTAACCGGGACAACAAGCAATGATTATTTTGGGAAGATACAAAAACCGGGAAGTTGGGAATTGATATTTTTGACGGGTGCATTCTTCTCAGGATTAATACTTTCGCTTATCAGAAAAGATTTTAAAATCACCCTGATACATGACAATTGGAAAAAGTATAAAGGGACTTCTTCTTATAAAAGAATAATATGGTCATTTATTGGTGGGTTTATCCTGATTATAGGTGCAAGAATGGCCGGAGGATGCACAAGCGGGCATATAATCTCAGGGGGTATGCAACTTGCTGTAAGTAGCCTGGTATTCGCAATTTTTGTATTTGCAGGATTACTAATTACAGGGAAAATATTTTATAAAGCGAAGAAAAATTAAAGCACATTGAAAACCTCTTTATTCAAATCAATATGCATATCAACGGATAACATCCGCTACCTGCACCGTAGTTTCAATTAGCGGTATAAAGGGTGTCCGGCTTAACAGCAGACGGCAACCTGTGTAGTGTAGCGAGAGCGAGACTTGAACTCGCGACCTCATGATTATGAATCATGCGCTCTAACCAGCTGAGCTACCTCGCCATTATTTTAAATCTTAAATTTACCGCCCCGCTGGTTTTTCCTTATACCGCCCGGTATATGCCCTGCCATCCGGCAGATTCCCAGCTGAGCCCTACCTTTTGGCAGGTAAGTACCTTACTGTTTTCTTTCAAAAAAATGCGGTGCAAATATAGTATTTATTTTTAAACACGGTGGTTATTTAATTAAAAAATACTACCTTATGCAACGATACATCCATTGCCTTTTGTTTGTTAATTCCATATTTAATATATTGCAAAAAAAGTTGCATTATGAGTGAGAAAACTAAAGTTCAACTTGAGTATATAATAAATTGTTCCCCAAAGGTCTTATTCAACCGCTTAAGCAGTGCGTCAGGTTTGGCAGAATGGTTTGCCGATGATGTAAAAATAAAAGGGAAAGTTTTTAACTTTATATGGGAAGGCTCTGAACAAACTGCAGAAATGACCCTCCGCAAAGAAAACAGGATGGTAAGGTTTACCTGGGTAGAGGAAGAAGACTCTTACTTTGAATTCAGGATTACCAAAGATGAACTTACAGGCGATGTATCGCTCATTGTTATCGACTTTGCCGAGCCCGATGAGATAGACGAAACCAAAGAGTTATGGAATACCCAGATTGCCGACCTTAAACATGTCTTGGGTTCTTAACACTTTTTTGCATTAATTTTCTTTAAAATAACTTAGCTTTGTAATCCTTTCAATGGGAAATCAGAGGACACATGAAGCGATTACATATATACATTGTTAAGTCTTTCCTGGGGCCATTTTTTATGACCTTTTTTATTTGCATGTTTGTGTTGTTGATGCAGTTCCTGTGGAAATATGTCGATGACATGGTTGGTAAAGGGCTGGAGTGGTCAATCCTGGGCGAATTGCTGTTTTATGCTTCTTTCGGGTTATTGCCATTTGCATTTCCCCTCGCAATGCTGCTGGCCTCAATTATGACTTTCGGGTCATTGGGGGAAAATTACGAGCTTGTAGCCATAAAATCTTCCGGCATTTCATTATTCAGGATTATGCGCCCCCTGATTATAATCGCATTTTTAATTACAGTGTCTGCATTTTATTTTGCCAATAATGTATTGCCCCGCACCAACCTGCGGTTTATTACCCTATTGTGGAGCGTGAAGCAGCAACGTCCCGAGCTGGTTCTTAAAGAGGGCGTTTTTACCAATGATATAGATGGTTACAGTATCCGGGTCGACCATAAGAATAAAAAAACCAATATGTTGTATGACGTGTTAATTTACGACCATACGAAGAATAAGTCCAATGAAAGTGTTACCGTTGCCGATTCAGCATACCTGGAAATGACCGAGGATAAAAAATACATGGTCATGACACTATACAACGGGACAAATTATGAAGAAGAATACAACAGGCATGCCTCAAAAAGATCTTACCCTCACCGGAAAAATGTTTTTGAAAAACAAGTAATTAATATTAAAGTAAATAACTTCGAATTTAAACGAAGAGACGAAAGTATTTTCAGGAATAGTTACCGGATGTTAAATATCCGGCAGTTGTTAAATGCCGAAGATTCGTTGCATACCGCCTATAAGAAAAAACTCAGGTCGTTCATAACCAAATTGACTTTTAACAGGGTTTTAATCAGGAACCTCCTCAGGCGGACAACCGAAGACGATTCGTTAAGGATGAAGTATGAAATAGAAAAACCGGATACTATATTCGATTTTGACCAGGCTTTTGCCAGTTTAGGCCGCTGGAAGAAGAAAGAAATAATAAGGGAAGCTATTGACGAAGTAAGGTCGAATAACCAGCAGATAAATATGAGCCAGAATAACCTTTACGGATTAAAGAAAAAGATTAATAAACATGAGATGGAACGCCACCGGAAATTTTCACTATCCCTCGCTGTGTTTATCTTCTTTTTTATCGGTGCGCCCCTTGGTGCTATAATCCGCAAAGGAGGGCTTGGTATGCCGGTAGTCATTTCGATATTACTGTTTATATCATACTATATTGTATCAATGATAGGCGAAAAGTCGGCACGAGAGGATGTCTGGCCAATGTTTTCAGGTATGTGGTTTTCATCGTTTATCTTTTTCCCGATAGGAGTCTGGCTAACCTATAAAGCAATTACCGACTCCGACATTATGAAATCGGAAACATATATTGATTTCTTCAAGAAATTAAAGAAAAGCCGTTTGTTTAGTTGGTTAAAAAAAGTAAATGAAGATTCTTCAAATAACCAATAAAGTACCTTTCCCTGAAAAAGACGGAGGTGCAATTGCCTGTATGTCCCTTCTAAAAGGGTTGTCGTTGTCGGGGCATGACATTACTTTGCTGGCAATGTCGACATTAAAACACCATATTACTGTTGACGAACTGCCTGCCGGGATAAGAAAGCTGGCCGACTTCAGGTTTGTTGATGTGCCAGCCCCTGTTACTGCGGTTGGGGCACTAATGAATTTGCTCTTCTCAAAATTACCCTATAATGCGCAACGGTTTATTGACCCGGGATTTAGCAAATACCTTGTTTCCCTTTTAAAAGAAAAAGAATTCGACCTGATACAACTTGAAGGGCTTTATGTTTGCCCGTACATCCCGGAAATAAGGAAGCATACAAAGGCATTAATTGCCTACAGGGCTCATAATATTGAATTTGAAATATGGGGGCGTACAGTAAAATTAGCAAAGGGGGCGAAAAAATTTTACTTTAAACTGTTAAGCAACCGCATCAAAAGATTTGAAAAAAGCTGGCTGAACAGTTATGACCTGCTGATTCCCATAACACAAAGAGACGGGCTTATTCTCGACAAACTGGGCAATACCAGGTCAAAACATATTTCCCAAACGGGGGTCGATACATTGACACTGGTTCCCGATAACAAAGAACTGGAATACCCATCGTTGTTCCATATTGGGTCTTTGGAATGGGCACCCAACCAGGAGGGGCTGGTTTGGTTTGTCGAAAAATGCTGGCAAAGTATCCACCGGAAACACCCCAATTTGAGATTTTATGTTGCAGGCAGGAGGGCTCCTAAATGGCTTATCAAAAAACTGGATGCCCCAAATGTGATTTTCCTGGGCGAAATTGACGATGCACATACATTTATGAATACTAAATCAATTATGGTTGTACCGCTGTTTTCAGGAAGTGGGATGCGGATAAAAATAATTGAAGGTATGGCATTAGGGAAAGCTATCGTCTCCACCACAATTGGTACGGAAGGTATTGCAACAACTATGGGTAAAAACATTTTAATTGCTGATAACCAGAATGAGTTTATCGATGCAATTAGCCGGCTATCCGAGGATAGGGAGTTGTTTGATACGATTGGGGGGAATGCGGTTCTTTTTATTCATGAAAATTTTAATAATTTAGCTATTGCTGAAAAACTGGCTGAATTTTATACTAAACATCTGGGATGGCATTAATTATTATTTTTTGGATACTGTTTTTCATTCTTTTCTATACTTACGCCGGGTATGCCATCCTCCTGTTCATTTTATATTCGATAAAAAAACTACTCTCCCCCCCCAAAGATAATTCAGGCACAGATATTTATCAGCCGGATGTATGCCTGTTTGTTACGGCATTCAACGAAAAAGATTATGTTGAACAAAAAGTAGAGAACTCATTCTCGTTAAACTACCCGAAAGAAAAAGTCCAGTATTTATGGATCACCGATGGCTCGGATGATGGCACGCCCGACATTTTAAAAAAATACAGCCGCATTGAAGTACACCATCAACCCGAACGAAGAGGGAAAATCCATGCCATGAACCGTGGTATGCAATTTGTCAAAGCCCCCATTGTTATTTTTTCTGATACGAATACCATCCTGAGTAAAGATTCTATTCAGGAGATTGCCAACCAGTTCAGAGATGAGAAAGTAGGGTGTGTGGCAGGAGAAAAAAGGATTATAAGCAAGGAGAAAGATGCCGCAGCCGGTGCAGGCGAAGGGCTATACTGGAAAATTGAGTCGTGGGTAAAAAAAATGGATGCCGGCGTTAATTCGGCAGTCGGGGCTGTTGGCGAACTTTTTGCTATCAGGCATTGCCTGTTCCGCGAGGTTGAGGAGGATACGCTGCTTGACGATTTTGTTATCTCATTACGCATAGCCGAAATGGGCTACAAAATAGCGTATACCCCAAATGCGTATGCCGAAGAAACCGCCTCGTTAAATGTTGCCGAAGAATTGAAACGTAAAATACGAATTGCAGCCGGAGGGGTACAAACACTTTTCAGATTAAAGGAATTGTTAAACCCTTTCAGATTCGGGGTCTTATCCTGGCAATATTTCTCGCATAAGGTTTTGCGTTGGACTATAGCCCCTGTTTCGTTGCTCCTTTTATTGGTTACCAATATGCTGATTGTTGCCCGGCAAAACTTATGGGCCCAGGCAAACGGGTATACATTGTTCCTGTACCTACAGCTTTTTTGTTATTTCCTGGTATTTATTGGCTGGTATTTCGAAAACCGGCAAATACGCTTAAAGATTATATTTATCCCCTATTATTTCCTGTCTATGAATTATGCAGCTTTTTTAGGGATTATACGCTATTTTAAGGGAAACCAAACAGTTAACTGGGAGAAGTCGAAACGGGCATAACCGGGTATCAACCTTAAAATAATATTTAGCCTCAAAAGTTAAAATGAAAATAGAGGGGAATACATCCCTTTTCCAAACATAAAAAATGGAATTTCTTTTTGACTATATTATTCAGTATTTTTGCAGCTGTTTTTAATTATTACTTTTTTATAATGGGTGAAATAAAGTTAAACACAATACAAGAGGCTATTTCTGCGGTTAAGAATGGAGAATTGGTTATTGTTGTAGATGACGAAGACAGGGAGAACGAGGGTGATTTTGTAGCAGCTGCAGAGCTTATGACTCCTGAGAAGGTTAATTTTATGACAAAATATGCCCGTGGGCTTATTTGTGCACCAATTACCGAAGAACGTTGCGATGAACTGGAACTGGATTTAATGGTGGGTAAGAATACCTCTTCACACGAAACTCCTTTTACTGTTTCGGTAGATTTAATTGGGCACGGATGTACCACAGGTATTTCGGCTTCCGACCGGGCAAAAACGCTAAACGCCCTTGCCGACCCAAAAACCAAGCCTAACGAATTGGGGCGTCCCGGGCATATTTTCCCATTGAAGGCAAAAAACAGAGGTGTTTTGCGCCGTTCGGGGCATACCGAAGCAACTGTAGACCTGGTGAGGTTAGCCGGATTAAAACCGGCCGGGGTTTTGGTTGAAATAATGAATGACGATGGGACAATGGCCCGCCTGCCCGAATTGATTAAGATTGCTGAAAAATACAACCTTAAGATAGTAACCATAAAAGACCTTATTGCTTACCGCCTGCAAACGGAAAGTTTGATCAAACGTGGCGAGCAGGTAGTACTTCCGACTAAACACGGAGATTTTAAAATTATCCCTTTCCTGCAAAAATCAAACGGCTCTGAGCATATTGCATTAATTAAAGGGAAATGGGAGCCAAACGAACCGGTGATGGTCCGTGTGCATTCATCGTGCATGACCGGTGATATTTTTGGTTCACTGCGTTGCGAGTGTGGCGACCAGTTGCACAAGGCAATGGAGATGATTGAAAAGCAGGGCAAGGGTGTGATCGTTTATATTCAACAAGAGGGGCGCGGAATTGGGCTCCTGAATAAAATTGCCGCCTATAAATTGCAGGACCAGGGGCTTGATACAATTGAGGCAAATATCCACCTGGGATTTAATGCCGATGAACGTGACTACGGCGTTGGGGCACAAATTCTACGAAGCTTGGGCGTATCCAAAATGAAACTACTCACCAATAACCCTGTGAAAAGAGTCGGGCTGGAAGCATTTGGGCTGGAGGTTGCTGAAGTAATTCCGCTGGAGATGAAGCCTAATAAATATAACCAACAGTACCTCAAAACCAAACGAGACAAAATGGGGCATATACTCCAGAAGTTTCGATACGACGAGGATTAAGAATGAGTTAAGTTTGCATTTTTCAGATGTCAGGAAAAGATTTACGTATCATATTTATGGGGACTCCCGGCTTTGCTGTGGAAAGCCTGAAGGCACTGATTGAAAACGGCTACAACATAGTCGGGGTGGTTACTGCTCCCGACAAGCCGGCAGGCAGGGGCAAACAAATTGTACAACCGGCAGTAAAAAAATATGCTGTTGGAGAGAAATTAAAAGTCCTTCAACCGGAAAAATTAAAGAATCCGGACTTTTTACATGAGCTAAAGTCGCTGAACGCCGATTTACAGGTGGTTGTTGCTTTCCGTATGCTCCCCGAGGAGGTTTGGGGAATGCCCCGGCTGGGTAGTTTCAACCTGCATGCGTCACTATTACCTCAATATCGTGGTGCAGCCCCTTTAAACTGGGTTATTATAAATGGCGAAACCGAAACAGGAGTCACTACTTTCCTTCTTGACCGGCAGATTGATACGGGGAGGATACTATTCAAAGAAAGAATACCTATAGGAGGCAATGATACGGTTGGAGATATACACGACAGATTGATGAAAATCGGGGCAACCCTTGTTATGAAAACAGTTGATGCTTTAGCCAAAGGGAATATTCAGCCACTTTCGCAGGAAGAATTATTACAGCCTGCAATAAAATTAAAACATGCTCCGAGGATATTCAAAGAAGACTGCAAAATTGACTGGGCAAAAGATACGGAATCAATACGAAACCTGATACGTGGGCTCTCCCCCTATCCTGCCGCCTGGACAAACTTCACAAATACTGAATCGGGAAAGGCTATCCATGCAAAAATTTATTTTGCTGAAGAAGAAGTTACAACAGACAAAAAAAAGCCGGGGGAGATTGCTTCAGATGGGAAAACATACCTGAAAATTGCCTGTGGTAACGGCTGGCTAAAAATCACCGACCTCCAGTTGGCAGGGAAAAAACGCATGAAGATTGAAGATTTCCTCAGAGGCTTCCAACAACCTGAAAAATATATGGCTAAATAGGACATACCGTAACTTCTTTCCATGATTTCCAGATAATATCAAAAAAATATTCTTCCCCAACGCAACCCCAGGGCCTTTTCATCCATCTGAAAAGAAAAGCGAGTTATGAAAAGGAAGAGTACTTGTTTATTAATTCTTGCAGTTATGATTGCAGTGTCTGTTTCCGGACAGGCTAAAAAAGGGCATATTTTCCTGAAAAACGGGAGCATTATAAAAGGGAAAATCCTTGAATCTGCCCCTGAAGGCAAAATTTATGTTTCTTCTGCCGGGAATACATGGGTATTTCAAAAATCAGAAATAGAGAAACTGGAGTATAATAAAAAATTGGGGGGAGACATAAAAAACGACACTCTTGTTTCAAAATTCTCGATACATACCGAAGCAGGTGTTTTAATCGGGAATTCGACAAACAGCCAGACAGCCCCATTGATTTTCCAAACATCAGTAAATTATGCATTAACGAATAAACTGAATGTAGGGATTGGGGCCGGCCCCGAGTTTTTAAAAGAGACTTACGTTCCGGTTTTTGCCAATTTCGAATATAAATTCAGGGAAGGGGATTTTACGCCATACCTGTTTTTGCAGGCCGGTTATTCAATACCTGTTGAAAAAGCTACGGCAATGCAGCCTGATATATACCCGTATTATAACAGATTCTCT
This sequence comes from Chlorobiota bacterium, assembly GCA_013152355.1. Lineage (GTDB taxonomy): Bacteria > Bacteroidota > Bacteroidia > Bacteroidales > Prolixibacteraceae > JABMQB01. The sequence continues at coordinate 9,270 of JAADGO010000110.1, forward strand.
CCTACTATATGGCCCGGACCCGTGTATAATAACGAAGATAACCTAAAAACAAAAGGAGGATTGATGGCCAATCCGGGAATTGGCGTGGTAAAAATGTTTTCTCCCTATTTTGGCATGACCTTCTCTTTTGGCTACCGCTTCAGCAGGCTTCACTATTCCGGCAAAGATAATTACGGGATCGACCTGGATTACAACAGGCTTTCGTTAAAACTTGGTATCATATTTAATTAACATTCAAACAAGAGTGGACATGAAAAGATACAACTATATTATCGCATTATTAATAATATTTATCGGGATAAACTCGTGCAGGGATAAATATACAGAAGTATTTACAGCCTACTCGCCTGTTTACATGAGTTACGAAGATTTGCGCGAAGCTGTGAAAAAAACAGGCCCTCGCGACATGGTAAATACCGGGAAAATTTATTTTAAAGATGATTTCATTTACATTAATGAGGAACTTAAAGGGATTCATATAATAGACAACAGCAACCCTTCGAATCCTCAAAATATAGGGTTTATTGAAATCCCCGGCAATGTTGACATAGCTATTAAAAATGATATTCTCTATGCCGACAGCTATATTGACCTCGTTGCCATCAACATTGCAAACCCGGGCAATATTACTGAAGTCCACCGTGTGGAAAAGGTCTTCCCTTATACGGTACCTCCCACCGATGATAAATACCGGATTGCCAAAGTTGACGAAGACAAAGGGGTGGTTATCGACTGGGAAGTTAAACAAGTGAGGCAGGAGATGGAGTACCACTATTACCCAGTATATTTTGGGATAAAAGCAGAAATGGATTACCGGGCGAATACGCTTGTTTCGGGAGGTGCCATGCCATCGGGCTCTACTTTCGGCGTAGGGGGGTCCATGGCAAGGTTCGGGTTATACAACGAGTATTTATATGCTGTTGATAAAAACAAACTATATATGTTTGATGTAAGTACTCCTTCTATCCCTGTGGATATCGGGGAGCAAAATGTAGGATGGGATATTGAAACAATGTTTATTTACGATGGGCACATGTTTCTTGGCACACAATCAGGTATGCGGATTTATAGCCTGAAAGTCCCGACTGTCCCTGAGTATATCGGACAGTTTTGGCATGTGACAAGTTGCGACCCTGTGGTTATCAGCGATGGGTATGCCTATGTAACATTACGAGGAGGCACACGGTGCGGCAGCAATGTAAACAGGCTTGATATTATCAGGTTGTCGCCCGATTATACGAATAACGAATTGCTGGCCTCTTACCCGATGCAAGGCCCTTACGGGCTTGGGATCGATGACGAGATACTCTTTGTATGCGATGGCGATGCCGGGCTTAAGATTTACAATGTTAGGGATAAACTTGATTTGACAAATAACCAATTGGCTGTTTTCCTGGGAATTAATACTTACGATGTAATTCCGTTAAACGGGAACCTGTTTATGATTGGCGATGATGGTTTTTACCAGTACGATTATTCAGATATACAAAATATAAAACAACTTAGTTTTATGCCCGTTGTCAAGAAAGATTAGTGCCAGGTTGTAACAGGAGGTAACTTTAAACAACTTCACTAAATAGATATTGAGTGCTCTGTTATTGGATAATGGCTTTATTCCAAATGGAGGAGGCCCGGTAATTGTACCGGGCTTTTTTCTTAATATTATCCATAAATCCTTATTTTTGAATGCAAATTATCGGATAACTGAGTAGGAACTGTTTTTTGAGGAGGAGATATGAAGAAAAGAGCCATGAGAATAGCCATCCCCGGAGTAATTATTATACAACTGATTATTATTTTCAGCCTGTTGAATTCGGCTTTTAAACCCATAGCCCCGGAGTGTGTTAATAAGTTTCAATTTACCTCAGTCGATTTGCCTGACTCATTATCCTTTGCCGGAGAGGACGTACCTCTCGAATATTTTGATGTTTCGGAAAGCTTTGACAGGGAATTATTATCCAATACTTATTTCCATTCCCAAACCATCAGGCTCATAAAATTAGCCCCCCGGTATTTTTCAATCATCGAGCCAATTTTGAAAGAGAAAGGTATCCCCGATGACTTTAAATACCTGGCTGTTGCCGAAAGCAACCTTGACCCCCGGGCAGTTTCGCCGGCCTCGGCAGTAGGATTGTGGCAATTCCTGAAAGAAACGGCCCGCGAATATGGGCTCGAAGTGAACTCTGAGGTTGATGAAAGATACCACATTGAGAAATCGACCTATGCAGCATGCGATTTTTTCCTTGATTCTTACAAAAAATTTGGGAGTTGGGCTTTGGTGGCCGCATCATATAACGGTGGCAGGAGTTTTATCCTTCAACAAATTGAAAGGCAAAAAACGAACAACTACTTCGACCTGCTGTTGGGAGAAGAAACAGGCAGGTATATTTTTCGTATCCTGGCTTTAAAAACTATTATGGAAAATCCGGAGAAATATAGTTTTAGCATAAAAAATAATGAGAAGTATCCTTTAATACCTACAAAAAATGTAAAAGTAACAGGGGCTGTGAAGGATTTTGCCGATTTTGCCAAAACACACGGGACGAATTATAAAATATTGAAAAAATTTAACCCATGGCTACGCGAAGCTTTTTTAACAAACAAAACAGGGAAGGAATATGTTATTAAAGTCCCGGCAAAGAACAGCCGCAAATGGTCGAATTGATTTGAAATGAATTGTATGCAGGAAACCGAAATACTTGCCGGCAAAGGGATGGCAGAAGAGATTGAAACCGAAGAAAAAATAGTTGTCCACGGAGCCAGGGTGCATAATCTTCAGAATATTGATGTTGAAATACCCCGCAACAAACTTACGGTAATAACCGGATTGAGCGGCTCCGGTAAATCATCGCTGGCCTTCGACACAATTTATGCCGAAGGGCAGCGGCGCTATATCGAAACATTTTCGGCATACGCACGCTCTTTCCTTGGCAACATGGAACGCCCCGATGTAGATAAAATCACAGGGTTAAGCCCGGTTATTTCCATCGAACAAAAAGTCGCCAGCCGGAATCCGCGCTCAACGGTGGGTACAGTTACCGAGATTTACGACTTCCTTCGATTGCTATTTGCCCGGGCCGGGGAAGCTTTCTCATACAACACAGGCGAGAAAATGGTAAAATACACCGATGAGCAGATTCTCAGCCTGATCAAGAATGATTTCTCAGGAAGCAGGATCAATGTGCTGGCTCCGGTGGTAAAAGGGCGCAAAGGCCATTACCGCGAACTGTTCGAGCAAATCAGGAGGAAAGGGTTTTTGTATGCCCGTATTGACGGAGAGGTCAAAGAACTGACGCATGCATACAAGGTAGACCGGTATAAAAACCACTTTATTGAAATTGTTATCGACAAACTGTCGGTTGATGATGCCGGCGATAAACGGTTGAAAGACTCAGTACAGACGGCAATGAAACACGGGCATGGGGTACTTATGATTATGAACCACGACTCTGGCGAAGTAAAATATTACAGCCGCCTGCTGATGTGCCCGACAACCGGTATTTCTTATACTGAACCGGCCCCGCATAATTTTTCGTTCAACTCGCCGCAGGGAGCCTGCCCGAAATGTAACGGGTTGGGGCGTATTTCAGAAATTGATATGGGGAAAATTATCCCCGACCAGTCGAAAAGCATTGGCAAAGGAGGGATCGCCCCCTTGGGGAGTTACAAAAATTCACTGATCTTCTGGCAAATCGAAGCACTTGGCGAAAAGTATGGGTTTACCTTAAAAACACCCATTAAGAATATTGACGAAGAAGGGCTGAATGTGGTATTGTTCGGTACAAACCAGCGGATACAGTTAAAAAATACTCCCCTTGGGGTAAGCCTGAATTACATGATGTCGTACGAGGGAGTGGTGAAATACATTGACAGCCAGCGGGATGGCAATCATTCAAAAAAAGCTCAAAAATGGGCAAACCAGTTTGTAAAAACTATCGAATGCCCCCAATGCAAAGGGAAAAGGTTGAAAAAAGAATCATTGTATTTTAGAATTGACGGGAAAGATATTTCTACCCTTGCGCAAATGGACATGGAAGAGTTGGGGGAATGGCTCAATGGCCTTGAAAAAAGGATTACAAAAAGGCAACGGATTATTGGCACCGAAGTAATTAAGGAAATCCGTGACCGTTTAGGGTTTATGCTGGGAGTTGGCCTGAATTACCTTACCCTTGACCGTGCCGCCCGGACACTTTCAGGGGGTGAGTCGCAACGCATCCGGCTGGCAACGCAAATCGGGTCGCAACTGGTAAACGTACTTTATATTTTAGATGAGCCAAGTATCGGGTTGCACCACCGCGACAACCTGAGGCTGATTCGGTCACTTGAGCAATTAAGGGATACAGGGAATTCGGTAATTGTTGTTGAGCACGACAAAGAAATGATGCTCCATGCCGACTATATTGTTGACATGGGGCCACATGCCGGGCGGCACGGCGGCGAGGTTGTTGCATCAGGCACACCAGCCCGGATTTTAAAATCAAAAACATTAACTGCCGACTACCTGACCGGGCGGAAACAAATTGATATCCCTGCAAAACGCAGGAAAGGGAATGGTAAATCACTGATACTTAAAGGCTGCACAGGAAATAATCTAAAAGGGGTAGATGTTGAAATCCCTTTAGGGAAGCTGGTCTGTGTAACCGGGGTTTCAGGAAGTGGAAAATCAACACTGATCAACGAAACACTGCAACCAATATTAAGCCAGCATTTTTACAAATCGGTGAAAGACCCCCTGCCTTACAAAGAGGTCTCAGGGCTGGATAATATTGATAAAATCGTACAGGTAGACCAGTCGCCAATCGGACGTACCCCCCGTTCAAACCCGGTGACCTATACGGGTGTATTTTCAGAAATACGCAGCCTGTTCGTTCAACTTCCCGAAGCAAAAATCAGAGGGTATAAGCCGGGGCGTTTTTCATTCAATGTAAAAGGAGGCCGCTGCGAAGAGTGCCAGGGAGCCGGGCTTAAACTGATTGAAATGAACTTCCTCCCCGATGTTTATGTACATTGCGACAAATGCAACGGGAAAAGGTACAACAGGGAAACACTTGAGGTCAGGTTTAAAGGGAAGTCTATTAGCGATGTGCTGGACATGACCATCAATCAGGGAGTCAGGTTTTTCGAGAGCATTCCTTCTATTGTGCACAAATTAAAAATGTTGCAGGAGGTCGGGCTTGGGTACATTACTCTTGGGCAGCCTTCCACAACCTTGTCGGGAGGTGAGTCGCAACGGGTAAAACTGGCTACCGAACTGAGTAAACGAGACACCGGGAAGACTCTGTATGTACTTGACGAGCCTACAACCGGTCTGCATTTTGAAGATATCCGTGTTTTGCTGGAGGTGCTGAATAAACTGGTTGATAAAGGCAACTCTGTAATCATTATAGAGCATAACATGGATGTAATAAAAGTTGCCGACCATATCATAGACCTTGGCCCGGAAGGAGGAAAAGAGGGCGGAAGGATTTTATGTTCAGGGACACCGGAGGAGGTAGCTCTGAAAAAAAATTCGTATACTGCACAGTTCCTTAAAGAAGAACTATCAAATTTTAAAAAGTCTCTAATTACCCGGCTATGAAAGATGTAGAAATTTTCTGTATTAATACCTCTTCAAAGAAGGCATACCCTTTTGGGACATCATTAATGGAAATTGCCAAAGACCTGGATATTCAACTCAAAAACCCTGTCTGCGGTGCGATTGTCAATAATAAACTAAAAGAGCTCTCTTCTCTGGTGGTAAAATCAAAAACAATTGAATTTATCGATTTGTCGCATACAGATGGCATGCGGATGTATATCCGGTCGTTGATGTTTGTGTTGTATGCGGCAGTAAGAGAGGTTCTGCCTGATGTATGCCTCAAAATCCAGTACGGTATCTCCAAAGGGTATTATTGTGAATTAGAGGGGCTTGGGCGGGCAGTCACCGATTCAGACATATCTGATATTCGCCAGGCAATGAATGGGTTGATACAAAAGAATATTCCGTTTATAAAAAAAGACCTGCCTGCAAAACAGGCAATTGAATTATTTAACAAACAAAATCTTCCCAACAAATCGAGATTGATTGAGCAAAAGGGTACTTTGTATGCTTTTGCTTACTTCCTTAATGACCTGGGTAATTATTTTTACGGGCATTTATTGCCATCAACAGGATATATTAAAACATTTGGTATCGTCCCTTACTTTGACGGGATTTTATTGCGTGTGCCCCGGCTGAAAAATATTGACAAGCTGAGGACATTTGTCAAGCAGGACAAACTATTTGGGATTTACCAGGAGCAAAAAGAGTGGGCCGAAATTTTAAAAGTGGATACCGTGGCCAGTTTAAATGAATATGCTTTAGCAGGGAGGAGCGGCTATATTATAAAAATATCTGAAGCATTGCACGAAAAGAAAGTGGCTGAGATAGCAAATGAGATCAGTAACAGGCGTGATAAAGTCAAGGTTGTTTTAATTGCCGGCCCTTCGGCATCGGGGAAAACAACTTTCAGCAAGCGGCTGGGCGTACAATTGGCAGTAAATGGTATGCACCCCTACCATATTTCGTTAGATGATTATTTCGTGGACCGTGAAAAAACCCCAAAAGATGAAAATGGGGATTATGACTTTGAAGCACTGGAAGCCATTGACATACGTTTTTTCAATGAACAATTGCAAACCCTTTTTAAAGGTGGGACAGTAGAGCTCCCCAGGTTTGATTTTACATTGGGCAAGAAAATGTTCAAGGGGGATTTCCTCCACCTCAATGAAAATGACATCCTGGTTATTGAAGGGATTCATGGCATGAACCCCGGGTTGTTGACACAGATTAATAAAGAGGATACTTATAAAATCTTTATCTCGGCATTAACCCAAATATCTTTTGATGAGCAGAACCATATTTCTACAGCCGACAATCGTTTGATCCGCAGGATTATAAGGGATAGTAAATACAGGGGGTACACGGCGCACGAAACTATCAGCCGCTGGCCCTCGGTAAGGAAAGGAGAAGAAAGAAATATATTCCCGTATCAGGAATATGCCGATATCATGTTCAATTCGGCGACGATATATGAATTAGGTGTTTTGAAAAAGTATGTTGAGCCTTTGCTGCAAAGCGTTACTGAAAACCGGGTGGAATATAATGAAGCAACCCGGCTGCTGGCATTCCTGTCCTATTTTAAGCCCATTGATGATTCCGAGATCCCCCCTACTTCACTAATCAGGGAGTTTTTAGGGGGAAGTAGTTTTGTTTACTAGTTTTCAACCACATGGAAGAGGCCCCGGCATACGGCAGGTGTTACTTTATTCCGGCCTCCCCCCAATAATTAAAGCTGGCTGGTTTCCATCCGGAAATATACATAGTCTCCAATTTATTCATTTTAAATCCACTGTCTTCAATAATTGCAGGAATATCCCTATTCAGGTTACACCCCCCTCCAAGATGTTTCCATATTGGGTTTATCATATTCTGCCATTTCTGTATAGCCTTATCAGGGGCTTTACCATGTTCACAAAACAATAGCCGCCCATTTGTTTTTAATACTCTTCGTATTTCTGCAAGTGCTTTATAAAGATCTGAAATTGAACAAAAGGTATAGGTTGTAACTACTGTATCGAGACTGTTATTATCCATCGGGATGTTTTCTGCAAATGCATTTATAAATTCAAACTCAAAAGGCAGGCTTTGTATGTCAACAACATTTTTATTCCATATATCTTCAGATGGGTCAATTGTGGTCAGGCGCTGTACCTTTTCTTTATTATAGAATGGCAAATTCAAACCAGTTCCTACGCCTATTTCCAACACATTGCCATGGGCCAGCGGAACCACCTTCTCCCGTTGCTGCATGTTTGGTTTTTGCCTACAAGCCCAATTAATTACTTCTGGAAGAATGTATTTGTTATAAAGTCTCATAATAATCCCGGTTAATGCCTGCCAACATTATGTGCTGCATTACAGATACGGTTAGCAAGCGTTTATTTATTAAATTCCAACAATATTTTACATGCAATTTTTTTCAGGTTTATATTTCTAATAAGGAGGCCTCTAAAACCTGCTATTCTATTACAAGTGGCAACAAAATGTAATCATTTTGTTGCCAGGGAAAAAATAGTGCCTTAATATACAGTAATTCCCGCTCACTTTTATTTTTAACTTTATCAATGTAAAGGATTTTACTAAATTTACCATTCGGTGTATGCACGTTAAATGTAAATGGGCAGAGAAAGGGTATTTTAATATAACCTTAAACAGCTTCTATATCTCAACCTGGATAATTTATAAAAAAAGCCTGCCTACACTTGGTCAAATAGTTATGCCTTATTATGAAGAAGGAGTTATTTCTTATATTGTTTGTATCTCTTAATACTTTTGTATTAAAGGCTCAAATAAGGTTTCAGGAAGGAGTTTTATTATATAATAAAGTTAAATCACCATACCAGGAAGATTCAACCAATGTTCTGACCCTTCACACGGAACTTTCAACATCCGACAGTTTAATTATTTTTTTCGTACTGCCTGTAGAAAAACAAAAAGTAAGGTATAAATACGGTTCCGGCATACATGAAATAAAAGATTTAATTGATTCAAATCTCATTAGCAACAATACTGTTTTCATTCAACCCGGATTCACCAGGGTACCATGGTACGGTAACCACCCATCGAATAGGCAAATATGGCAAGAAAAATATTTGGTTGATTTAATTGAGCAGGTTTCCGAAATCTTCAGCAAATACAATTTTAAAATTTATTTGTTAGGTTTTTCAAAAAGCGGGTGGGGCAGCATGAGTCTTTTATTGAAATACCCAGGCCTTATTGATGGTATCTTTATCTGGGATGCTCCGCTGTCTACCGGGTTTAACATAAACTGGGGAATGGGTCAGGTATTTAGGGACAAAAATTATTTTGAAAACAATTACCGGTTAGCTAAGAGAGTTTGTACCTCTCCCCGGAGGCTGAAAGATAAGATTATAGTAATTGGTGGATACGCTTTGTTTCGGAAAGAGACGGAAACTTTTTTAGAGGTTATGGATGGATGCAAGATAAAATATCATTATTGCCAGGATTTATTATTTAAACATGAATGGAACAGGGAATGGATATACCCATTATTTAAACACTTAAAATCAGACTGAGATGAAAACATTAAACATTATTAAAATGGTGCTTATAATGGTGATGGTAGTTTCAACCCCATTGCTCAAACAGGCAAAAGCAGAAACGAAAGACTCCATAACAAACAATAAAAAGCCCGTTAAAATAATCATTTATAAGATAAAGGGCATTGATTGTATGACAGATGCCAGGATGATTGAAAAGCAGCTATACCGGAAGAAAGGGATTAGGTATTGCGAAATAGATTATCCAAGGTCATCGAAAATTAAAATAAAATACGATGAACGGAAAATAACAAAAGAGGAGATCATCAAAGCTATTGAAGGAGTTGAAAGTTGTGAGGACCCTAAGGCAAAGCCGTATAAAGTATTATTATTAGAACAATAAGCCCCGGATAAATGCTTTCAGTAAAAGAAAAAAAAGACTGTCAAGAAACAACTCAATGCAACACCTGCTAAAAATACTATCCCTTGTTCTTATTGTTATAGCCACCACCATTGAGGCCGATGCCCAGTCGCTCAATGGGAAAGTGACAGATACAAAACAACGACCCCTGGCCGGGGCAAATGTCTATTGGCTTAACACAACAATCGGTGCAAGCACCAATGCTAATGGTGAATTTGAGATCAGCTCACAGAATATTGTTAAAAAAAGACTAATAGTGAGTTTTGTCGGTTACATACCGGACACAATCACTATTACAAAACAACAATATATTACAATAAAGTTGAAAGAAACACAGGCCTTGAACGAAGTTACCATTACCGAAGAAAAACCCGGGACATATACCTCTCTCATCGAACCGGTCAAAACGGAGGTAATCACCCAAACAGAACTTACCAAGGCTGCCTGTTGCGACCTGGCAGGATGCTTCGACTCTGAAGGTAGTGTAGAGCCCACCACCACTAATGTTGTTACCAATGCCAAAGAGTTGCGAATATTGGGATTGTCAGGCGTTTACAATCAGATATTGGTCGATGGAATGCCTCTTGTACAGGGGTTGTCATATACTTATGGTATCAGTAGTATCCCCGGCACTTTGGTTGACAGGATCAATGTGGCAAAGGGAGCTAACTCGGTGTTGCAGGGTTTTGAAGGCATCAGCGGGCAGATCAATGTAGAGTTAAAAGAACCCGGTAATTCAGAAAAGCTCCTACTTAATGTGTACACTAATAGCTTTATGGAGAAACAGTTTAATGCCAACCTTTCTCACAAATGGGGGAAATGGAGTACAATTATAGCTGCTCATACTACTCAGCCGGCCAATAAATTTGACAGGGATGGCGATCATTTCCTCGACTTGCCATTACTTACACGCTATTCTCTTTACAACAAGTGGAAATACAGTGATGACGATAGTTTGGGGTTCAGCACACAAATTGGCTTACGTTATCTCAGCGAGCAAAGAATTGGCGGGCAGACTGGCTTCAATCCCGAAGCCGACAAAGGCAATACCGAGTATTACGGGCAAACCGTGCAAATTGAGCAACCGGAGATTTATACAAAGGCCGGCTATCGGTTTAACCCGCATAATAAACTTGCTTTTAGCTCATCCGGCTTTTATCAGAAACAAGACTCATGGTTCGGGACAACATCGTACAAAGCCATTCAAACCAGCTTTTACGCTAACCTGCAATATGAATTAAAATGGAGTGGGAGGCATTATCTCACAACCGGGTTTAGCTACCGCTACCTCAACCTTGACGAAAACATATTATTTACAAAAAATCTGCTCAAAAGGACATATAATGGCAGATACCTTAAAAAAGAGATGATACCGGGTATCTTTGCGGAAAATATTTTTCACTGGAGAGGTGATAAGATCGTTCTCATCACCGGTTTGCGGTTAGACAGGCATAATTCTTTCGGATATTTTATTACCCCGAGGGCATTGTTCAAATATGAATTTACCGAAAGTACAACTGCAAGAGTGTCAGCAGGGACCGGCTACAAGACCATCAATCTGTTCAGCGAAAACGTCAACCTGCTTGCAAGCTCCCGCGACATTATTATCACCGGGCAACTACAACCCGAGCGGGCCTTTAATTGGGGTGTTAACCTGGGGCATAATAAATATTGGGAAAACATTACAGCTACATTTGGCATTGATTTTTACCGTACACAGTTCAGCAACCAGATATTCCCCGATTATGACACCGACCCCACTAAAGCCATCATTAGCAACTTTACAGGCAAATCAGTATCCAACAGCTTTCAGGCAGAAACAGAATTTAAATTTTACGGTATTTTTGAGGTAAAGCTCATTTATAATTATTTAGATGTTTACCAGGTAATCAACGGAAGCAGATATGTATTGCCCTTCAACCCTAAAAACAAAATTACTTCAACGCTTTCATACAAGCCCGAAAGCAAAAAGTGGCATTTCGATATGAATCTCCACTGGTACGGTGAGCAAATGTTAGCAAACACAACCACCAATCCTATCGAATACCAAACACCTGTAACATCAGAGCCCTACACATTGGTAAATGCGCAGTTTACAAAAAGCTGGGAGCGGATTGAAATATACGCAGGTTGTGAGAATATCTTTGATTTCAGGCAGTTCAGGCCCATCATAAGTTGGCAGGACCCATTCGGCCCCTATTTTGACACATCTAATGTTTGGGGCCCCACAAGAGGCAGGGAATTTTATTTTGGACTGAGGTTTAAAGTTAAGGGATTGTGAAGAAATAACCTAACCGTTTTGACTCGTTCTCTTGCACGCTAACTTCGTTAAAAAGACTCACGTGGCTATGGCTATGCTTATTTTTTTTGCTTCACAAAAACAAAAAATAACTACAGCTTACCCACAACTTCATACTTGACCTGACATTAGATTCCTGACAGCTATTAAGAGTTTATAACCTGTTTTTATACTTACCTATTGATTCTAAGCATCAGATTGCCTATATTTGATAAAAAAATTTGATAAAAAAACAACTAAGCTTTGAACCAGTCGCCCCAAATAACCCTGTTATATGGAATCCACAAGACCCTCCGGATTGTAGAAATTCTACCCCCTTTCAACCTGAACCATTTCTTTACAACACACCATTTAGAGCAAGGGGCAGGCCTGCGTTTCATCCAGGAATTATTAGGGCATGAATCAAGCAAAACAACCGAACGATATACGCATGTAGCAGAAACAACCTTTAACAAATTTAAAAACCCAATAGATGATATTGATATTGAATAAATACAAAAAAGTGCTGTTATTTAATGAATTCAATGCAATAACAACACTTTTCACGATGATAAAGGAAAAATAACAGCATATAGAAGTGTTGTTATTTACTAGTTATACGCAAGGCTAAAAAAACAAAAACGAAATGAATGAATCATTACAAATAATATTTTCAGGAGTAGTCGCTTTTTCAACCATCATTTATGCAATTCTTACTTGGAGATTAGTAACTGAAACAAAAAGATTACGGAAGCTTCAAATTACGCCTGATGTTCATGCTTATTTTGAAATGTCGGAAGCAAGTGCAACGATTGTTTATATCATATTCGAAAACATAGGGTACGGAATTGCAAAAGATGTGGAATTTAATATTACAAAAGATTTTAATTATTATGACCATGAAAAGCAACAATTAAGAAATAAAGGTGCTATTAATAATGGTTTAATGAATTTCTACCCCAACAAAAGCTAAAATATTTCTTTACAGATTTATCTAAAAATCATAAAGAGAAAATCAAAGAAAACATAGAAATACAAATTAAATATAAAGACATTAATAAAAAGAACTTTATTAAGTTACTTAATTTAAAGCTGGATGAAGTAACAGGAACTGGTATATTTTCACCACCGGATACTTATATTGGAAGAGTTGCACACGAATTAAAAGAAATAAAAAAAGTAATTGAGACAAAAATTAATTAATATTAAAACAAGCCCTGCGTATAACAGCAAGTCATAGCACATAGCCGCTTATGGGTTATTAAGACAAAGAATAGTAGTGAAAATAAATGAAATCAATATAAATCAGAGTAAGAATCGGCTACGTGCCATACTTGCAAACCGTTGTAGCCAATAATAAAAAGTGCCAAATGAAAAAAAACACATATATATCAAAAGGTGGAATCAAACATGTTCATGAAAGAAATGAACTAGTGGATTTATTATTAGATGCAATAGAAGCACATAAGTATAAAAGTGTTATTCAAAAAAAGAATTCAATTAATCCCGATTTAACTTTTCATTCTAATATGGACTTTTGGAACTCTGTTATAACAAAAGAACTAGATGAAAGTCAGACGATAAAACTAAATAAATTTCACATAATTGAATGGTTGCCTATCTCACCTGGTAAATACCATACTAAAGTTGCAAAAGAGAAAAGAGAATGGGGTATGAAATATGTTGCAAGATTTAAGGATACAGTTTTTACAGGTTACGAGCAATATACTGGAAATTCCAAATATAAAGATAATACACCTTTAGAATTAGCTCCAAGAGGGAAAGAGGGTATGATTCTGGGAGGTTATGGCTCTATAAGGTTAGCATCAAAACTTATTAACAATAGCAAGATTTTCTTTTTGGGAGCTACTTCCAGTGGTGTTAGTCACGAAGGCATACCATTAATAGTTGAGGAGGATGTTTATAAAGAAGTAATTAAGTATTTAAAAGGAAATTATGGAATCTTAGCTGATATTATAGGAAGCATTTCTGTTTTGCCAAGAGAATTATCATTAATCGAATTTGATCCTATAATTCCACGTTATTGCTTTTATGTTCAAGACTTCAAGTTTAACCAAATTTCGAAAGAATCAGATATCTTATCAAGCATCGCCATTTCATTCTCAGAAAATGATTATCTTGATTTAAAGTCTTTTTCATTTTGTTCATTTAATCCCGATCCAAATGACAATAACCTAAAAACAGCAGTGGACTGGCTTAATGATTATGCTATAAGATATTCAAACTCAGATAAAACATTTATTACAGGTGATTTTGATGAAATCTACGAACACTTTCCTAATGTTGATTTCAAACTGAAAGATATTATGAATGGAAGAATATCGGTAGAAACTTTAAAAAAGTATGGACAAGTATTAAATATTACTATTAATGAAACTGTACTATTGTTAAGTTAATCGTTAATTGACGGATAAAGTCTCCTTAGTTTTATTCTCGATTCTTTTGTTGTGAATTGCCAATTTATAGTACT
>JAADGO010000027.1 GCA_013152355.1 Chlorobiota bacterium
GTTGCACAAACCCTGCGCCAGCCTGCCTGTGCTTCTTCCACTTTCTCTTTAAAGAACGGGTCGAGCAACAGGTTGGCTAATTGTGGGTTATCATCGAATGCTTTTTTGATATTCCCCAGGAATACCGAACGGATAATACACCCACCTCTCCACATTAAAGCGATACCTCCGTAATTCAGGTTCCAGCCGTACTCTTTGGCTGCTTCCATCATCAGGTTGTAACCTTGTGCATAGGAGATAATCTTAGCCCCCAGGAGTGTACTTTGCAGGTCATTGATAAATTGGCCTTTGTCGCCTTCAAATTTTGCAACCGGCCCGGTGATTACTTTCGAAGCCTCAACACGTAAATCTTTTTGAGCCGATAAACAGCGGGCAAATACCGACTCCCCTATTAGTGTTAACGGGATACCCAGGTCGAGTGCAGATATACCCGTCCATTTACCGGTACCTTTCTGCCCGGCGGTGTCAAGGATCATTTCTACGGTTTCTTCACCGTTCTCATCGCGGTAACCCAGGATATCACGTGTTATTTCAATCAGGTAGCTATCCAGTTCGCCTTTATTCCACTCTTTGAAAACCTCGTGCATTTCGCCGGTGCTCATTCCCAATAATTCCTTCATTATATGGTATGCTTCGGTAATTATCTGCATATCGCCGTATTCAATCCCATTATGCACCATTTTCACAAAGTGCCCTGCTCCGCCTTCGCCAACCCAGTCGCAGCAAGGCGTACCATCTTCCACCTTTGCAGCAATCGACTGGAAAATATCTTTAACATGCGGCCATGCACCGGGAGACCCTCCCGGCATGATCGAAGGGCCGAGTAATGCACCCTCCTCGCCTCCCGAAACACCGGTGCCGATGTAAAGCAAACCTTTACTTTCAACATATTTTGTACGGCGGATCGTGTCAGGGAAGTGCGAATTCCCGCCATCTATAATAATATCGCCAGGCTCAAGGTGCGGTATTACCGACTCAATAAAATCATCGACAGGCTGCCCTGCTTTTACCAGCAGCATTATCTTACGAGGGCGTTCTAATGAAGCACACAACTCTTCAATTGAATGCGTCCCAATAAAGTTTTTCCCGGCACCACGGCCATTTATAAATTTGTCGACTTTTGCAACTGTCCGGTTAAAGACCGCAACAGTGTACCCTTTACTTTCCATGTTCAATACCAGGTTCTCGCCCATCACAGCTAACCCGATTAAACCAATATCTGCTAACTTCTTCATTTTGTATAATTTTTAAATCTTAAATCCTATTTGCTTTAGTTTTTCTATTGTTCCCTCTTTAATATTTTTTGCACTGACCGTATAAGTGTCAAACTCCCTCCTTACAGGGTAATCGCCCCTTAGTTTTTCAAACATATATGGTGCTTCACGAAGTTTCTCATCATCTGTTTCAATATCGTAAGTAGAAAGTACAGCCTCGGCAATAATAGAATATTCCCTTCGCTGAGTTCCGTCAATTTCAATAACCGTACTCTCCGGAAGTTCAACATTGGCAGGTTCCCAATCATCGATACCCAGCTTAAAAAAACGGCTGACAGCCTGTACGCTCATTTTTGTACCATTGGCTTTACCGTCTTTTGAGTAGCCGGCAATGTGAGGCGTACCGTAATCTGCACGATTCAACAATTCCAGGTCCAACTCAGGCTCATTTTCCCAACAGTCGGCAATAAACCCGGAGATAGTGTTGTTTTTAAGGGCTTTGCACACTATTTCAGAGTGAAATACCTCACCCCGGCACGAATTAATCAGTAAAGGCTTTTTCTTTAACCCCTCAATAAATTCTTCATTTACAAGATGGTATGTTTTATCTGCCCCAGAGGTGTTTAATGGTACATGGAAAGTAATAATATCTGCTTCCTCCCTGATTGTTTTCAGGTCAACAAATTCCCCGGAGCCTTCTACTCTCTCCCTGGGAGGGTCGTTTAAAAGGACCTTCATGCCGACAATTTCACAAAAACGGGCGACTTTAGTACCAACATTCCCAACTCCCACTATCCCAATGGTTTTCCCTTCAAGTTGGAAACGTTTCCGCATAGCATACGAAAACAGGGCAGAAGCAATGTATTGTTCAACGCTTTTTGCATTGCAGCCCGGGGCATTTGTCCATTCGATACCTGCCTGTTTGCAATATTCCCTGTCAATATGGTCGAACCCAATGGTTGCAGTTGCAATAAATTTTACTTTTGACCCCTTTAATAATTTAGCATCGCAAATAGTCCGGGTACGCGTAATCAAAGCATCGGCATCCTTAACTATTTCAGGCGTGGTCATGCTGCCGGGCAAATACACTACCTCTGCAAAGGGTTCTAAAGCTCCTTTTATATATGGTATTTTATCGTCAATAATAATTTTCATGTTGCTTGCCATTTTACCGGTAATAATCTTCCACCATCTAATCCATTACCAAACTGGTTCCGTCAGCCGAATACATAGTACCCACTAAGGTTCTGTGCCATGCCATTTACTTCGGTTATCGGGGCAAATAAATAATCAAGCAAAATAGAACTGATAATTATTTAGTAACCGGATACTGATGATTGACAACTGCCAACCGGTCAATACTCAAACCTGTCTCTAAAAGCCCAAAGCCCGATTGCAGGATTGGAGATATAAAAAACCTCTTCACCATTGGGCAATGTATTAAACCCATCTTTCAATTTCTCCGGATTATATATTTTACTGATTTCATCTATATCAGCATACATATAACCAACGTTTTCTATTTCCTTTTGGGTAAGATTCCCTTCCTGCTTGCCCGGGCAGTAAGTAATACTGAACCTGCCTTCGGAAGAACCATGGATTAAATGTGCGGCAGCACTCAGGTTGTTCCGCAGGTCTTCGTTTTCATCAACTGCCTTCAACGTTACGGGAGTCCCAAAGTAACCATATTTTCTGATGAGCTTGTCAATTTCTTTATCTTCGCCAAATTCTTTCAATGCCGGAGCTAAAACAAACAACTCGCCACCATCGGCAATAGCCATACGGGTACGGTAAATACTTTTATTCCCCAACCAGGTGCTTTTAAATTCAGTTGGGTCGAGGTATACGATAACCTTATCCAGCGGTTTCTCCAGCATCTCAAAATTCACTTCCAGCGAAAGTTTTGCCGCTTTATCGAACACCTCAAAATCATCGCCTATAAAAAGCCCGTAGGTCTGTAGTTTACTATCTTTATTTAATCCCACAACAGTCTGGACATAGATAATCGGCAAATGTGCCGCAAAATTCTCTGAAGCATAATTAAAGATACGCCTGACAGGAGTATCGGCTTTACCCATCATTTTCTCCATCCCGTATGCAGCACCAATAAAGTGGCTTTTGTTAATTCCTTCGGCTCCTCCTGTCCCCACAAAAATATTCTTGTTGTAGTTGGCCATTCCCACCACTTCGTGCGGTACAACCTGCCCTATCGAAAGGATGGTATCGAAACCTCCTTCAATAAGCAATTTATTAACCTGAGCCGGCCAGGTATAATCGACTGCACCTTTTGAAACCTTTTTAACAAACTCAGCCGGGACTTCGCCCAGAGTAACCACATCGTTCCTCCAATCGTGGTCGCGGAACAGGTTCCGGGGTGTTTCCCCAAACATCTGGCTTATTTGCCCGTCAGTCATTGGAGTATGTGTACCCAATGCCGGAAGGATATCGGTTAGTTTCTCGCCATAGTACTCCCATGCAAACTCCGTCAATTCGCCGGCACGTGACGGCAAGCGGGTATAATCCGGCGGGATTGCCAAAACTTTATCCCCTCCCCCTAACTTATCCAACGCTTCAAATAAACCTTCTTTCAAATCGTTTGCTGTCAGCAGTGTTGTAGGAGAACCTTTTTCGTAATAGATCATTTCTTTATTATTAACAATAATATGTGCAATTGCCAGGCTTTCTTTCAATTAAGGAAACCCTCTGAAAACTACTATTTGTTACAAGTGGCTGCAAAAAAAAAGTCTTTAATTTAGACAGCTTCTTACCTTTTAACCCGTGCATTCCCACTCCAGATGCTCCAAACCATTTCTTCATCGGCGGGTTGGGCATAGTCGGTTAAAAAAGTAGTAGCCATTGCCCCTGTAGCCCATCCAAATTGTGGCCATTTTTCAGGCGGCCACTCTTTCAGGATAGCATAAAGTAAGCCGCCAACAAAACCATCGCCACCCCCGATTCGGTCGAGTACTTTAATTTCACGTGGCTCAATCACATGCCAGTTGTCGCCTTCAAGTACAATAGCCCCCCACAAGTGTTCATTAACACTGATAACCTGACGTAATGTGGTTGCAAAAACCGATGCCCCCGGGAAAGCCTCTTTTACCCGGCCAATCATCCCTTTAAAGCCATCAATTTTTGC
>JAADGO010000077.1 GCA_013152355.1 Chlorobiota bacterium
CACGGATCATCTTACATTTTAACGCTATTTGTTGATTTGTACAATGTCTTAAAAAACCAAAAAGAATGAAATCAAAATTTGCCTGGGCCAATTTATTCTTGACCATTTTAAGTGCCTCCATTTTTCTTAATTGTAGCCAAAAACAAACAAAAGAAGTTTCAAAACCAAATATTATTTACATTTTGGCAGACGACCTGGGTTATGCCGAAGTCGGTTGCTACGGGCAGGAGAAAATTGAGACTCCAAACATTGATGCGTTGGCAACCAACGGAATGCGTTTTACACAACACTATGCAGGAGCTCCGGTTTGCGCCCCTTCGCGCTGTGTGTTATTAACTGGCAAGCATTTGGGGCATGCCCAAATCAGGGGGAACGATGAATGGGCTTCACGCGGCGCAGTATGGGATTTTGAAGCCGTAGCAAAAGACCCAAACCTGGAAGGGCAGCGGCCTTTGAAACCGGGGACAAAAACCATTGGACGGTTGTTGCAAAGTGCCGGGTACAAAACCGCAATTGTTGGTAAGTGGGGGCTGGGTGCCCCGTTAACCGAAGGAATCCCAAATAAACAGGGGTTCGACTTTTTTTACGGTTACAACTGCCAGCGGCAGGCGCATACCTATTTCCCCGTTCACCTATGGAAAAATACAACTAAAGTTTTGCTGAATAATAAAATGGTGCCTCCACAGACTAAACTCCCGGAAGGTGCTGATTTGTATGACCCCAAAACTTATGCTGACTTTTGGTTAACCGATTATTCTCCCGAATTGATGCAAAACGAAGTCATCAATTTTATTAAAGAGAGCAAGGGCCAACCCTTTTTTATGTATTATGCCAGTCCCATTCCACATAATCCGTTGCAAGCCCCCAAACGCTGGGTAGATTATTATGTTGAGAAGTTTGGCGATGAAAGCCCCTATGACGGAAGCCGTGGCTATTTCCCTCACCGTTACCCACATGCTTGTTATGCTGCCATGGTTTCATACATGGATGAGCAGGTGGGGGAGATTGTGGCAACATTAAAAGAGTTGGGGTTATACGAGAACACCATAATCATGTTTTCGAGCGATAATGGCCCAACTTACAGTGGCGGTGCCGACTCGCCCTGGTTCGATAGTGCCAAGCCATTTAAAAGCGAACGTGGCCGGGGTAAAGGGTTTGTCTATGAAGGCGGGATACGTGTGCCAATGATTGCCCAGTGGCCCGGGAAAATTAAAGCCGGTTCGAAAACCGGCCTTATTTCAGCTTTTTACGACGTGCTTCCCACAGTTTGCGATATTGCAGGAGTTGAAGCATCCGGGGATATTGATGGGATAAGTTTCCTTCCAACACTGCTTGGGGAAGAAGGACAGGGGGAACATGAGTTCCTATACTGGGAATTTCCTGCATACCAGGGGCAACAGGCTGTCAGGATGGGCAAATGGAAAGCAATCAGGAAAGATATTTTTAAGGGCAATAAAACACTTGAACTTTATAACCTTGACGAAGATATAAGGGAACAAAATGATGTGGCTGCCGATAACCCTGCGATTGTGAAAAAGATTGAGGCGATTATGGAACAAGAGCACACCCCTGCCGAAATAGAACGGTTTAAGATCAAAGAACTTGGAGATTAAGATAATTAGAGACTGTTTAAAAATAAAATTTAAACAGTCTTTAAACAAAATACATTTCTTACTTTTAATCTCTTCTAAAACCTAAAAAATATAAAAGCATGGATGGAAAAACTAAAGCTATTGTGGCACACATTACGTTAATTGGCTGGTTAATAGCACTTGTCATTAACAGTAGCGAAAAAGATGAATTTGCCAGCTATTATATTCGGCAAACACTCGGGATATTTATTTTAGGTATTGTATTGGCCTGGATTCCGTATATCAAGGTAATTGCCTGGATTATCGTATTTATTTTTTGGATTCTAAGTTTAATTGGTTCAATACAGGGTGAGAAAAAAGAGACGCCTTTTGTTGGGCAATATTTCCAGGACTGGTTTAAAGCTTTATGAAGTTAACTAAATTGTCTCTTAAAAAGGGTAAACATTTTTGTTTACCCTTTTTGTTTTAATAACATTTCTTTTCTTTGTACCTTTTTATTGATAGTTATGAAAATACTCAGGATTCCGGTTATTATTATTTTATTGTTGGCAATGTTTTTTGTTTCTTCTGCAAAAAAAAGAAAGCCACGCTTGCTTTCTGATAAAGAATTGAAGGGGCAGGAAGTCTATTTTTCGGTCGAGGAGGCCCTATTGAATAAAAGGTCGGCATATATTTTAAACCTTGACCGGCAAAAGTTAAAATCACTCCCGAATAAGTTGAGTAAACTTACAAGGTTACAAGTCATTTACCTTAGGTACAATCAACTAAGTACAGTTGATTTACAGGTATTCCAGCTACCCAACCTGCAAAAGTTGTATTTGCAGGGCAATCAGATAGAGGTATTGCCTGGCGAGATTGGGGATCTTCAGGAATTGGTTGAACTAAACCTGATTGGCAATAAGTTAAAAGCGTTACCCAGGCAAATTGGGGATTGCCACAAGCTGCAAATAATAAAGCTGGGTGAGAACCAACTGGAATCAATCCCTGATGAGATAGGGCAGTTAACCCAGTTGAAGGAATTGGATTTGTTTTCCAACAAGCTTCAGCACCTTCCTGGAAGTTTTGGGCAGCTTACCCACCTCAGGGAACTGGACCTGGACTGGAATCAATTGGAGGGGCTGCCAGATAGTTTTGGGCACTTGTACCAACTGGAGGTACTGAAACTGGAACGGAATAAGTTAAAGCGGTTGCCCGAAAGTTTTTCCAATTTAACGAAAATCTCAATGGTTAAACTTAATGATAACATGCTGGAGGAGCTGCCACAGGGGTTTGGGGATTTAAGTTTACTAAAGGAGTTGGACCTTAACCACAATAGGCTGGCACAGTTGCCTGCATCTATTGGGAAAATGGATTCTCTTATATTGCTTGATGTGTCGAAAAACCGGTTGTCAGGGTTGCCGCCAGAGCTTGCAGGGTTGAAAAAACTAGAGTCGCTAAATGCCCGTGAAAACAGGATCACAAAAATTGAGGACGATGTAGTTAACCTTCCCGAGTTGAGGCAATTAGACCTGAGTATCAATAAGATTACGTTGTTTAACCCAAACACCAACCTTCTTGGCAACCTGGAGTTGCTTGACCTTGAAATGAATAACCTCACAAAAATAGGGATTAGCTTCCGTGACCTAAAGCACCTGAGAACCCTTAACTTAAGCCAAAATAATTTTTCAGGGCTTTCAGAAAATATTACTTTAGCAACCAACCTGGAGGAGCTGTATATGGAAGATAATTCGCTTGAAACGATGAGTAAAAAGATTGACCGGCTTAAAAAATTACAAGTCCTGGACCTAAGCTCAAATAAGTTCCTTTTAATACCACTTTCCATAGGGAATATTAAATCACTCAAGGAGTTAAATGTCTCCCGAAACCTTTTCTACAGCTGGCATGTAAAGCAAATCCGGGATAGAATCCGTGTAAGGTCGCTTATTCTTTAAAAATAATTGAAATATAGTTTTGTTTTCTCAATACCCAACCTTCACCTTATTTTTTTCAAAAGATGCTATCATTTCCTTCATCTTTTCAGGCTTTCCTGCTGCAAGGTTATTTATTTCAGTAGGGTCGTCCTTCAGGTTATACAATTCCCACTCTTCCCCGTTCAGCCTCACTATTTTCCAGTCGCCTTGTTTGAACATGCGGAAATTATCGGTAAAACCTGAAATAAAGAATTCAGGTTCTTTCCTTGTGCCTCCTGTAAGAATGGGCATCAGCGAACTTCCATGGAGTGTTTGATACCGGGTAGTATCAGGAGTCTCCGGGTAAACTATCCCGGCAGCTTCAAGGATGGTTGGGAAAATATCAACAATATGTGCTTGCTGATGTGTAATAGTTCCGCTTTTTATTTTTTTTGGCCAGCGCATGATAAAATGCGTACGTGTGCCACCTTCGTGCCCGTATTGTTTGAAGTAGCGGAAAGGGGTATTCCCGACATTCGCCCAGGCAGCGCAAAGGGTTCGGAAACCTCTCGGGTCGCCCGGTGCAAACTTAAAGTCACGGTTGCTGTCGTAGGGGCACGACCCATTGTCGGACAAAAAGATTACAATGGTATTTTCTGCCAACCCTTCGGCGTCAATCTTATCCAATACCCTGCCAATATTTTGATCCATGCGGTCGACCATGGCTGCAAATACTGACATCTCAAGGTCTAGCCCATCTTTTTCCTGTTCTGTTAGTCCCTCCCAGGGGCGGTATAGTGGGATTTTTGCCCGGATTTCTTCGTCTCCGGCAGGATGCCCTCTGAATTTATTGATATTTGAGCTTGGCGGGCTTAACTGAGCAGTTTCGGGTATCAGCCCTATTTTTTTCAGCCGCCCTATCCTTTCCTGCCTTATTTTATCCCATCCTTTTTTATATTTCCCCCGGTATCTGGCAATATCCTCCGGCCGTGCCTGTAATGGGTAATGGGCTGCCCCATAACCCAGGTATAAAAAGAAAGGCTGCTTTTTCCGGATTGGTTCTTCCAGCCAGCGCAAGGCATTATCCGTTAAAGCATCGGTTTTGAAAAAGGGTTCTTTCTCGTGGTAAATTTCCGGGACTCCCACTTTTTTGCCATTCAGGATAAAAGGGTTGGCAAATTCACCCGATGGTGGTTCAAAATATTCATTCATCCCCCTGAAGGTAAGCGACTGGTCGAAAATATTGTTTGCATAAGCATGGCTTGGCACCCATTCAGAAAAATGTTCTTTCCCTGAATGGATGGTATAATACCCGGCATTTTTTAATATCTGTGCAAAATTTACAGCACTGCCTCCACCCCGGTAAAGCCCTGTGAATAATGAAGCCCTGGATGTACCACATTTCGACATGTTATAAAATGTTGAGAAACGGATTCCTTCGCTGGCCAAACGGTCAAGGTTCGGCGTATATATTTCCGACCCGTATGGGCCAATATCAGAATAACCAATGTCATCGCCTAAAATTAAGATGATATTCGGAGGTTGGGGTTTTTCTTTTTGTTTACAACCGTAGCCTGCTACAATAGCTATCATCAGTACACAGGCCAACCTAAAATATGAGTATTTCATGATCCTTAATGTTTGCAACTTATACACAAATGTAATAATTAAAATTTTGTGTGGTAAGAAATAGAAACGGGATATTGCCAGAATGACGGGCTTTTTTGTAAGCAGGCCGGCTTTGAGCCATGTATAAATCCTTCATATTACGCTAAAACCTCCCTGCCCTGTGAGGAGTGGCCGGGAGAGGGCCTGTTTTTAACTTACATGAGGGCATAAGCCACCGGGAAATCTTTTCAGGAATAAATTATAAGCAGCTTTTTAGGTATAACATTGAAAATTATTATCTTCGTAGCGCAAAAAATTGACGTAAATCTGATATTATAAATTAGTAAATAAAATGGCCACATTACAAACAATTAGGAATCGTGCAGGGTTATTGATAGGAATCGTGATTTTTATGGCCCTGGTTGCATTTATTTTAGGAGACATGCTTCGTTCCGGGAGTTCTATGTTTCGAAAATCACAAATGGAAATTGCAGAAATAGATGGAGAATCAATACAATACCCCGATTTCCAGAAAAAAGTGGAAGAAATCGGGAATATGTATAAATTGAATAGTGGCCAGAGCCAGATAGATGAGAATACATGGGTTCAGATCAGGGAACAAGCCTGGCAGGGTATTGTGCGCGATGTGTTGATGAGCGATGTATACAAAGGCCTGGGATTGGAAGTAAGTGCCGATGAACTTTACGATATGGTGCAGGGAAGGAACATCCACCCAATTGTCCGGCAGATTTTCAGCAACCCAAATACCGGGCAAGTTGACAGGGCGGCAATTGTAAGGTTCCTGAAGAACCTTGAAACCGGCGTATCACCGGAACAAAGGAGCTACTGGCTTTACCTTGAAAAACAGATTACCGATGACCGCATGTTGACAAAATACAACAACTTGGTGCAGAAAGGGTTGTATGTAACAACTGAAGAGGCTCAAAATACACTGGATAATAATAACCACCAGGTAAGTTTTGATTATATAGCCCTTAATTATTCATCTGTCCCCGACAGTGCGGTTGAAGTTACAGAAAGAGACCTTAAAAAATATTACAATAGCCATCAGAATGAATACAAGCAAGAAAGGACATGCCGTATTGAGTATGTCACTTTCCCGGTTACCCCCTCGAAACAGGATGACCAACACGCAAAGGAATGGATTGACGAAATAAAAGCCGACTTTACTACTGCCGAAGATAATGCCCAGTTTGTAAATTCAAATTCCGATGTGTCATTTGACCCTACCTGGAAAAAAGAAAGTGAACTGCCGGAAGATATAGCCAACTGGATTTTTACTGAAGGTGCAAAAGAAAATGATGTATATGGCCCGTATTTTAAGGATGGCGCCTACCGGCTTGAGAAGGTGATTAAAATTGCAATGATGCCCGACTCGGTTAAGGCCAGGCATATTTTATTACGTGTTGAAAAAGGAACGGGTATTGAAGCAAAAGAGGCATTGGCTGACAGCCTGAAAACTGCCATTGAGAATGGTAGTGATTTTGCAACTCTTGCTACTCAGTTCTCCGATGACACAGGCTCGGCAATTAAAGGTGGCGATTTGGGGTGGTTCGGCAGGAATCAAATGGTTAAACCTTTCGAAGAGGCTGCTTTTAATGCAAAAGTCAAAGAAGTAACCATTGTTAAGTCGCAATACGGGATACACATTATTCAAACTACAAAAAGAGGCATTGAAACACGCCAGGTACAGATTGCTTCACTCGTCCGTAATGTTGTGCCAAGCGATGCAACGTATCAGAAAATATATACAAAAGCAAGCAAATTTGCAAGTGAAAATACAAACCTTGAAGAGTTTGATGCAGCAATAGCCGAAAAACACCTGACGAAAAAGGTTGCTGTACTACACGAGAACGACCGCACAATAGCAGGGCTGGATAAGCCACGCAGCCTGGTACGTGCTGCCTTTGAAACAAAAGAGGGCGAATTAATTGCAGATAGCCGTGGTTCTACAATTTTTGAGTTAAGCGACAACTTTGTTATTGCTGCACTTGTTGAGGCCAATGAAGAAGGTGTTGCGCCTTTCGAAGATGTTAAAGTACGGGTTGAACTGGCTGTGATAAAAGAAAAGAAAGGCGAATTACTGAAAGAAAAAGCTACTGCCGCACTTAATGAAAGTAATGATTTTGCAGTTGTTGCACAAGAGTTGAATAGTGAAATAAAAACAGCTGAGAATTTGAATTTCAACTCATTCTCCATCCCCGGCACAGGCGTTGAACCTGCTCTTATCGGAACAGTTTCCGGACTGGAGGCTGATGAGGTATCTAAAGCAATTGTTGGGAACAACGGGGTATATATTGCAAAAGTAACAGCTATAAACGAAGGGGTAAATACCGACCTGGTTGCCGAACAGAACCGCCTTATGCAAAGCATGGGGTACAGGGCCAGGTATGAAGCCTATAAAGCCCGGCAAAGTGCTGCTGAGATTATCGACAAGCGGTTTAAGTTCTATTAATAAGCCGGTATAAGTTGTGGTTTTTGAGGTGCCCTGTTACCTGGATAGGGTTTTACTGTTATTCACCTAAGATGGTTAGCTGTACCAATTCTATCCTTGTATTGGATACCTTTAGCACTTTGAACCTGAAATTTTGAATCTCAATGATTGTATTTATTTTTGGTATACTTTCGTAGTGGAACAGGATAAATCCGGCAAGGGTCTCAAATTCTTCAGTTTTGGGGAGTTTTAGGTCATATTTTTCGTTCAGCTTATCAATCTCGAACCTGCCTGATAAAATAAATTCTTTGTCACTTATCCTTTTTTCAACAATGTCGCTTGAATCGTGCTCGTCTTCAATATCCCCGAAAATTTCTTCCAGTATATCTTCACTGGTTACCATACCTGCTGTCCCGCCAAATTCGTCAACCACAATAGCAATACTTCTGTGGTCTTTTATAAATGTCCTTAAGAGTTTATTGGCAGGCATGGTTTCGGGGGCAAATAATACCTTCTTAATGTGTGGTTTTATTGATTCCGGATTGTTGAAAATAATGGATGAATGAACATAGCCGATAATATTATCAATATTCCCTTCATAGAAGAGTATCCTGGAATAACCCGTTTCAATAAACTTTTGTTTTAGGTCGGCAATACCGGCATTTACATCCAATACTTCAATTTCGGTACGGGGGATCATAACCTCACGGAGTTTTACCTTGGAGAAATCGAGTGCCTTCCTGAACAGTTTTACCGATTGTTCAATATTCCTGGTATTTATTGTACTTCCGCTTTCTGTTTGCCTGATAAAATGGTCCAGTTCGACCCTGCTGAAAACAGGGTTCTCTTTACCCTCTTCTATCTCAGTTTTTAAGAACCATTTAAGTAATATATTTGTAATGCCCATTGTAAACTGTGTGATGGGGTAGAAAATGAAATAAAACAGGAAAAGCGGCAATGTAAAGATATTGAGCAAGGTATTTGGGAAAGCCCTGAAAAGCATTTTAGGTAGGAATTCTGCCAGGAAAAGGATTATTAAAGTGGATATTATGGTTTGGATAAATAGTATCAGTATCTCTGAATCAACCAAATACTCAATGGATGGCTGTATAAGCTTTGCAAAAGCGATACCATAGATTACCAGGGCAATATTGTTCCCAACCAACATAGTAGCTATATATTGCCCCGGTTTTTTAGTGACAATCTGGAGCATCCTTAAATTAAAAGGGCCAGATTGTTTGTCTAATTCAAGCCTTAGTTTGTTTGCTGAAATAAAAGCAATTTCCATCCCGGAAAAAAAGCCTGATAAGATAACCGTTAATAAGATTATCAGCATTAAGTTCATTTATGCAATGCCTGGTTTTTTATATTTATTGGTTTTTGTACGTTAATTGTCGGTATATGTTCTTTCTTAAACTCATCCTCCGGTTCTTTTCTTTGGTTTTTCGCCCCTGAATTACCCGCTTTAATATAGATAGACCCTTTAGGTTTCATAATCCTCCAGTTTTCAAGGTTCTGGTTTGAGCGGAAGCCTACCCCGGTAATAATCTGGTCTTCGGTAATAATCTTTACAAATTTATCGGAGTATATCTTCCCTGCTTTCTCTTCCCAAACGAGGTACTCGGTTTTTAAGGTATCTCCCTGGGCATTAACAGCCACTACATTATTTTTAGCTTCCCATTTATCTTCTTTTACAAATTGCTTGGCATAGTCGGCTGTAATACTTGAAATAATATGGTTGTTGTTATCGTACTTCTCCAGTAGCAACCCTTTTGGGAATTCAATGAACGATTGCCCGCCGTTATCAAACTGTTGGAGTAGGGGGGCTTTGAGGAAGAAACGTACTTTCCCGGAATCAATGGAAGTAGTCTCAAAATTCTCAGCCGTAACAACAGGCAGGTCTTCAGGCGAACTAAAAGCTTTAATTGTTTCTATATCGTTTTCGCAGGCATAGAAAAGTATTGCAGCCCCGGAGATCAAAGCTGCAACACGCAAGAAAGATTTTTTTTTAGCATTCGTTTTAATACCTGACTTTAGTCGTTTCATTTATCCAACCTTTAACCTGGTAGTTTTTTCCTTCTTCAAGGCCATTGAAAAAACCTGTTTCCTTATTCGGGAAATAAGCGCGGTATGTAGCTGCTTTGCTTGCAGCATCGGTGGCACAGTCGCTATCAGCACTTCTGGCACGGTTGAAATAGTCAACGGCTACCCAGAATACAGTCGACCTCTCAAAATCATTATCACTGAAAGTCCTGCTCGCTGCAACATAAATATCACCTATCAGCATTAAGGCTTTACAATTTTTCGGGTTGATTGCCAATGCTTTCCGGGCATAACTCCTGGCTTCAGGAAGGTTCTTCTCCTGGGCAAACATAAATGCCGCAAATTCGTAATAATAATTCTCCAGTAACGATTGGTCTGTCTCCAACTTCATTGCCTGTTGGTAATACTGTTTGGCTTTTTGTGGGTCGCCTTTTTTCAGGAACATGCGTGCCATATTGAATGCTGCTTCTCCTGATGGGTTTAATTCATACATCTGTTCTGCTCCCTGCTCGAAAAGTGGCGATTCGTTACATCCTGCCTGGTTAAGCCTTCGAAGCATACTTTTTACAAAATCAATATCTCCCGACCTTTCAGCAAATTGCGGAGTATACATGCTAACTAAGGCTTCGCAGTCGGCAGCACCCGATGTGCCAAAAATTTGCTCAATAGCTGTTTGTGAGAGGGTGGCATTTTTATTATCCGGCTTATTTTTAAGGACTGCATTAATAATATTATTACAGGTTTCGTAATTTTTAACTACAGTTTCTTTTGACAGTTCGCCCGACTTAAACAATTGTTTTGTAACCTGCATAAAAACAACTAAAATTGGGACCTCAGATTTATCACCCTGTAATTTAATAGATTCGTCAAGCCACTCATAACCCTTTTTATACACCTCTTTTAATTCTTCCGGAGTTATGTTTTCGTTCATTAGCTTGTATTTGAACCAGTCTGTACCTTTGCGGCCAAGTACATATCCTTTATGGTCGAAATATTTTATCCGGCGGTCGTACACTTCCATCATTTTGTCAATGTACTTCTCTTTTTCTTCCCATGAAGTAGCTTTTTTTATAAAGCTTTCATACATCTTAACACCATGGATATAAATATTGGAAGTTGATTTTGGGTACTTGTCGAAAAGGCTTTTCCAATGTGGCAATGCTGATTTATATTCTTTTTGCTTATAGAATTCGGCGTACAAAGAAAGGTCGTTCATAAATTCTTTATTTTGCTCTTTCATTAACTCCTGTGCCGATTTCAGGTTAACCCCTTTGTCTTCTCCTTCACCTTTTACAGGGATCTTCCCATCAAAGCTAAAATCGATTACATTGCTTGTATTGCCTTCAATATTTAATTTACGCGTGTCATCGGCGTATGTGAATTTTAACCATTTTGACTTTTTATCGGCCTGGATTTTATATTTACCATCGAAACTGGTATAATAATTGGTCGTTTTATGCCCTTCTACCACTACCCCGGCAGCAGGTTTCCCTTCGCGGTAAACAGTGCCGGTAATAATCCTTTGTGCATTGGCCCCAATAACAGTGAATGTGATGGCTATTCCGATTAATACCGATTTACGAAGTATTGTTTTCATAGTACAAGTTAGTTTAGTAATTATTTATTTAATCAAATTTCCGTTTAATAAACCAATTATCATACAAGTAAAGTTATTTCCCCCAAAACTTATGCCAGAACCCATAAATAGTTGATTATTATATTGTAAATATATACAAATAACAAAGCCGGCAACAATAAATCCCAATCATCCCTGATTATTCTCTATATTATATTCCAGTATACGGTTTAAACCCAGTGCAACTAAATTAAGATGTACAAAGAAAGGGTTTTTTAACTTTTTATCAAAGAAAATGGCATTGCCGCCGGTTATAATTACTTTTAAATTATCATAAGAATCATTAAAAGATTCTATTGTCCGGTCTGTTTCATAAATTAAACCATTCTGGACGCCTGCCCTGATGGCTGATTCTGTTGTGTCTCCAAACAGGGTATTGCTGCCCTCCTGCTTTACCAGTGGTAGTTTCCCGGTGAAGGTATGCAATGCCTTAAACCGTAAATCAATACCGGGAGATATATTCCCGCCTAAATATTGGTTTTTGTTATTAATAAAATCAAAAGTTACAGCCGTGCCTGCATCAATTACCAGGATATTTGAGTCCGGGTAAAGTTTGTTGGCCCCGGCAATTGCTGCCAACCTGTCGTAACCAAGCGTTTCTTTCGACCGGTAATGATTTTCAAAAGGGATGGGTGTAGAAGCGTTGAATTCAATGAATATATCAAATTTTCCATGTAGTTCTTTTTTCAACTCAACAGGGTAATCTCTGACGGAAGAGATAATTGCCTTGTTAAGCGAAGGGTGTTCATTTTGTAATATCTTGATATGTTCCGGCAGGAATTCATCAACAGGTACGGAAATTATCATTTCCCCTTTATTGAAAAGAGAAAATTTCGCCCTGGTATTGCCGACATCAATTATTAGGTTCATAAATCAGTTAATAATCCGTTGGCTGATATCCAGGGCTTTTACAGAGTGCGTAAGGGCGCCTATTGATATGTAGTCGACACCGGTTTCAGCTACTTTTCTAATCCGTTTAATCGTCATGTTGCCCGAAGCCTCAATTTTGGCCCGCCCATTGATTAGTTTTACTGCTTCGGTCATCATTTTTGAACTCATATTGTCAAGCATTATAATATCAACTTCGGCTTCAAGTGCTTCTTTTACCTCCTCTAGGTTTGATGTTTCAACTTCAATCTTGATGCTTTTGGGTATCTGAGGGCGGATTGCATCCACCGCTTTTTTGATCCCTCCTGCTACCTGTATATGGTTGTCCTTTATCATTACCATGTCGTATAATCCGAAGCGGTGGTTTGATGCCCCTCCCATTCTTACGGCATATTTGTCGAGCAGCCTGTACCCCGGAAGTGTTTTCCTTGTATCAAGTATTTCCACATTCGTACCTTTTATTATTTCCATACAATTGTATGCATAGGTTGCAATCCCCGACATACGTTGCAAAAAGTTTAATGCTTTCCTTTCGCCGGTAAGTAAGGCCCTGAAATCACCAGAGAATTTGGCAATTATATCCCCTGGTTCAACAACACTTCCATCAGGCTTTAACTCATCCCATTGGATGTTTTTGTCAAAATTCTTAAACACAAGATGTGCAATGGGCAACCCGGCAATTACTCCTGGTGCTTTGGCAACCAAAATGGCTTTTTTTGTTTCATTGGGAGGGATCAGGTTATTGGTAGTAATATCCCCATCCCCAATATCTTCAGCATAAGCTAAATTAAACAAAGTCTCTGCTGAATCTAATATTTTCTTATCCATAACTATTATTTTCTAATCTGCTCAAATGTAATTGGCTTATTTATTTGTTGTGTAATATGTACTTCAAAACCAGGGTCTTCTTCCGGGAAATCTTCTCGTATATGGCCTCCACGGCTTTCTTCGCGAGTGAGTGCCGACCGGGTTATGAGCCTGCTGACCTCAGCCGTATTTTTAATTTTTATCAGGTTGTATTCGTCTGGCAACTCGGGGAATTGCCTGCAAATTTCGTTTAAACGGCTTAATGTTGCCTCCAACCCTGTTTTCTCTCTTAGGATGCCAACATTTTTTGACATCAACGTGGCGATCTCATTTTTCATTTCAAGGAATTGCTGCTCGTTCTTTGGTTCTAAGTGTATAGTTTTAATATTATCCAGGTTATAGCTGACGGCTTTAACTGTTGCAGCTTTCTCGCTTGCCCTTTTCCCGAATACAAGGCATTCGAGCAGTGAGTTGCTTGCCAGCCTGTTTGCTCCCATCACCCCTGTTGAAGCTGTTTCTCCACATACAAACAATCCATTTATGTTGGTTTCACCGTATAATCCCGTTCTGATACCGCCTACCATATAATGGGCCGCCGGGGCAATTGGCAGCAAGTCTTTGGTCAGGTCAAACCCGTACTCTTTAAGTTTAATATAGATATTATGGAACCGTTTTTTTATTTTTTTACTATCCAGGTGTTTAAGTGTCAGGTAAACAACATCTGTGTTGGTTTTCCGGAGCTGCTTGTATATCGAATATGACACAATATCACGGGGGGCCAGTTCTGCCAGGGGGTGGATATCTTTCATAAAGCGTTCGCCATCCTTATTCAACAGCCATGCTCCTTCGCCCCTAACGGCTTCGCTTATGAGGAATGCTTCTTTATCAGGTACAGATAATACAGAAGGGTGGAATTGTATAAATTCCATGTCGGCAATTTTTGCACCTGCATAGTAAGCCATTGCAATTCCATCGCCGGTAGCGGTGTGTGGATTGGTCGACCGTTCAAAAACCCTCGATAGCCCTCCGGTAGCAAGGATTACAGCTTTGGCTTTGAAGATAATATTATTGCCGGTAGTCAGGTCAATCGCCTGTACTCCAATAATGCAGCCGTTTTGTTGGATAAGCTTTACAACCGCTGTGTATTCAAATGATTTTACAGACTCCCGCCCTTTTACTTTTCGAAGTAGGAAACTGGTCACTTCTTTCCCGGTTGCATCTCCTCCCGCATGTAGTATCCTTCGCCTGCTATGCCCTCCCTCCAGTCCAAACATCAGCTTGCCGTTTTCTTTATCAAAATCCATATTCATTTCGATAAGCTCCTTCACACGGTCGCGGCCTTCGTTTACCAGTACCTCAACAGCATCTCTGTCGCATAAGCCTCTTCCGGCCACAAAGGTGTCAATCAAATGAAGTTCCGGAGTGTCATCATCTGCTATGGCTGCTGCGATACCTCCCTGTGCATAATATGAGTTGCTGGTATCCAGTTCTGATTTTGTGACAAAACCAACTGTGCCAAACCCCGAAGAATGGTAGGCGGCTGACAGCCCTGCCAACCCACTTCCGATAACAACCGTATCAAATTCAAAAATTTGCATTATTGAGCATGTTGAAAATTGACCAGCAAAGTTAATATTTCTTTGGTTCAATCTGCCGGAGAACGTTATACAATTGCATACGCTAGTCAAACAGTGGCTTGGGAAGCCTTTATGGACGGCTATTTAAAATGTAATCATTATCGCTTGAATCTTTGTGCTTCCCGGTTTTTTTGCATCCGATAGGAGGTGCCTGTGGTTACGGGCAATTAACAGGGACTGATTCCTTTATATCTGTTCCCAGCCTTGGCGGTAATCAGGCCTGATCCATTCTTCAGCGGCCTGTTTTGCCGGTAGTGTAATATATTCTTTATGGAATCTTGGGTCGCCGTTTACAATTGTGAAACGGTTAGTGGTAAGCACTTTTAATTCATCGTTGGCACCAATGTTTGTAAACCGCATGTTTTTCCCGTCCCACAATAATTTGCGTTGTAAACTTTGCAGCCGTATAGGCAAAACCCCCATCACCACCATTTCGTTAAACGGGCCGGCATAAGAGAAATTTGATGATGCTTCGAGGCGTGAATCTTTATCTTCTTTACAAGCCCTGATCCAGTCTTGTTCGTGGCCGTTGCCTTCGGCATTAAATATCCGGCGGATGCTTTTTTTAGGTTCCTGGAAGTGTGCCATTTCTTTGGTGGGCAGCAATGTCGGGTTTTTTGCTGACGACCCGCACATTATTTTCCCACGTGTACCGTAAAAAATACACCCTCCGCTATTGTTCCCCATTTGTTCTCCATCTTCCAGTTCATCGGGGCGCGGAGGCATTAGTCCGCCGTCATACCAGTCCACTGTTACTTCGGGCATGCCTACTTTTGGTAAATTGTCGCGGCGTGGGAATTCGTATTTGATTATTTCACTATTAGGCGGCGATTCGATATTGACCGGTGACGAACTCCCCTGTACCGAGCTGGGGTATTCAAGTTTCAGTGCTTTAAAAACCGGGTCAAGTATATGGCAGGCCATGTCGCCAAGTGCACCTGTCCCAAAATCCCACCATCCGCGCCAGTTCCAAGGCGTATAAATCTTGTTGTAAGGGCGCCATTTGGCGGGGCCGATAAAAAGGTCCCAATCTAAGGTTTTGGGAACCCTTTCCTTTTTTGTTGGCCGTTCAAGCCCTTGTGGCCAGATTGGGCGGTCGGTCCATGCGTCCACATGCGTAACTTCCCCGATAACCCCGGCCCATATCCATTCACATATTTGCCTGATCCCTTCTCCTGAATTCCCCTGGTTGCCCATTTGGGTGGCAACTTTATATATTTTAGCCGTTTCGGTAAGTATCCTTGATTCGTAAACGGAATGAGTCAATGGTTTTTGCACATACACATGGTAGCCATTGCGCATAGCTATTAAGGCCGGCAACGCATGCGAATGGTCAGGGGTGGCGATCATCACCGCATCAATATCCTTTTGCTGGTCGAACATTACACGGTAGTCGGTATATTTTTTAGCCAGTGGCCACCGCTTAAAAGCATTCCTTTCGGCATACTTCCAATCGACATCGCACAGGGCAACAATATTCTCTGTTTCCATATTTCGGAGGTTGTTGAAACCCATGCCGCCAACGCCGATACCTGCAATATTCAGTTTATCGCTTGGGGCTTTGTTGCCGAATCCAGAAATTACATGGCTTGGAAGAATAGTGATCCCGGCAGCAGCTACCAGTGAACTTTTAATGAAACCACGGCGGCTTTCTGTATTTTGTTTTTTAATGTCTTGAGCTTCCATTTACGTCTTTTTTTATTAATTGGGAATTTCAGACGCAAATTAGAAAATTTATAAGGGAAATCCTAGGGGAGTGTAAAAAAGGGTAGGAAAATCCTACCCTTTATGTGCGGCATGGCACTAATATACTATTAAATGGATAACCTCAGGCTATCCGATTGATTGCTACAGATTATGCAGGCATATACGGCAACGACCATGGAGCCCTGTAAGTATGCCTGATCAGTTCTTTTGCAAACTCGGTTGCCGGGATAGGCTCTGTCCAGTCTTTCTTAAATGTCGGGTGACCGTCATGGATTTTAAATCCATCTTTAATGACCGTTTTAATCATTTCGCCGTCATTAATATTAGTAAACCGCATGTTTTCGCCGTCCCATTCAAGTTCTTTGTTCAGTGCCTGAAGGCGGACAGCCAAAACACCCATTACAACCATTTCGTTAAATGGCCCGGCTTCGCTGAAGTCGGATGCAGTAGGTGTACGGTTTTCAGGAGATTCCTTACAAGCACGTACCCAGTCCATTTCGTGGCTTAACTCAACTCTGCGCCTGAATTTAGGTGCATTCGGCACACGCCCTGACAATAACCATGGGTCTTTGCCATAACAACCACAAATAAGAGTGTCTTTTGTCCCGTAAAACAAGACCCCGCCACCACTATTGTTCATGCTTTTGCCAGCAGGCCAGCCTTTTGGTTTCATAGGCTGCAAACCTCCGTCATACCAGGTAACTTCTACTTTGGGAAGTTTTATTTTCATATTTTTGGTACTTTTCCTTTCGGGGAAGGTGAGTTTTACCATTTGTGCATTCGGAGCACAGTCGTTTAATAACAGGGTAGAACTACCTTGTGCTTTTTCAGGGTATCCCAGGTTCAGCCCGACAAATACCGGGTGTAAAATATGGCAGGCCATATCGCCAAGTGCACCTGTCCCGAAGTCCCACCATCCGCGCCAGTTCCATGGTGTATAAATTTCGTGGTAAGGGCGCATTTTAGCAGTCCCGATAAACAGGTCCCAGTCGAGTGTTTCCGGCACCCACATACCTGGTTCCGGGCGGTTCAACCCCTGTGGCCATATCGGGCGGTCGGTAAATGAATCTACTTTTGTTATTTCTCCAATTTCACCATTGGCAATCCATTCGGAAGTAAGGTTCACCCCTTCGCCTGATGAGCCCTGGTTGCCCATTGAAGTGGCTACCTTGTAGTCTTTAGCCAGTTTGGTTAACAACCTTGATTCGTAAACACTATGGGTTAAAGGCTTTTGTACATAAACATGCTTGCCCATTGTGATTGCATGGGCAGCTGCTATGGCGTGTGTATGGTCAGGAGTAGCAACCACGACTGCGTCAATAGATTTCCCCAATTCATCGTACATCTTCCTCCAGTCTTTGTACCTTTTTGCTTTTGGGAAATAGTCGAATACCCGCTTGCTGTACTTCCAGTCTACATCGCATAGCCCGACAATATTTTGCGATTCGAGGTTTTTAAGGTTGGCAAAACCCATACCACCAATACCTATACCGGCAATATTTAGTTTGTCACTAGGGGCTACATGCCCCAATCCCCCAATAACATTGCTTGGGACAATTGTAATACCTGCTGCTGCTGCTGCTGTCGTTCCCAAAAATGACCTTCGGGAAACTTTGTTTTTGTTTGAATCCTTTTTCATTTTTTTTGAATATTTTGATGGTTTTAGGTTGTAAATTTTTTCTTTTAATAGAAGTTGGTTTCAATTTAACTTTAAACAACTTTATAAAGAAAACGTGTAAATATAACAGCTTTTGTCAAATTTATTTCAATGTTTTTTTCATATTTTCGGTTTATTAACATATCATGGGGCTTGTATATGTTTTGGTTAGAAGTTGTAAACTAACAGGTTATTGCCCCGGAATAGCTTTTTTCTATTCTGAATAAATAAATTCTATTTGTATCTGGCTATAGTTCCGTGTATCTTTGATTCGTAATTTTAATTCAGATTAAATAATATAAACTAAAACGATAGAAGATATGTTAACAATTGGAGATAAATTCCCGGAATTTACGAAAAGTGCAGTTGTGTCACTGGAACCCGGGAAAGAGTTTGAAACTCTTACGCTGAATGACCTGAAAAATGGTAAATGGACGGTATTTTTCTGGTGGCCAATGGATTTTACCTTTGTATGCCCGACCGAGATCAAATCGTTCAACGACCATTACGAAGAATTTGAAAAACTTGGTGCAAACCTTGTTGGTGCGTCTATCGATTCACAATTCGTACACCTTGCATGGCGCAATGCCGACCCAGGCTTAAAAGGGCTTAAATTCCCTATGTTGGCCGATACGTCAAAATCGCTTTCCGAGGAGCTGGGTATTTTGGAGAAAGAGAATAAAATTGCATACCGTGCGACATATATTATCGACCCGGAGGGTGTAATCCAGCATGTTTCGGTTAACGGGCTTAACGTGGGCAGGAATGTGAAAGAGGTAATCCGTTTGCTCGAAGCCTTTCAGACTGGCGAATTGACACCATGCGACTGGGAGCCCGGGCAAGACACATTGTAAATAAAAAAGGCTTAATGGACAAAAAAGGGGTTGAAAAGCTCCTTTTTTTTATGAAGTTGTTTAAAGTTAAAGATAAAATAACCTGGGCTTTAAACAACTTCATTAAGGACTCGCTAAGAAAGCGGGGACAATAAAATCCTATATCTCAAAAATTGAGAATAATACGGTAATAGTTTTATTTTACAAAATCAACTGGTACTTTTACATTAATAATTATTCAGGTAAAATAACTTCTTTAACCTAAAAAACAATATATTATGGAAAGGATTAATCCACAAGGGCCTCCTCCCAATTACTTGCTGTGGGCCATCTTAACAACAGTTCTTTGTTGCCTTCCGTTTGGGATAGTTTCAATTGTATTTGCAGCACAGGTAAATTCAAAATGGGATGCCGGCGACTATGAGGGAGCTGAAAGAGCCAGTAAAAATGCAAGAACCTGGGCGTGGGTTTCATTTTTAGTTGCTTTAGCAGGAATGCTAATTTGGTGTATCATGGTTGCTTTAGGTATAACAGCAGGGATATGGGCAGGTGCTTTTAATTTCTAATTCTTCAAAATATATCAAATCAGGGTTGCTGGTTGCCTTTAGTGTATTGGCAGCCGTTTTCTTCTTCCTTGACCCGGTGGAGGAAGTGTTTTTCCCAAAGTGCGTTTTCCATTCATTGACCGGTTACTATTGCCCGGGATGTGGGTCGCAGAGGGCAATCCATAGTTTATTACATTTAAATATTAGTGGCGTTGTTAATAATAACGTCTTACTTATACCTGCTGTATTGGCCATGGTTTATGGGCTTTCCGTCCCGGAAATTAACCGTAGGTTTAATAAGGATTACAAGAACCTGTTATACCATAAACAAGCACCTTTAGTGGTGTTAATTATTATTGTGCTTTTCTGGATTCTTCGAAATATACGGTTTTTCCCGTTTTCTGTTTTAGCCCCGGGTTAAGGACGCCTCTAAAAAGAATTATTTAATTTGATTGCTTCCCACCTTCAGGCAAGCGTAAAAAGTATCGTAAAATGCCTGTTTGATTTATAAAATTGATAATATCCATTTCTTTGGGAAGTATACGGCAGATTCTCAGGATAATTTAATATATTTGCACAGTGGAAGGTTACCTAAATGATTATTTGTTCCCGGGTAACCAGTTGGTTCTTAATGTACTATCACATAAGATAATTTTAGGCCAGATGCGGCAATACTCGCTCGCGAATGGCTTATTAGGTTTAGTTGGTTTAGGTTAGTTCCGGTTTTAACCGGCAAAAAAGGCTGTCAGAGGACAGCCTTTTACTTTTTATACCTAAAATTAAACCAGTTGTCCCACAACTTCTCAATTTGATTCCTAAAAGGCGGACTGGCTCGACCTCCAGCTACCTTATATTTTTATGAACAGCTTCCGTTTGTACATCCAATAACAGATATACCATAAACCAAGGGCAGCCAATGACGATGTGATTATATTTACCCCCGGCTCTCCGGCCCAGCTAAAAATTGTTGATGTGAAAGGGCGGATAATATTGTCGATTAACCGGGCGCCGCCTACATGGGCAAAAAGGTAAATGAACAGGGGGTTCATCCCGACCACAGCAAAAAATAAAACCCCTTTCTGGAATTTCATCATGTCAATCAGCCAATATGATGCTGCCAGGGCAAGGAGTGCCCACCCTCCGCTGGCAAATACAAATGAAGTTGTAGCGATTCTTTTGATAATAGGAGTAACCGGGTTCAACCCGTAACCAATAATCAGCCCTGCTATGCCTGCAATAACCAGGATGAGGAGTTTTCTTTTGTTTGTTTTATTGCTCATAAGTAGTTGCCCTGCCAGCACTCCCCAGATGGTATGGGCTGTTGTTGGGATAGCGTTAAACGAAACCCAGTGCCCTCCGGACAACCTGCCCGAAATGAGCATATCTACCCAAGCCCCAAAATTGTGGTCGGCTACAAATGGCTGGTTAAAACCTTCGACCCAGAATATCCTGTAGATGAACTCAGTAAGGGCTAATAACCCGATTGAGAAGGCTATTTGGGTTATAGCAGGCTTCCTCATAATAAGGAACGAAATCATAATGGTAACAGCAAGCTGAGCTAATACATTCTGGAAAAGGAAAACAACTGTCCCCGATGAAATACACCCCAATGCCCAACCTAACACGAGAAGCAGGAATGAGCGTTTTGCAATATGTTTTAAAATACTATTGTATGGCTCCCCTCTTTTTATCCGTTTTGAAAAAGACAGGGGCATAGCCACCCCAACAATAAACATGAAAAATGGTTGTATCAAATCCCAGAAACGCAGCCCGTTCCAGGGGTGGTGGTGGAATTGTTC
>JAADGO010000040.1 GCA_013152355.1 Chlorobiota bacterium
GGATTCATAAATAAAACCACCAAAGCAGCTATTAGTATTTCAACTCTTGGCATTTTAGCAAATACCTCCTTTGCAAGAGGCAAAGCCATGAAAAAGTTGAGAGTAGCCATTGTAGGGACAGGCTCCAGGGGTTCAGGTACCTGGGGGAAAGAATTAGTACACCCTTACAAAGATTATGTAGAACTGGCCGGGCTGTGCGATATTAACCCGAAGCGGGTTGAATTTGCAAAAAAATACATCGGGGTAGATGCACCTACTTACCTGGCAAAGGATTTTGACCGGATGGTGCAGGAAACAAAGCCCGATGTTATTATTGTTACTACTGTTGATGCCTTCCATGTTAAATATGCTACCCGGGCAATGGAGCTGGGCTGTGATGTCCTTTGTGAAAAACCGCTGGCAATTAATGCAAGGCAATGCCAAACGCTATTGGATACAGAATCGAAAACCGGAAAAAAGATTATTACCACGTTTAATGCCAGGCATGGATTGGCATCAGAAAAAATAAAAAAGGTAATTATGTCGGGAACCCTGGGTCGGATTATATCCGCTGAGTTCCAGGAATACCTGGATATTAACCATGGTGCAAGTTATTTTAGGCGCTGGCATGGCAAATCGGGTTTCTCGGGGACATTATTATGCCATAAAGCATCCCACCATTTCGACCAGATGAACTGGTACATGGATGCCGAACCTGTTGAGGTAAATGCTTTTGGCAAGGTGGCCTTTTACGGCAAAAATAATTCGTTCAGAAGCAGGAATTGCCGCGAGTGCCCGTTCACCGGTAAATGTAAATTCTATTGGGACATCACAAAAGATAAATTCCTGATGGATATGTACGTTGCCTGCGAGGACGAGGATAACTACCTGAGGGATGGCTGTGTTTGGGACAATGACATTGACACCTACGATACTATGACAGTAGAGGTGAAATACAATAATGGCATATTGATGAGCTATTCATTAAATGCTTTCCTGCCGTACGAAGGGCAAAAGATAGCTTTTAACGGGCAAAATGGAAGGCTTGATGTACGGTTGTACCAGCGTCAGCCATGGGAGGTCGGGCATACTTCGGATTTCCGTTTGACTAAAAGTTTTGAAGGGACAGAGGCCTGGCACGAAAAACAAGAAGAAGGAGGGCACGGGGGAGCCGATAAAAGCCTGAAAGACATGATCTTTTTACCTAACCAGGAAGACCCCCTGGGCCAGATGGCAGGAAGCCGCGCAGGGGTGATGGCCAGTTTAATAGGGGTTGCTGCACGGCAATCAATTGAAACAGGGCAAAGGGTAAAAATTGCTGATCTGATTAAATTCCCTTTTGACTGGAGGCTTTGATTTTTGTGGAATCCTTATGCCACAGGGGGCATAAGGATATAGCCACTTCTTTGTACCCTGCCGGTCTATGATTCTCGCTTTCCATACATTACAATACGGTATTGAATGAAGGATTATATATATTTGTTAAAAATCTTCATTTTTGAAAGTCGTTAAGGAAATAGGGTTTGACGAAGCCGGGCTCTGGCGTAAATTTAAAAGCGGAAGCCAGGACGCATTGGGAATCATCTTTCAGCATTATTTCCAGGAGCTTTATTATTACGGGTTAAAAATTATCCCGGTGTCCGGTATAGTGAAAGATGTTATCCAGGAAATGTTTGTTCAATTATGGGATCGGCGGGCAACCCTTGGAATAGTGAAAAATATTAAGGCCTATCTTTTAGTTACCCTCAGGCGGGAATTGATCCGTACGTTAAAAAATACAGAACCCGGACTCCTGGATGAAGGAATGAAAATAAATGGTTTTATTATTTCTGCTGAAGATTTTATTATTGAATCTGAAGACCGGGTTGAATTCAACGAAAAGCTTGCTGCCAGCATCCAGAAATTAACTGCCCGGCAACGCGAGGTAATATTCCTCAGATTTTATAATAACCTCGATTTCCATGAACTTGCCGGGGTTCTAGGAATGAATGTACAATCGGTCCGCAACCTGCTGTTCAGAAGCCTTGAGAAAATCAGGAAAGACCTTCGTGATTTTGGGCTGCACAAAACCGATAACCTTGAGATAATCCTATTCCACCTTTTTTCGAAGAATCATAAAAATTTGTGAGTATAAAACAGTATTTTTTCCTCTTATAAATAGAAACAGGAGGAAATGAGCAGTTTTAACAAGCAAATTTACGAGCAATTAATATCTGACAACCAATTTGTTGAATGGGCATCGGGTAAAAATAATACACGCCAAAAGTATTGGGCCGGGTGGAAAAAAGAGCATCCGGATTTTACAGTTGAATTTGAAGAAGCGTGTAAAACAGTTACAATTATTGAATTTAACCCACCCAAGATCTCCCGGGCTGAAGTAACGTATCTATGGTCGAAAACAAAAAAGAACCTTTGTAAACCACGAAAAAACAGTCCTGTCCGTGAAATTATTTCCTGGTATGGGAAAATAGCCGGAGTACTAATTATCCCGCTCATCATACTTTCAGTTTGGCTCTTTCAAAATAATCAAACGGTGAAATCGGACATAAACAATATAATTGAAAACAATATCAATAAACTCATTACAGTGAAAGCCCCGGTTGGGGGGCGTTTAAATTTTGAATTGCCTGATGGTTCTAAAGTTTGGTTAAATGCCGGGACCGTTTTTGAATACCCGGCTTATTTTAATAGCAACTCCCGGGAGGTTAACCTCTTGGGGGAAGCTGTTTTTGAAATAAAAAAAAGCAATACCCCTTTCATCGTACATAACCCGGGGCCGGATATTAAAGTTTATGGGACTATTTTCAGTGTTAACTCATATAATGACCAGGAAAATATTATAGTTGCTTTGGTGTCCGGGAAAATTTCGTTGGATGTAAACCACAAGGAAGTTTTTTTAAGCCCGGGCGAAGTATCAATGTTCAACAAGCAAAAAAGGGAATTAACTATTACCCGTAAAAATACGGAACAGTATACATGCTGGAGAGAAGGCAGGTTCATGTTTCGCGATACCCCGCTAAAAGAGATTTTGGCAACATTGCAGCGCCAATACAATGTAACCATATCGTTGAGCAACCCCAAACTGGCTAATTATAAATATAATGCAGCTTTCGAGCAGGAATCTCTCGACCAGATATTATATATGCTAAGCCTTTCAGCACCCATTAAATATACGTTCAATAAACCCAAACGAAATAAGGATGGGTCGTTTACTAAAGCAAAAGTGACTATTTATGAAGATAAAAACAGGATTATTAACCAATAAAATAATGCCTATGGAATAAATAACACTAAAAAAAGATGCAGGTAATGTTGGCGCATTACCCACATCAAAAAAACTAAGTTTTTAAATAATTAATCGTGAAATTAATCTTGACAAATTTATGAAAAAAAAGACAACAGTAGGTAAAACACAATGGTCGATCCTACAAAAGATTTTAATTACTATGAGATTAACAATGTTTTTAGTAATTCTTGGCGTTTCTCAGGTATTTGCAGGGCAGGGATTTTCACAATCTTCAAACCTGACATTAACCTTAAAGAACAGCTCTATTGAGAATATCCTTTTTCAAATAGAGGAGCAAAGTGAATACACCTTTTTATACAACAAAGATCTGGTTGATGTGAAGCGGCGTATTGATATCGATGTGAAAGATAAAAATATCGATGCTATTTTATTTGCTATCTTCAAAGGGCAGGATGTTAAAATCCATAAAGTAAATAATAATATTATTATTTCGCCCAAATTTATTTCAAGGCAGGATAAAAAAAC
The DNA here is from genome assembly GCA_013152355.1 of Chlorobiota bacterium. Lineage (GTDB taxonomy): Bacteria > Bacteroidota > Bacteroidia > Bacteroidales > Prolixibacteraceae > JABMQB01. The sequence continues at coordinate 3,752 of JAADGO010000040.1, forward strand.
AGTATCCGGAAAAGTAACCGATAAATCCAATCAGCCACTACCGGGTGTAACAATCCTTATAAAAGGTACAACACAGGGAACCGTTACAGGCATTGATGGGAATTATTCCCTACCCAGTGTCCCCGTTGATGCCACCCTGGTATTCTCCTTTGTGGGGATGAAGACACAGGAGGTGCCGGTTTCCGGCAGGTCCTCCATTAATGTTACCATGCAGGAAGAGACGATTGGCATTGAAGAAGTAGTGGCTATTGGCTATGGCACGATAAAAAAAGCAGACCTCACGGGCGCCGTATCTGTTGTTAAGCCGGATGAATTTAAAAACATCACAGCCCTTTCCGTAGGCGATGCTATGCAAGGCCTGGTGCCGGGGGTAAATATCCGTTCCAGTGGCAACATTGGCAGCGAGCCTGTCGTGGAAATCAGGGGGCTTGGTAATTTCACAAATAATAACCCATTATACGTCATCGATGGCTTGCCAACCACCGGCAACCGGGATTTTAATGTTAACGATATCAAATCCATACA
>JAADGO010000203.1 GCA_013152355.1 Chlorobiota bacterium
CCGGTATCGCCCAGCCGTTTCTTTTTATTCGCCTCATATTCTGAATAGGAGCCTTCGAAAAATACCACTTTTGAGTCGCCTTCGAATGCCAGGATATGTGTGGCAATACGGTCGAGGAACCAGCGGTCGTGCGAAATAACCACCGCGCACCCTGCAAAGTTCTCCAGCCCCTCTTCAAGTGCCCGGAGGGTATTCACGTCAATGTCGTTGGTTGGCTCATCCAGCAGGATAACGTTCCCTTCTTCTTTTAAAGCCAGTGCCAGGTGCAGGCGGTTTCGTTCGCCACCCGACAGTGTGCCGTATTTTTTTGCCTGGTCGCCACCCGAAAAATTAAACCTGGCCACATAAGCACGTGCATTGACCTGCCTACCTCCCAACATAATAAATTCACTGCCTCCTGAGATTACATCAAAAACCGATTTTTCGGGGCCTATAGCTTTATGGTCCTGGTCGGCATAAGCAATTTTAACGGTCTCCCCGATTTCAAAATGCCCCTTATCTGTATTCTCCAAACTCAGGATCAGCCTGAAAAGGGTTGTCTTCCCTGCACCGTTAGGCCCCACAATACCAACAATCCCGTTAGGGGGTAATACAAAATCGAGCCCATCGAAAAGTAATTTTTCGCCGTACGATTTGGCCACGCCTGTGGCATTGATAACTTTATCTCCCAGCCGTGGCCCGTTGGGGATAAAAATTTCCAGCTTTTCTTCTTTCTGTTTTACATCCTCATTCAGCAGTTTGTCGTATGCCGATAACCTGGCTTTTGATTTGGCATGACGTGCTTTGGGCGACATGCGCACCCATTCCAACTCCCTTTCGAGTGTACGCTGCCGCCTGGTATTTTGTTTATGCTCCATTGACAGGCGTTTCGATTTTTGTTCCAGCCACGATGAGTAATTCCCTTTCCACGGGATACCTTCGCCCCGGTCAAGTTCCAGTATCCATCCGGCAATATTATCGAGGAAGTAGCGGTCGTGGGTAATACAGATTACCGTGCCTTTGTATTGTTGTAAGTGTATTTCGAGCCAGTGGATAGATTCCGCATCCAGGTGGTTAGTCGGTTCATCAAGTAGCAGGATGTCAGGCTCTTTTAATAATAAACGGCAAAGGGCTACCCGCCTTTTTTCCCCTCCCGAGAGAGTTTTTGTTTTTTGTTGCCCGGGAGGGCAGCGTAGTGCATCCATGGCTCTTTCCAACTTTGAGTCCAGGTTCCAGGCATCCAGCCTGTCAATGCTTTCCTGAAGGCGGGCTTGTTCTTCGATCAGTTTTTCCATTTTTTCAGGATTCTCCATGACCCCGGGGTCCATAAAACGGTTGTTCACCTCTTCGTAGGCTTTTAAAATGTCTACGGTTTCCTGAACACCTTCCTGCACAACCTCCAAAACAGTTTTATCAGGATCCATCAGAGGTTCCTGCGATAAATGCCCTACAGAATAGCCTGGTGCAAAAACCACTTCTCCCTGGTAATTCTTTTCAATACCCGCAATGATTTTCAGGAGCGTTGATTTACCCGAACCATTCAGCCCGATAATCCCAATTTTCGCGCCTAAGAAAAATGAAAGGGAAATATCTTTAATAACAGGCTTGCCCGGTTCAAATGACTTACTCACCTTATACATTGAAAAAATTACCTGTTTATCTTCGCTCATTTTGTTTAATTTTTCAGATTAATAGTTGTTTAAACAACTTCATACAAAATATGTCCTCTTCATGTGCATTAAACCGCCATAATAAAAAAAAGGAATATGCCTGGACAGATTATTAATCATCTGTTTCCACCACCCCAAATAAATCGTAATCGTTTGCTTCGGTAATCCGGGCCTGATAGAATTGCCCGGTTTTCAATTCGCCCTCCGACTTAATCAGCACTTCGCCATCCACTTCAGACGAGTCGGATTCGGTGCGCCCGACAAAATACCCGCCCTCTTTACGGTCAATGATAACTTTAAAGAGCTTCCCTACTTTTTTGCTGTTTAATTCAGCCGATATCTGTTGCTGTAGCCCCATGATAGCATCTACTCTTTGCTGCTTCACCTCCTCCGGCACATCATCGGTATATTTTTTAGCCGCGTAGGTCCCATCTTCATGTGAATAAGGGAATACCCCAAGCCTGTCGAATTTCACACGTGAAATGAACTCCTTCAGAATGTCAATATCCGCATCTGCCTCGCCGGGGTAGCCAACCAGCATGGTTGTCCGCAAAGCAATTCCCGGTACTTCATTTTTAATACGGGTGAGCAGGTTGTCAATCTCTTCGCTGGTAACATGCCGTAACATCCGCTTTAACATAGGGTTGCTGTAATGCTGCAACGGCAGGTCGATATACTTACATACTTTAGGGTTTTCGCGAATGATGGGCAGTATTTCGTACGGGAATTTGGTTGGGTACAAATAGTGTAGCCTGACCCACTCGATGCCGTCAATTTCGGAAATGGTTGTGATCAACTCTGCCAAACGGGTTTTGCCGTACAGGTCGATCCCATAATACGATAAATCCTGGGCGATGAGTAAAATTTCCTTTACGCCTCGTTTGGCAAGGTACCTGGTTTCTTTGACCAGGTCTTCCAACGGACGCGAACAGTGTTTGCCGGTCATCATAGGGATGGCACAAAAGGCACACGACCGGTTGCACCCTTCCGAGACCTTCAGGTAAGCAAAATGCGAAGGGGTCGTTATTTTACGCTCGTAAATATATTCCGGGTTGTAGGTTACTTTTAACTCATTGGTAAGGGCTTTCAGGTCGAACTTGCCAAAATACCGGTCAACCTCAGGAATCTCTTTCCTAAGGTCGGCTTTGTAACGTTCCGATAAGCACCCCATTACAAATAGTTGTCCTATCGCACCCTGCTTTTTTGCATCGGCATATTGTAAAATCGTATCGATCGACTCCTGTTTAGCATCCTGGATAAAACCACAGGTATTTATTATTACCACATCAAATCCGGTGTCATTCGAGTCGTGGGTAACTTCAAAACTGCCGTGTTCAAGCTGGCTAAGTAAAACTTCCGAATCGACCAGGTTTTTAGAGCATCCCATTGTGATGATATTCACCTTCCTCTTTCCCATATACAATAATATTTCAACGCAAAGAAACAATAAATTCTGCGTCTTTTAAAATTGGGCAGGGCACAATTAAATTGAGGCTATGGCAACCCGGACTCCCATTCCTGGCGAAGAGATATCAACAATATTACTTCCCTGGATTGAATCCCTTAGTTTGCAATAATCCCAAAATCATCATCATTTAAATTAAACTGGCTTAAAGTAGAGATACTTTTAGGTGGTAATTGAACTGTAATTACTTTACCCTTTAATTGAGAATAAGATTTTATAGGGTTCAGTTTAAAATCCTTCTCTTTAAGAACCGGTTCTGTAACCTGATATAAATATAATTTGGTTTCATTATTCCCATTGATTTGTAGGTCAACACTAACCTTTTTATCGTTCTTATTAAGAATATAGATTGTTAATTCTCCTGAAGGGCTTTCAATTGTTTGGCATAAAATATCCTGGCCACCATTAACCTTTGTTTCAATAACCCTTGAATTTTTTGCATTGAACCGGGTTATTATCCCGTAGCCGTAATAAGCGACTGGTTCGGCAACTACTTCTTTCAAATATTTTTTATTTTCAATGTCCCATGTACGGATAAGTTGCCATTGCCCATCCAGGTCTCCACGATTGGTAAAACTCCATCGGTTAAAGGCATGGACTCCAACATCCATCCCTCTCAGAATTGTTTCTAAATTTGAAAGAGCGGCATCAAAGGATTTGGGGCCTGAATTGCTACCTTCCCATCCTAAATTCATATTACCCATTTCTGATAAAAACATTGGCTTGTTTTTTTCTTTAGCCCATTTAGCCCATTCAGCTAGAATTTTTTGCTTTTCCTGATCCATCCCATGGTACGAATGAATGTCATAAGCCCCAATATATTCATCGAAGTCAATTTTATTTTTATCAAATATTGGCAAGTCTGTCCAGTCTGGTGCGGAGATAGGCAATTCAATCCCCCTGTCATTTAAAGCTCCTCTAACAGCTTTTAAAGCAGGTGTTAACGGAGCATCTTCAGGCCCGGTACTCCACCAACTGCCCCAATTCCCACCTGGGGGCTCATTGGTAATACATATCCATTTTATACAACTGTACTGTTTCTGTTTAAGCAAATAGGAAACTAAAGTGGAAATCCCGGTGGCAAAATCATCTATTGATTTTGGGGCACTTAATAATGGCTGAACATCAGGAAAAGAATTCCATTTAACATTACTCCACATTTGTTGAAGAAAAACATCAACATTATTTTCCTCGCACCAATCAAGGATATTATATAGGGCTATCATTTCTTCATTATCCCAGTCAAACTGGCCTTTTTCGGGTTCATACATCCTGGCACTTAATTCAACTCTTATCCAGTTGAGCCCTAGCCATTTAGCATGATCGTAAATTTGACTCCACGCCTCAGTGTCAGATACTGGAGGGTTTCCTCCCCATGCACTACCTCGTGAATTAACAGACCGTAAGGCCCACTTGTATTCTTTGCTTTCATCAATCTTTGCTTTGCTAATTGCATGCCAGGAGGCACCAATCCCCCCCTCCATTTGATATTTTACATTATCTCGATTAATTGAAATCGTTAAATTATCCACTGTGTTTTGATTACCATCGCATCCCGGAATTATAAGGATGCTTAATAAAATTAGTTGAAAGAATATCCTCTTCATAATGTGTTATTTTATGGTTTTAAGTAAACACTTCCTGCACAATATTTTTCGATATCTCAATTTCGAAAAGATAATCGTTGGCAAAACTAACCAGGGGTTCATATAACGATTTGAAGATAATCTCGAATGCAGCTTCATCTCCATTTTTTAATCGTTTCGACAATTTGGTATGAATTTCGCTATCCATCCCGGATGATTGGTTTATGCAAATATAGGATTGTATTGATTATTTTCACAACATGCCTTATTTTAAAATAAACCATCCACCGCAAATAAGGAATTTTCAATTGGAGTAAAATATCTAGTTCCCCTTTTCGGCGGATTAAAAAACAAAATTTAGACAGCTTCTAAGGTGGGAATCCCCTATCTATACAATTTCATTTGATTTTAATCGTATCCAGCCAACCTCTAAAGTCAAAAAATTGAAAATCCTGTCGTTCACCGATTAACTGACCTAGTTTTTCTTTGGTACGGTCAATAATAATCTTTTTTTTTCTTTCCGACATCAGGTTCGGATAATTGGAAAAAAAACCTAAAAGTAGCTTCTCAAAAGCCTGAGCCGATTGATTTTTCAAAACATCACGTTTAAACGAACGGATTTCATAATCCAGGAAATCGTAATCTTTCATATCGAAATGAACTGCCAGTTTAAACAGACGAATACTGTTCAGCAAGGGCAAATCCTGAAACGACCGCCTGTTATTGGTAACCGGCAATAAGGCTTTAATTGCCTGCCGGTATTGTTTATTTCCATGATAAACGATTGCCGACTGAAAGCAAAATTCGGCCAACCCTATCGGCCTGAATTCATCCATTCTTAAATGTTGGTTCAGCTGATAGCCATTCAGATGTTCCAGAGCTTCTTTGTATCTTTTTTGATCAGTTAAAATTATACTTTCAAAAAGGAAAACCGGTTGAAGAAAGACAGCTTGCTGTCTGGGATTTGATGTTTTAAGGCTTTTTATACGATTAATAAAAAACTTCATTTCATCGTGGCGATTAAACAAACGCAGGTTCGACAAAATGCCCTTCAGATGATATAAATAATATTCAGGCGGATTATCCCACAAGTGACTGTTTTGCTCAAATAATTCATTCAGCTCATTGTAAAGTATCATACTCGACTTCTGGTTGCCGGTCATCATAAAATAGGCCGACTGGAAAAGCAAATGTATTTTTTGTCCTTCAAACGACTGGCGAATAAAACCGCTCACAGCCTGCAGTTCATTAAATGCCAGGTTTTTAAGCGACTCCTTATCCGCTTCGTTTTTCACCGCCCCCTGCTTAACCTGCCTGTGCCGGATGAGGTAGTAAAGTGAACAGTGGTTATCAATCGACCTCAACTGCCGTGAAATTCGTTCAATGTTGCCCTGTTTCTTTAAAAGTTCGTATTCCGTCATTGCCTGAAAATCAATCTGGCTTGCAAATTTTAATTCAAGGCGGGCCAGTTCCAGATAAATGGAAAACTTTTCATATTGAAGGGCTTCCTTTTTGAGTTTTTCAATCAGTTTAAAACAGGGGTCATAAAGATTTCGCCTGAATAACAATTTAACCTGCATAATGCCAAAATACAGCTCATCTTCCCTGTTAGCTGAAAGGTTCTGATTAATGAGGGACTTAATCAATACATCATACAAATGCTTACAGGCAATGCCAAAACTTGCATTTGGCCTTTGCTTTAGGAATTCATCTTTAACCGAAATTCCTTCAGCCTTTTTCTGTACCAGCCGGTAAAGCAGCTGATAATCTTTAATTGCCCTATTCTCAGGATTTTGCATTTGAAAAATCCGTTTCTCAGGTTTACTCATCGAGTTAACCAGCACAATAAGTTGATCGAGCTTTGTCATAGGAATGTTTTAGAACATGACCATAAAATTTATTAGTTTGAAAATATAATATTTAGAAATATCATTCTCAATATTAAATGCACTTTCATGCTATAATTACCATTAATATTTATTTTGAAATTATAAAAATAGATTTAATTTGGAAATATATTACTTTTCCAAAATGCATACATTCGATAAATATTCAAATTAATGGAAAAGCGCAGAATACTTGTTGTTGGCAGTTCGAATACTGATATGGTTATTCAGGTCCAAAAGTTTCCGGTACCCGGTGAAACCATCCTGGGTGGTAAGTTTTTTATGAATCCGGGAGGAAAGGGGGCAAACCAGGCAGTTGCCGCATCAAGGCTTGGCGGTTTGGTTACCTTTATTGGTAAAATTGGAGATGATATATTTGGCAAACAGGCTGTTCAGCTACTGGAAGATGAAGGAATTAATGTCGATTTTGTAGGCGCCGACCGTGAACAACCCAGCGGCGTTGCCATGATCACAGTTGATGCAAGCGGCGAAAACTCCATAGTTGTGGCACCCGGTTCAAATAGTACTTTATTACCTGCTGATTTTGACCGTTCAGGAGAGGAAATAAATGGGTGTGATATTGTTTTAATGCAACTTGAAATTCCTATTAAAACTGTTGAATACATTGCAAAAAAAGTAACAGCACTGGATAAAAAGGTAATTCTTAACCCTGCTCCGGCAGCCCGGTTAAGCGATGATCTTTTAAAAGCATTATCGATTATCACCCCTAACGAAACGGAAGCAGAATTGCTTACCGGAATTAAAGTGAGAGATGAAGCCTCTACCAGGCAGGCTGCATTGAAATTAAAGGGTAAAGGAGTGGATATAGTAATTATTACCTTAGGCAAAAACGGTGCATTTGTGCTGGCTGATGATTTTACCGGGCAAATTCCTGCTCCGGTAGTGAATGCTGTTGATACCACCGCGGCAGGTGATACCTTTAACGGGGCTCTTGCAGTTGGACTTTCAGAAGGAAATACCATACAGGATGCCGTACAATTTGCCTGTAACGCAGCTTCTATTTCAGTAATGCGCCTGGGGGCTCAATCATCAATACCATCACGAAATGAGTTGTGATTTAAAAAAGAAATTTAATAACTTAAGTCCACGAATAATACCTACTACCATGAAAAAAATAGTTGCCATTCTTTTTACAGTAGTTATATTTATTGCCTGTCAAAACAATCAGGCCACACAACAGGAAGATTTAAAGAAAGTGATTACCAGGGCTGAACTGAAGGATAAAATCAAGGGAGGCTGGGCCGGACAGGTGATTGGCTGTACTTTTGGAGGGCCAACCGAGTTCCATTATAAAGGCTCGATGATCCAGGATTACCATCCTATCCCCTGGAATGAATCACTATGCCGGTGGTGGTACGAAAATTTCCCCGGCTTATATGATGATGTGTACATGGACCTCACTTTTGTAGATATTTTCGAAAAGGAAGGACTGGACGCACCGGCATCGGCTCATGCCCTGGCTTTTGCCAATGCCGAATACCAGCTCTGGCATGCCAACCAGGCTGCCCGGTACAATATATTAAACGGAATCATGCCGCCTGAATCGGGGCACTGGACCAAAAACCCGCATTCCGAAGATATTGACTTTCAGATAGAGGCAGATTTTGCAGGCCTGATGGCACCCGGAATGGTGAATACCTCTTCAGAGATTTGCGATAAGGTCGGGCACATCATGAATTACGGCGATGGTTGGTACGGTGGGGTTTATGTGGCTGCCATGTATGCTTTGGCTTTTGTTTCCGGTGATATCAATTATGTTGTGGAAGAAGGGCTGAAGAGTATTCCCCGGGAATCGGAATTTTACCGCTGCATCAGCGATGTTATTATGTGGCACAAACAATATCCCGATGACTGGAAAGAGGCCTGGTTCGAAGTTGAAAAGAAATGGTCATCGGACGTGGGCTGCCCCGATGGGGTTTTTTCTGCTTTTAATATCGATGCAAAAATAAATGCAGCCTATATTGTCATAGGGCTTTTATATGGCCAGGGCAACTATACAAAAACCCTGGAAATCAGTACCCGCTGCGGCCAGGACTCAGACTGCAACCCGGCTTCTGCGGGAGGAATCCTGGGAACCATGCTGGGCTATTCCAATATTCCCGAATACTGGAAAAAACCTGTTTATCCTGTGGAGGATATGGCCTTTAAATACACGGACATGTCGCTAAACGATGTTTACGAAATCGGCACTAAACATGCGCTTCAGGTATTGGAAAAGAATGGTGCGGATATTAGCGGCCCGGAAATTGAGATTCCTGTTCAGGAAATAAAACCGGTAGCATTGGAAGTTGGTTTTAAAGGCCATTATCCGGTGAAAATAGAAAGGATTAGGAAAAACCTTACTGTTGAAAATCCTGAACTCGAATTTGAATTTGAAGGAATTGGTTTTGCTCTGAAAGGTAGAGTAAACAAATTAAAAGGCTGGGCTGCCGAAGATGCTACTTCTAATATGGAAACATGGATAGATGGCAAGCTGGTTGACTCCTTCGGAATGCCTTCTGATAGGCGGGCCAGAAGACACGAGGTGGCATGGGCTTTTGAACTTCCGGAAGGAAAACATAAGGTGAAAATTAAAGTATTAAATCCAAAAGCAGATTATACTATCAGGGCGGAAGATTTAATTGTATATAGTTCGTCTAAAGTAGCGAATGCCTGGAATACAGGAAATTAGATTGAAATTGTTAAAAATTTAATTATGAAGAATATAAAAATCATTACGAGTTGTTGTTTTATTTTTTTATTGCTGTTTGGTTCGTTATGCACATCTGCCCAGAAGTACAAATTTTTGAGCGATGCTGAACGATTGCAATTGTTGGAACCGCCACAGGGCAAAGTGGACATTGTTTTTGATACCGATACATACAACGAAATAGACGACCAGTTTGCGCTGGTTTATGCCCTTCTTTCAAAGGAAAAAATGAATGTGAAAGCTGTTTATGCGGCCCCGTTCCTGAATAACCGTTCGACCAGTGCCGGGGAAGGGATGGAACTCAGTTACAATGAGATACTTAGAATCCTGAAGATGATGAACCTTTCTTATGAAGGTTTTGCATTTAAGGGAAGCCGCCATTTCCTGGCCGATGGGGAAACACCACAGGAAAGTGAGGCTGCCAAACACCTGGTTACATTGGCTGCAAACTACGATAAAGATAATCCATTGTATGTTTTGTCCGTTGGTGCCATTACCAATGTTGCCAGTGCTATATTGATGGACCCGGGTATAACTGAAAGAATAGTAGTGGTTTGGCTGGGTGGCAATGGCCCGCACTGGCCTCATAATTACGAATTTAATTTTAAGCAGGATTTGCACGCTTCCCGTTTAATTTTTGACAGTGGCGTTCCTTTTGTGCAAATTACCTGTACACCCGTAACCACACATTTACACACAACTGTTCCCGAAATGGAAAAAAACCTGGCAGGGAAAGGTGAATTGGCTGAATACCTTTTGAAAATATTCAAAGATTATCGCAAAGATCATTTTGGCTGGTCCAAGGTATTATGGGATATTTCAACTATTGCGTGGGTGGTGAACAATGAGTGGATTCCAACATATATTCAACATGCTCCTATTATCACTGATAATTACACCTATAGCTCTGATCCGCGCAGGCACTTGATGAGGTCGGCTTATTTTATCCATCGCGACCCGATTTTCCGGGATTTATTTACAAAAATCAATCATAAATAATCAGTCATAAATCATAATGTTTATTGTATCAACATACACTGCAGCTATAATTATGAGCATAGTAACCATGCTATGCTGGGGTTCGTGGGCGAATACCCAAAAACTGGCTGAGAAATCATGGCGTTTTGAATTGTTTTACTGGGACTATGTAATCGGCATAGTACTGATGGCACTTGTATTTGCATTTACCCTTGGCAGCAATGGAACAGCAGGGCGTTCTTTCCTGACTGACCTGAACCAGGCTGATTGGCAAAACATTGGGAATGCTTTTCTCGGAGGAGTTATTTTTAATGCGGCCAATATTTTGGTGGTAGCAGCTATTGCTATTGCCGGTATGTCGGTGGCATTCCCAATTGGTATCGGTATTGCCCTTGTTCTGGGTGTTTTGATTAACTACCTGGCTTTGCCGCAGGGAAACGCGTTTTGGCTGTTCTCCGGTGTTGCTTTAGTTACCCTGGCCATTGTTTTTGATGCTTTTGCCTACAGGAAAAAAGCTATTCAGGTACAAAAAGTCCCAGCCAAAGGCATCTTATTATCAGTTATCGGAGGTATTTTAATGGCCATGTTTTACAGGTTTGTAGCCAGTTCTATGATCACCAATTTTGAGCAGCCCCAGGCCGGATTATTAACGCCATATACTGCGGTTGTCATTTTTGCCATTGGTATTTTAATCAGCAATGTACTATTCAATACCATTTTAATGAAAAAGCCTGTGGAAGGCGAAGCGGTTTCATACAGGGACTATTTCTCCGGGGCATTAAAAGAACATTTAACAGGTGTTTTAGGTGGAGTGATCTGGTGTGTTGGTATGTCATTCAGTATTATTGCTGCCGGAAAGGCTGGTTTTGCCATTTCCTATGGTTTAGGACAAGGTGCAACACTGATAGCTGCACTTTGGGGCGTTTTTATCTGGAAAGAATTTAAAGGGTCACAAGGCACACATGGGCTGATTACGGCCATGTTTATTTGTTTTGTGATTGGCCTTGCTATGATTGTTTATGCCGGAATGTAAATTTGCAGTGGGCTGGGTGCTTTAAACTACGAACTTCAAGTATCGAGTACTTTTTCATCCCATACTTAGATACTGTTTAAATTTTATCCCTGCCAAACAAAAGGCAGGCTTTGGCTTGTTTTTACACCTTAAGCCCTCATGCGGCATTAAAATTTTCTTAATCCCGAGGGTTCGGAGCCACGTCAATTTTGCCTTGCCTGAGAATTTAATCCATCAACCCCGATTGCCTCGGGGTTAAGAAAACAAATTTTAAAATCTCAGAAGTTTTTCCAATTTATTATGTTTTTCAGCACTTTTGGGAGTGCTTTTTACTATCTTTGCGCTTTAATAATTATTTAACAATAAATGGCTGGGTTTAAAAAGATTACATCGGCATTAATATCAGTTTACCATAAAGAAAAACTGGATAGGATTGTAAAAAAACTGGAAAATCTGGGAGTTGATATTTATTCAACCGGCGGAACGTATAATTTTATCAACGACCTGGGAGTTAATGTAAAAGCTGTGGAAAGCCTAACCGGCTACCCCTCTATTTTAGGCGGGCGTGTGAAAACATTGCATCCAAAAGTTTTTGGAGGGATACTGGCAAGGCGCGAAAATAAAGGAGATTTAGGTCAGTTGTCGGAGTATGGGATTCCGGCTATTGATTTAGTTATTGTCGACCTTTACCCCTTTGAAGAAACTGTTGCAAGCGGCGCCGGCGAGCAGGACATTATTGAAAAAATAGATATTGGAGGCATTGCATTAATAAGAGCTGCTGCCAAGAATTATAAAGATGTACTGATAGTTTCTTCCATGGGGCAATATTCAAGGTTGCTTGATTTACTGGAAGAGAAGGATGGGGGGGCATCTATTGAAGACCGGAAGAAATTTGCCGGGGAAGCCTTTGCCGAGTCATCTAACTATGACACTGCGATTTTCAACTATTTTAATATAAACGGGGAAGGTAAAGCCCGGATTAGCCTCAACGAAGGACAGGAGCTCAGGTACGGTGAAAATCCACACCAGGGCGCAACTTTTTATAAGTTTAATAATTCCCCGTCAAACGTTACCCTTGCAAATGCAAAGGTCTTACAAGGGAAGGCATTGTCGTATAATAATATGCTCGATGCCGATGCAGCCTGGAAATCAGCCAGCGATGCCTATCATTCTGTTTCCCATTTAAAAACGAAAGTTGCAGTTTCGGTTATTAAACATTTAAACCCATGTGGGTTGGCGGTTACCAATAATATTTTAAGGTCGCTGGAGCTTGCCTGGGCAGGAGACCCGATAAGTGCATTCGGCAGTATTGTCTGTTTTACCGAACCGGTGGGCAAAGAAATTGCCGAATGGTTTGCCAAGAAGTTTATTGAAATTATTATTGCCCCTGATTTTACAGCAGATGCATTAGAGGTACTGGGGAAAAAGAAGAATCTGCGGCTGTTGTCAATCCCTGTCAAAGAAGAGGTTACACGCGAGAAGTTATTCCGTTCGGTTAGTGGTGGGATGCTTGTGCAGGATGAAGACGAAGGGCTTGAAACAGAATTTCGGAATGTCACTAAAATTAAGTTTGGCGAAAACAAGCTAAACCTCACCAAATTTGGGGTTGTCGCTTGTAAGCATTTAAAGAGTAATGCTATTGCTCTGGTAACTGAAAACGAGGACGGTTCGTTCTGGTTGACCGGGGCGGGGATGGGGCAGCCCAACCGCCTGGATAGTTTGAGGTATTTGACAATCCCACGTTTTAATATGAAAGAAGGGGTTAAGATAGAGGACTCGGTATTAATTTCCGATGCCTTTTTCCCGTTCCGGGACAGCATTGAGGCTGCCAATGAATATGGGGTAAAATATATTGTTGAGCCGGGAGGAAGTATCCGCGATAATGAAGTTATTGAAGCTTGTGATGAATTTGGTATTGCGATGGTTTTTACCGGCATACGGCATTTTAAACATTAATAGTGAGTTGAATCGGTCCGGAAGGGTTAAGTATAATTCAGAAAAAATTTGCAATGGGATTATTTTCTTTTCTTACACAGGAAATAGCAATCGACCTTGGCACAGCCAATACTATTATCATTCACAATGATAAAATTGTGGTTGACGAACCTTCGATTGTTGCTATTGACCTGAAAACTGAGAAGTTGGTTGCCATTGGCGAGAAAGCCAGGCAAATGCAGGGAAAGACACACGCCAACCTGAAAACGATCAGGCCTCTGCGTGATGGGGTTATTGCCGACTTTAATGCAGCAGAGCAAATGATTAGGGGGATGATTAAAATGATCAACCCCAAGTCGAGGCTGTTTTCACCTGCGTTAAAGATGGTTATTTGCATACCATCGGGTAGTACTGAGGTTGAATTGCGTGCTGTCCGCGACTCATCGGAACATGCCGGCGGGCGAGAGGTTTATATGATTTATGAGCCACTTGCTGCAGCAATCGGTATAGGGTTGGATGTTGAAGCTCCTGAAGGTAATATGGTGGTCGATATTGGCGGAGGGACTACTGAAATTGCCGTTATTTCGTTAGGCGGCATTGTTACCAATAAATCAATACGTATTGCAGGAGACGACCTTACCGCTGATATAATGGAGTATATGCGGCATCAACATAATATAAAAATTGGGGAGCGTACCGCTGAAGAGATAAAAATACATGTGGGGTCGGCCCTTTCGCAATTGAAAGAACCTCCACCCGACTTTATTGTCCAAGGCCCAAACCAAATGACCGCTTTGCCAATAGAGGTACCTGTAGCGTACCAGGAGATTGCACACTGCCTTGAAAAATCAATTTCAAAAATTGAAACAGCTATTTTAAGTGCCCTGGAACAAACCCCCCCCGAGTTATATGCCGATATCGTGAATAAAGGCATTTGGCTTGCCGGTGGCGGGGCATTGCTCAATGGGCTCGACCAACGGCTGACAGCAAAAATCGGGATACAATTCCATATTGCAGAAGACCCTCTGAGGGCTGTTGTCAGAGGTACGGGCATTGCTTTGAAAAACGTTGACAATTTCTCTTTCCTGATTCGTTAAAGGAAGCCTGGAAGAGGTTGATTATTTTGGTTAAATGAGAAATTTATTCCGGTATTTTGCAAAGAACTATATATTTTTCCTCTTTCTGATACTTGAAACTATTTCGATGGTGTTGGTGTTTAATTATAACAACTATCAGAAAGTGAGGTTTCTCAATTCTTCAAACCGTGTATCCGGTGCTGTTTACGAGTTGTTTAATTCTGTATCAGGCTATTTTAACCTGGCTCGGGTGAATGAAGAACTGGCTCTTGAAAATACAAAATTAAGGAATGAAGTGAACCGGTATAGGGGTATTGAGCAAAAGGCAGGGCTCATTTTGCCGGATAAAAATACTACCGGGCTGACTTATTCGTTTACCTCAGCAAAGGTCATCCATAATTCTGTTAATAAACAATATAATTATATTACATTAAATAAAGGTGCAAAAGACGGTGTGATGCCCGACAGGGGTATTATTTCGAAGGATGGGGTGGTCGGTATTTTGACCAATGTTTCGGAAACATATTCGGCAGGCATGTCGATACTGAACAGGAAATCGAATATTTCTGCTAAATTGAAAAGGAATAACTATTTTGGTTCCATTACCTGGGATGGGCGTGATTACAGGTATGTACAACTGAAAGAGATCCCTCTTCATGTTGAACTGTACAAAGGAGATACAATTGTAACCAGTGGTTACTCCTCTTATTTCCCTGAAGGAATTGTTATTGGGGTAATTCATTCATTTGAAAAAAAAGGGGGTGAGTATTTTTATTCAATTTCTGTGAAGTTAGGGGTAGATTTTAAGTCGATCTCGTATGTTGATATAATTAATAATCTGAAAGTTGGTGAAATTAAGGAACTGGAAAAGTTAAACAGTGATGAGGATATGGATTAAATATAGTGTAATGTTCCTGAGCCTGTTGTTGGTACAGGTACTCCTGTTGAATTATATTCAATTCAATGGATATATAAATCCGTATATTTATATTTTATTTATAATGCTTTTACCCATCTCCACTCCCCGTGATATTTTACTCTTACTGGGTTTTTTAATGGGATTATCTGTCGATATTTTTTCCGACACATTGGGTATTCATGCAGCCTCGGCCGTATTTTTAGCTTTCCTCCGCCCCTATGTAATTGACCTTATTTCTGCACGCGAAACGGATAAAAGCAATTACCCCGGTTTGAAACAATACGGTTTCAGGTGGTTCTTATATTATACGGTGTTTTTAGTAGTGGCACACCATTTATTCTTTTTTTACCTTGAAGTTTTTACTTTGAAGGGTTTTATTTATACTTTCTTTAGAAGTATTTTAAGTTCCGTTTTTTCTATATTTATTATAGTTTTAAGTCAATATCTGGTTTTTAGCGAATAAAATTGGTTTAGTTGGAAAATCTAGTCCGTAGGCAATACATTATATCAGGTATTATACTATTAACAGCGATGGTATTTGTGGCGAAACTGTTCCGCCTGCAGGTGCTTTCATCAGCCTATGTGCAATATGCAACCAATAACGTATTGCGGAAGGTAGTACAATACCCTGCACGTGGTTTGATTTACAGCCGCAATGGGAAACTGTTGGTATACAACAAGGCGGCATACGATTTATTGGTTACTCCCCGCGAATTAGGGTCTTTCGATACACTTTCATTGTGTAATATGCTGAATATATCTGTTGATTATTTAGCCAGTGAAATAAAGGCGGCTAAAAAATATTCGTATTATAAGCCTTCCATTATTGTTACGCAAATATCATCGGAGGATTATGCCTATTTCCAGGAACAACTTTACAAATACCCCGGGTTTTATGTGCAACCCCGTACATTGAGGGAATACCCCCGTAGCATTGCTGCCCACATACTTGGCTATATAAGTGAGGCATCGCAGGAACTGATTAATAAAGATAATTATTATAACCCCGGCGATTATACAGGTGCTACCGGGATTGAAAAAAAATATGAAAGGTACCTAAGGGGGGAGAAAGGTGTTAAATATTTCCTTGTCGATGTACACAGCAGGCAGAAAGGCAGCTATGAAAACGGGAAGAGAGATGTCCCTGCCATTGTTGGGGAAAATATAATTACAACAATTGATATGGGACTGCAGGAATACGCTGAGTCGCTTATGCAGAATAAGAAAGGAAGTATTGTTGCCATTGAGCCATCTACCGGCGAAATATTGGCAATGGTCAGTGCCCCTTATTACGACCCCAATATGCTGGTAGGAAGGTCACGGGGAGTTAATTATGCACGGTTGAGTACTGATTCGTTAAAGCCCTTGTTTAACAGGGCTTTAATGGCAGAGTACCCTCCCGGGTCGACTTTTAAGATTGCAAATTCATTGATTGGCCTCCAGGAAGGGGCAATAAATAATTATACTAGTTTTTCATGTTCGGGGCCGGCATCGTACCCCATCAGATGTACACACGACCATGTATCCCCACTTAGCATACAATCTGCAATACGCGAGTCATGCAATCCATTCTTCTGGAATAATTTCAGGTTAATAATCGGGAATTATTCGACAACAGCCGAAGGTTACAATACCTGGCGCAACCATGTTTTGAGTTTTGGTTTTGGGCATAAGCTCGGAACAGACCTGCTTTCAGAAATGGATGGGAATGTTCCGCTGGAATCATTTTATAATAATATATACGGGCGCAGGCATTGGAATGCAATGACAATAAGGTCGATGGCAATAGGGCAGGGGGAATTGCTGGTTACGCCCCTGCACCTGGCAAACTTTGCTGCAGTAGTAGCCAATAGGGGGTATTATATCGTGCCCCATGTTGTTCGGTCGGTGCAAGGGTATAACTCAGAAAAGGAGACACTTGGATTTGCAAAGAAAACATCTTCTGTAAAACCCGAATATTTTGAAGTTGTTATAAATGGTATGCAGGATGTTGTCGAAAAAACTTCTTTGAGGTATACAACCAGGGTGCAGGGGATTGAGGTATGTGGGAAAACGGGTACTGTTCAAAACCCACACGGATCCGACCATTCTGTATTTATTGCATTTGCCCCGAAAGATAATCCGAAGATAGCATTATCTGTTTATGTGGAGAATGGGGGTTGGGGGTCAAGGTATGCTGCACCTATTGCAAGCCTGGTTATTGAGAAATATATAAATGGGTCGATTGCCAACTCCAGGAAATGGCTGGAGAAGAAAATGCTAGATGCTAATTTATTAGATACAATTCAACCGGAATAAGATGGTTAGGAGGAATACAGTAGTAGGGAATATTGACTGGGTTACAGTTGTAATTTATATTATACTTGTTTTCCTGGGGTGGGTAAATATTTATTCGGCTGTTTATAATGAAGATAGTCAAGGTATCTTTGATATTAGCCAACGCTACGGGAAGCAACTGGTATGGATTGGGGCAGCATTGGTACTTGCCTTTTTTATCATAATAATTGAGTCCAGGTTTTATGTGTTTTTTGGTTATTTGATTTATGGGATAATGTTACTCCTGTTGATAAGCGTATTGATTTTTGGCACCGAGGTAAATGGGGCAAGGTCATGGTTTATTATTGGTGGATTTGGATTTCAACCCGGAGAGTTTACAAAGTTTGCAACAGCACTGGCTCTCGCCAAATACATAAGTCAATACAATTTTAAAATGTACAGGCTGAAATCACTGGCAATAATCGGCTTTATAATATTCTTCCCGGCTCTCCTCATTTTTTTACAGCACGATACAGGGTCAGCATTGGTATACACTGTTTTTATCCTTGTTTTATACCGGGAGGGCCTGACCGGGGTAGTCCTATTCTTTATATTATTAGTCGTTGTATTATTTATATTGGCATTGGTAATTAGCAACACGGCTATTTTGGTTTTTATGCTGGTTATCTCATTCCTGTCATTTTATATCATACATCAGAAGTTTAAAGACCTTTGGAAGGTTGTAGGTGTTTTTGGTTTAATAGTGGCAATTGTATGGGGAATTGGTGTATTTTTTAATCTCCAGTTTACAAATGTCAGTGTTTTATTAATAGGTTCGGTAATAAGTGCCCTGGTATTTCTGGGGCTTTCCATAAGAAAACGGTTGCATAAAATCTCATTACTTATTGTTATTTTCTTTGGTTCACTACTATTTACCATCTCGGTTGGCCATGTTTTCGAGAATGTGCTCCAGGAACATCAGCAGGCCAGGATTAAAGAGTTATTGGGTATTGAGTCGGACCCCCTGGGTGCAGGTTACAATGTAAACCAAAGTAAAATAGCAATCGGTTCCGGAGGGTTCCTGGGGAAAGGTTTCTTAAATGGGACTCAGACAAAATTCAACTTTGTGCCGGAGCAAAGCACCGATTTTATTTTTTGTACCGTTGGCGAAGAGTGGGGGTTTCTCGGGGCATTTACCGTTATAACCCTGTTTATATTTCTTTTTATCAGGCTAATATGGCTTGCCGAGCGTCAAAGGTCTGTATTTTCACGTGTTTATGGTTATTCGGTAGCAACGATATTATTTTTTCATTTTATGGTAAACATAGGGATGACTATCGGGTTGATGCCGGTAATTGGCATTCCTTTGCCCTTTTTTAGTTACGGCGGTTCTTCGCTTTGGTCGTTTACTATTTTGCTATTTATTTTTTTAAGGTTAGATGCCAATAGATTAGACAGAATCTTGTAATTGCCTATGTAGTAGCTATTTGCGCCATTTGTCATTCTCCTTGTTTTTTATTATCTTTGTGAGGCTTTTGGGGAAAGCCGAAAAATCTTAGAAACTGTATAAATTTTATTTTTGTAAATAGTTTTTAGCAGATTAAGCTCTCAGGTAATACGAAATTGGTATAGTTCCGGGTATTCGCAGGTTAAAGGAATTTAACATAGCATGAGGGTTTAAGGTGCAAAAACAAACCAAAGCCTGCCTTTCGTTTGGCAGGGATGAAAATTGGACAGTCTTTTTTTGGAGCCGGGGGAATCTCGTTTTTTGTGAAACAAGATCTGATTCAGGTGGGTTAGTTCTTTAAAAAAATTTGATAAAAATGAAATACCAATCTTACTCATTACATAATTTTAGGAATATAAAGCAAATAGAAAGGCTTACAGAGGAGCAAAAGTTTGCAATTGAAGTAGTTGGTACAATATTACCATTTAAAGCAAGTAATTATGTTATTGACGAATTAATTGACTGGGATAATTTTGAAGACGACCCTTTTTTTATATTGAACTTCCCTCAGCGTGAAATGATTAGCTATGAAAGTTACGACAAGGTAGCAAGACTACTCCGTAGAGGTGCTTCAAAGTTTGAAATTCAGGATACAGTTGCAAATATCAGAATGGAGCTGAACCCAAACCCTGCCGGGCAGCAGCAAAATGTCCCCATATTTGAAGGCGAGCGTTTGAAAGGGATTCAACATAAGTATCGTGAGACTATGTTGTTTTTCCCATCGCAGGGGCAAACCTGCCATGCTTATTGTACATTTTGTTTCCGCTGGCCTCAATTTGCATTGAACGACTTTAAATTCGCCATGAAAGAAGCTGATACCATGGTAAGGTATTTGAAGGCAAACCCTGAAGTCACCGATGTCCTTTTTACCGGTGGCGACCCGGCAGTAATGAAAACAAAATTCTTCGAGTATTATTTTAATGCTTTATTAGATGCAAATATTCCTCAATTGAAAAATATTCGGATAGGCACAAAGTCATTGGCATATTGGCCCTACCGGTATACCGATGACGATGATGCTGATGATTTAATCCGCCTTTTTGAGAAAGTAAAAAGCAGGGGGGTAAACATTGCCTTAATGGCTCATTTTAACCATCCTGGTGAATTGAGGACGAAAGCGGTGAAAGATGCCATAATAAGGCTAACCTCTGCCGGGGTGCAAATTCGTTCGCAGTCGCCCGTGCTGAGGAATATTAATGATAGCTCCACTATTTGGGCACAAAACTGGAAAGAGCAGGTTAAGCTTGGTGTTATCCCGTATTATATGTTTATTGCCCGCAATACAGGTGCGCGGGACTACTTTGCAGTGCCCCTCGAAAGGGCGTGGAGGATTTACCGGCGGGCATACAATGGGGTAAGCGGGATATGCCGGACGGTAAAAGGCCCCAGTATGTCGTGTAAACCGGGTAAAATACAGATTGTGGGGGTTAGCGAGGTATACGGAGAGAAAGTTTTTGTGCTTAATTTCCTGCAAGGGAAGAACCCTGCGTGGGTTGGCAGGCCATTCTTTGCAAAGTACGACCCGGGTGCTTTGTGGATGAGCGACCTTGAACCGGCATTTGGCGAAAAAGAATTCTTTTATAAAGCGGAATATTATCAGATGTTTGCATAGAAGTTGTTTAAAGTCAAATTGAAAACCTGCGAGTAACATCTTGATTCCATTGGACTTCAGCTAATTTTCCTTCCATCCCGAGTGTTCGGGGATGCAATAAAAACCGAGCTTCCCCGAGTCCTCGGGGCTGAAAATCAATCTATCACTCTCGAAAATCCACTTTAACTTTAAACAACTTCATAAGGTGCCGATATAGGCTGGCCTGAAGGTTTACTTACTTTTATAGAAAATTCATTCTCAACGTATAGAACAACATCCTTCATAAAACGATAAAAATATTCCTGTAACAGGGTTTCATCTTTTTCCAGTACCTGAATAGCAAAGTCTGACTTCGAAGGCAACGATGTATACTTACTCATCAATTCCAGTGTCCTGTGTACCCCCTTCTTTGATGAATACGATGCAAGCCTGCGGTTTTGAATCAGGAAAGGGAGGAACTGTTTTACCCGCCAGGGTAGTAAACGGAAATTAGACAGGAAAACAGCATGTGCATTATGAATAAAGTCCTGTAGCAGATGACTGGAGAAACTGTCCCAGTGCTTTGCCAGGAAGTGGTCGAAAATAATGTCAACAACAATTCCTGAATATCTGCCATACTCCGGGCGCAATGGTTGCATGGCAGCTTTAACCATCGGGTGTGAATCTGTAAAAGAGTCAATATAACGATGCAGGATAATTCCTTTGCTGATGTTATCAGGGAAATCCAGGTAGCCTTTACCTTTCACGTAGTCACCAATGAAATTTCCAATCTTAACTCCTTCATCTTCGCCGGATAAGTATATATGAGCTAAAAAATTCATGTATGCTATTTGTTGCTTCCCTTCTTTCCAGTATCCTTTATGAAGTTCTTTTTAGTAATAAACTCAGTTTTATTGTTTTATTATTGATAAACGGTTTTGCCCAGAAAGCAATACTAAGGATATAGCCTAATGTAATAAAAATAAACAACATGGCACTTTTCAGGCCAACTATATCACCCAACCAGCCAACGATTAGGGGCACCAGCGCACCTCCGAATATTCCCGAACAGAGTATTCCAGATAACGGGCCGTGGTGTTCTTTGACGGAATTTAGTGCAAGTGAGAAAATAATGGAGAACATAACAGAGATAAAAAAGCCGGTTAGCGGAAACGCTATAAGTGAAATGTTTACAGCTCCAAACAATGCTGCAGCCAACGTGGCCATGGAGAGGGTAGTGAAAATCTTAAGGACTAGTTTTGAGTCCAGCAGTTTTAGGAAAAGCAGCCCTGCCAGGCAACCAACCGACATGAGCCCCCAAAACCATGAAATGGCTATTGCACCTTTTCCTTCGGGGTCGATACCATGGTAGGTTTGCAGGAATTTGCTCATCCAGTTGGCAATACTCTGTTCGGTGCCCACGTATGCCATCATCCCCAGGAAAAAAAGGGTGACATGCTTATTTTTTAGCAGTTTCCCGTATGTTTCGACAGCACCTGTTTTTTCGTCTTCTTTCAAGTCAACTTTAGGTAGCCGCACCAGCCCGATGATGATAATCATAAAAACGAATACCAGTGTAAAAATCCAATATAGTGAGCTCCAGGGCAGTTCCTTGGGAATCAAGCCGCTAAGGGTGTTGATGAATAGGTTGCCCCCTCCTTCATAGCCGGTAAGTTCGCGTGTGAGGTAGGTAAATACAAACGGGCTGATAAATGAGGCACCGCCAAATACCAACTGCCCCAGTACCGAATAAAAAGCGAAATTTTCTTCCCCGCCTGCAACCCGCATTAATGGATTGATAATTACCTGTAACATAGCCATACCAATCCCAATAATAAAAAGTGAACCGAGCGCCATGCTGTAAACCGGGAACAGGGCAAACAGGAACGACCCGGCAAATGTTAACCCGAATGCAATCAGCATTGATGCTTTTTCGCCAAGCTTCTCAATCATAAGCCCTGCCGGGATTGACATAACTCCGTAGGCCAGGAAAAACGAGAAAGGTAAAAAGGCTGCCAGTGTCAGGCTCAATTGGTAGTTTTCAATAATGACCGGCATTAACGGGCCAAGTATGTTCGTTACAAATGAGATAACAAACCAGATGACAAGTATTAGGAAGACAATAAATTGATTCCGTTTCATAAGTTTATTGTTCAAGCTTATTGTAGTTCATGAGATTTTATCCTGGATATTAGGTGAGATTTTTTTATGCACTTTGCCTTTGCTTATCCTATCTGCCGGATTCAACTATGTTACACTTTCTTAACCTGCCTGTACATGAGCATATTCGGCTTACTGCCTGGCTGGGGGATACGCTAATATAAACGGCTTCGCCAAATGTTGTAACTTAAATACAAACATTAAAACGGCCTCTAAAATCCAATGTGTTGTTAACAACCCTATGCTGTCCCTTCAGCCTGTTTTATATACCACTCAAGTGGATGTGATGTCGGACGTTCAATAGGCATGCCATACAGCCTGTCGGTTATCAATGATGCTAACACGCCTAATGCCCTTGAAACACCAAAAAGTACTGTATAAAATGTATATTCTTTAATACCATAGTGGTACAATAGCGAACCACTATATGCGTCTACATTGGGCCATGGATTGTTGACCTTGCCTGTCTCTTTCAGTACTCCGGGCACAACCTCATATAATGTATTTACGATATTAATCAGGTTGTCATTTTTAATATACTTCTCGGCAAACTCTTTTTGCGCGGTAAACCGTGGGTCGGTTTTACGTAATACAGCATGGCCATAACCGGGGATTACCCTTCCGTCCTTCAGCGTTTTATGGCAGTAGTCTGCAATTTGCTCTTTTGTGGGGTTTTCGGTATAAAGGGATTTCTGCATATCGAAAATCCAGTTGATAACTTCCTGGTTGGCGTAGCCGTGTAGTGGGCCTGCCAATCCGAGCATTGCTGCTGAATAAGCATAATACGGATTACTCAAAGCCGATCCTACCAGGTGAGCTGTATGTGCCGAGACATTGCCTCCTTCGTGGTCGGCATGGATAACCATATAAAGGCGTAATAACCTTTTTATTTCTTCGCTGTCGTGCCCCATCATGTGCGCCAGGTTTCCTGCCCAGTCGAGGTGTGGGTTTGGTTCAATATGGTTGCCGTTATGGAATTCGCGCCTGTAAATATATGCAGCAATCCGCGGCAGGCGTGCAATCAGGTTCATTACATCCTCATAGGTAGTATCCCAATAATATTTTTTATTGACCCCCGCACGGTATGCTTTCTGAAAAATTGATTCGGTTGCCATACTTAGGATAGCCATACTGAACTGGGTCATTGGCTTTGAGTTCCTTGGCATTGATTCTATCACATCAAACGTATGCTGAGGTACATGAGACCTTGTTGCCCAGTCTTTTGATATGTTTAAAACATCATCTCTATCCGGGATCTCACCGACCAACATCAGGTAGAATAGCCCTTCGGGAAGGGGTTCTCCTTCTTTGTTCAGTCGTGGTAGTTTTTCACGGAGTTCAGGGATCGAATAACCTCTGAACCTAATTCCTTCATTGGCATCAAGTTTGGATGTGTCGGTTACCAGGCTCGGGACTCCTTTCATTCCGGTGAGTACCTGTCCAATTGTTACCTGTGCGATTACCTTATCGGAATGGTCTTTTTTTAACCGTTGGTAATCGACCGTCCACTTACTTGCTTTTTGGTAAAATCTGTTCTTTATATATTCCATAATTGTTCTAATATAATTTTATTAATTAATTTCAATTACCTTTTCTGCGTATTTCTGCGCAATCAGCGTGCCATTATTTTCTTGCAGATTCCGCAGGTATTATTTCAGTTTTTTTTGCAGATTCTCCTCCAGCGCAGCCAGGAATTTCTCTGTTGTCAGGTAATGCTCCTCTGCTCCTCTTTAAGGTTACTTCCGTGGATGATTAATGCCAGGTCTTTTGTCATTTTACCACTTTCTATTGTTTCTATACAAACCTGTTCCAGTTTATTGGCAAAATCAACTAATTCCGGGGTCTCATCAAGTTCTCCGCGGAAAGCCAAACCCCTTGTCCATGCAAAAATTGACGCGATTGGGTTCGTTGAAGTTGGATTCCCTTTTTGGTGCTGCCGGTAGTGCCTTGTAACCGTTCCATGGGCAGCCTCGGCTTCCATTATTTTCCCATCGGGCGTTATCAACGTTGAGGTCATCAATCCTAATGAGCCAAAGCCCTGCGCCACTATATCGCTTTGCACATCTCCGTCATAATTTTTACATGCCCATACAAATCCACCTTCCCATTTCAAGGCTGCTGCAACCATGTCGTCAATCAGGCGGTGTTCGTATGTGATTCCT
Organism: Chlorobiota bacterium; assembly: GCA_013152355.1. Classification (GTDB taxonomy): domain Bacteria; phylum Bacteroidota; class Bacteroidia; order Bacteroidales; family Prolixibacteraceae; genus JABMQB01. The sequence continues at coordinate 24,872 of JAADGO010000203.1, forward strand.
GCTGTTGCAAACTGTTCCTTATACTCGGTTTCAAAAACCTCCTGGAATATGTCTTTAAACCGCCCATCGTATTTCTTCAATATAGTATTTTTAGTTGACAGATACAATGGCCACTTCTTACTTAATGCCTGATTCATACACGAACGGGCAAAACCACGAATAGATTCATCGGTATTGTACATGGCCATGGCTACCCCGTCTCCCTGATAATCGTACACTTCATGCGTTATTGGTTCGCTGCCGTCTTCAGGAGTGAACGTAATAGTTAATTTACCTTTCCCCTTAGTTAAAAAATCGGTAGCCCTGTATTGGTCTCCAAATGCATGGCGTCCGATACAAATAGGGTATTTCCAGCCCGGTACCAGGCGTGGTACGTTTTTAATTAATATGGGTTCGCGGAATACTGTACCCCCTAATATATTTCGAATCGTCCCGTTTGGCGATTTCCACATTTGCTTTAACTTAAATTCTTCAACCCGGGCTTCGTCAGGAGTGATGGTGGCACACTTAACCCCAACACCATATTTCTGAATAGCCAAAGCAGAATCAATCGTGATCTGATCATTTGTTGCTTCCCGGCTTTCAATACTCAGGTCGTAATATTTCAAATCAATATCAAGGTAAGGGAGGATAAGCCTTTCTTTAATAAATTCCCAGATTACCCGGGTCATTTCATCACCATCCAGTTCTACGACAGGATTTTTAACTTTGATTTTTTGCATTTTGATTTTTTTTCTTACTGGTTTCGCTGACCATCGCTAAAATTAATTAACTTTTCGTTCTTTATTGATAATCAGCATATAATTTATTTTACTAATACTATTTCTGTTTTCTGATTAAATTTAATGCAGATCCGGCCTTAAACCATTCTATTTGCTGTGAATTATAGGTATGGTTTAATTTAATTAAATTTTTAGTGCCATCGGCATGTACTACTTCAACTGTTATGGGTTTCCCGGGTTGGAAATCAACCAGGTTTAAGAAATTGAAGGTGTCATCTTCCTGGATCAGGTTATAGTCGTCCTCATTGGCAAAAGTCAGTGCCAGCATACCCTGCTTTTTCAGGTTTGTTTCGTGGATACGGGCAAATGATTTGACAATAACCGCCTTCACTCCAAGGTGCCGCGGTTCCATGGCGGCATGTTCGCGTGACGACCCTTCACCATAGTTATGGTCGCCAACTATAACCGTTGGGATATTGAACTTTTTATAATACCGTTGTACTTTAGGTACTTCGTCATATTCGCCGGTTAATTGGTTTTTGACCTTATTGGTTTCACTGTTGAAGGCATTGACTGCCCCAATCAGCATATTATTTGAAATATTATCCAGGTGGCCACGGAAACGTAACCATGGCCCGGCCATTGAAATGTGGTCGGTAGTACATTTGCCAAGTGCTTTGATAAGTAGCTTTGCCCCTGTTATATTTTTCCCGTCCCATGGTTCAAATGGCGAAAGCAGTTGTAGCCTTTTTGATTTAGGGTCGACAGAAATTTCAATTCCTGAGCTATCAGCTGCAGGAGCCTGGAAGCCACTGTCCTCCACATCAAACCCGTTGGCAGGCAACTCTTCGCCTGACGGAGGTGATAGTTTTACCTTTTCCCCGTTTTTATTGATCAATGTATCGGTAATAGGGTTAAAATCCAGTTTGCCTGCAATTGCCAGTGCTGTAACTATCTCGGGCGAAGATACAAATGCATGGGTATTGGGGTTTCCGTCAGCACGTTTCGAAAAGTTCCTGTTAAAGGAATGTATAATGGTATTTTTCTCCTGCTTGTCGGCACCTTCGCGGGCCCACTGCCCAATGCAAGGGCCACAGGCATTGGCAAATACTTTTCCACCTATTTCATTGAAGATGGCAATAAATCCATCTCTTTCGATAGTATACCTGACCTGTTCGGACCCTGGGGTAATTGTAAATTCGGCATTTACTGTTAAGCCTTTTTCAACAGCTTGTTTTGCAATGGATGCAGCCCTTGAGATGTCTTCATAAGAAGAATTGGTACAACTGCCAATCAGCCCTACTGAGATTTTTAATGGCCAGCCGTTCTCTTTGGCTGTTTCTGCCATTTTTGAGATGGGGGTTGCACGGTCGGGGGTGAAAGGCCCGTTGATATGCGGCTCCAGCTCCGAAAGGTTAATCTCTATTACCTGGTCGAAATATAAATCCGGGTTTTCGTATACTTGCGGGTCGGCTTCAAGATGTTCGGCAATCCCATTGGCTAGTTTTGCAACCTCTTCCCTTCCGGTTGCTTTGAGGTAACGTTCCATACTTGTATCATAAGCAAACAATGAAGTAGTAGCCCCTACTTCAGCGCCCATGTTGCAGATAGTCCCTTTCCCTGTTGCCGACAGCGATTCTGCCCCTTCCCCAAAATATTCAATTATTGCCCCTGTTCCTCCTTTTACAGTCAGTATTCCGGCAATTTTCAGGATAATATCTTTTGGTGCAGCCCAACCATTCAATTTGCCCGTAAGCTTAACTCCAATCAGTTTGGGCATTTTCAATTCCCAGGGCATACCAGCCATAACATCAACAGCATCGGCACCGCCAACACCAATAGCGACCATACCAAGCCCACCTGCATTTGGCGTATGTGAGTCTGTACCTATCATCATCCCCCCGGGGAAGGCATAATTCTCTAAAATTACCTGGTGGATGATCCCTGCACCGGGTTTCCAGAAGCCAATACCATATTTATTTGAAACCGACTCAAGGAAATAGTATACTTCTTTGTTGGCATTTTTTGCAACATCCAGGTCGGCCAACCCGTTTACCTGTGCCTGTATCAAGTGGTCGCAATGAACGGTAGCGGGGACCTCAGTAGCTGGTTTCCCTGAATTTATAAACTGAAGCAATGCCATTTGTGCCGTTGCATCCTGCATGGCAACCCTGTCGGGTGTAAAATCTACATACGCCCCCCCTCGTTTAAATTTTGTTAACCCCTCAGGATCAAACAGGTGGGAGTATAAAACTTTTTCAGCATAAGTTAGCGGATGCCCAAGCTTACTTTTGGTTTTTTTAATTCGCTCAGGAAGCCTGGAATAGACTTCTTTTATCAGACTTAAGTCAAACATATATTTTTAATTTATAATTTTACTGATTCGATGGAATATTTGAGAGGCTGTTCTAATCTCATCCTTGCCTGCCAGACAAGGCAGGTTTTGATTTGTTTTTGCGTTTTAAGCCCTCATCCTACATTAAAATTTCCTAAACCCTCGAGTATCCGGGACTGTGTCAATTTTGCCTTGCCTGAGGCCTTAATACATACAATAACCTTTCACAAGAATAAAATTTAACAGTCTCTGAATATTTAACACAAAATCAAGCATAAAAGTTTCAAAATTTTACATGATAGATCCATTAAATATCTACATATTTTAATAAATGGGGAAAATAAGAAGAAAATTGCTAAAAATATAAAAAGAATGCTTATTTATAAACGGTCTTTTTAAGCAATATATGTGACTTGCATGGGTAACAGATTAGGTTTCAATTACAACAATCGTATTAATTTTATTTTGCCTTTTTTGCAGGCTGATTTTATCTTATATTGTAGAAAAAAACAGGTATGCAGATATGTGGATAAAGAATACAAAATTATGATTGGGTTTAAAGAAAAGCTGATACAGCAATTTGGGTTCTCTGAGTCGGATTGGGAAACGACTAAAGAATATTTTTTATTGAGATACTTGAACCTAAAAAATATTTCCTCAAACAGGGCGAGATTGCCGATAAATTAGGATTTGTGAAGTCGGGGCTCCTTCGTAGCTACTATTATGATGACCAGGCAAGAGAAGTCACACTCCAGTTTTTTCAGAAAGGTTCTGTGGTAATTTCAGCGGATAGTTTTAACAACAGAACACCTGCAACCGAAAATATTGTGGCGTATGAAAACACAGAACTCATTACGACCACTTATATTCCTCTTTTTTTACTAATTTTGGAGGTGTAACAAAAAAACAATGAAAAATGGGCAAAGGAGATAAAAAAACAAGAAGAGGTAAAATTTTCATGGGTACTTATGGAGTAAGAAGGCCAAAGCCAGGTAAACTGAACAATCTAAAAAAGGGGAAGCCGGCAACCCCTAAGGGATAAGGTTTAAAAGTTAGCCCCGGGTACTGGAAGGTATCGAATTGCACAATAACCATGCATGCAGAATAATTTATATACGATAATTAAATTAATGCCGTTTTAATAAGAAAAATCTATAACGCTATGAAAAAATATTTTGCATTTATTTTACTTTCTGTAATTTCCCTTACGGGATTCGGGCAAGACAAGCTTGACTATGACTGGGGTTTAAAAGGAGGTTTAAACAACTCGAAGATAACAACAAACAGAGGGGAGTTTTCTTCCGAGACAATTAATAATTTTCACTTTGGCGCCTTTGTGAGGCTTAACCTGGGGCGGCTTTACATCCAGCCCGAGGCATACCTTATTTCTAAAGGTGGCGATATTAAGGCGATCGCCAGTTATAATCCGTTACAAACAATTAGTTCCTTTAATTATAATTCTTTTGACCTCCCAATACTTGTGGGTGTAAAGGTAGTTGACCTTAAGGCTTTTAATTTGCGGGTTTTAGCAGGCCCGGCATTTAGCTTTTTAACAAAAAAGAGCATTGATAATGACATGTCTACTTTTAGTGTTGAGCATTTTAAGAATAGCCTTTTTGCCTGGCAGTATGGAGTAGGTGTTGATGTACTGTTCTTAACTTTTGATGCCCGGATAGAAAGAAGTACCGGGGATATTTATTCCGGGACTGAGATGTCAGGAAAGAATAATACCCTGTTATTGTCATTAGGCATTAAATTTTAAGCAGGGGCATAAAGAGAAGTAAAGGGTTGGCTTATTACAGCCAACCCTTTACTTTTTTGTATTCAATACCAATTAATTATCCCATCCTTTTTAAAGCTTCGCTTATAAGCCTATAGGTTTCATCGCCGACCTTATATAATGGTAGTCGTAATACATTCTCAATAATGCCCTGGCTGTGCAACAGTGCTTTAATTCCCCCGGGGTTCCCTTCCCTGAAAATAAGCTTAAATAAATCGATCATTTCGAGGTGCAATTTCAGTGCACCTTCAAAATCTTTATTTATTGCATTGTGTATCAATGAACTCAGTTTGCCGGGAAGCGCATTTGCAATTACTGAGATAATCCCCTTCCCCCCAATTGAAACAATAGGGAGTGCCAAAACATCATCGCCCGAAATCAGTGTAAAGTCTTCGGGGGTGTACTTTTTAATAGTCGTCAGCTGTGACATAATACCCGATGCTTCCTTTACAGCGACAATTTTTTCCGAACCTTCAGCCAGCCTGATAACAGTTTCGGCTTCCATATTAGTACCTGTCCTCGATGGCACATTGTATAATATAACAGGGAGCGGGCTTTCTTCTGCAACTGCTTTAAAGTGCCTGTACAGCCCTTCCTGCGATGGTTTATTGTAGTAAGGGGTGACGATTAACAATCCGGAAGCCCCCTCTAAATTAAAGCTCTTTATGTTGTGTACCACTGCTTGTGTGCTGTTTCCGCCCATTCCAACCACAACCGGCAGCCTTCCGGCCGATTTTTCAATAATAAACCGCACCACATCGTTTTTTTCTTTGTCAGACAGGGTAGGGGGTTCTCCTGTTGTCCCCAATGCTACCAAATAATCCATTCCACCAGCTACCTGGTTCTCAATAATTTGCCCAAGTGCATCGTAGTCAATAGAATAATCGTTTTTAAATGGAGTAATTAAGGCAACTCCGGCACCGGTAAAAAGCTTACTCATCCTATTTTGAGTTTATCGTTAATTGTTTAATATAAAATAGTTGCTGTTTTATTAAATATACAGAGTCAGTATTTTTGCTGACATCAATCAAAAGGTCGAAATAGTTGTTAGGGCTATTTGTCCACCCGCATTTAAATTTTGCCCTGGATAAAGCTGTTACCACTTGCAATGGGAAACTGTTTACGGCCGAAATATTCATTAAAAGGCTGAACTCGGTGTTTATAAATGTTTTGGCAATATCTGATTTGGGGAAGCCAAGCCAGTTCAGGTCTTTGTCGTCAAATTGGTTAAGGCCGCCTTCTTTGTTTTTCCCCGCATAACAAAGGCTGGTAAAATCTAATCCACTGCTTTTAAAATATTGGGTTATATATGAAAATCCATGTTCATCGTCAATATGCCATAATATGCCAATCTTTTTTGCTTTCGTAAAGTCAAAAAGTTCTACTTTGCGGCCTACTCGTTGCGCTTTCTTTTCAAGCCGTTTATGTGCATATTTTTCCCTAAAGTTCATAACAGGCAGTAAAAATATAAAAAAGAATCAATTGTGTGGTCAAAAGCAGAATGCCAGAGAAGAAAATTATGGGCGGTTATCCTCCTCCCAGGTCTTCCTCCAGTATTTTTTCAATCTGGTCAACCCCGAGTTTTTTATAGATAATTTTTTTGTTCTCGTCTAACAGGTATACGCCTGGTGTTTTCCGGGCATCATAAGTTATCTTAAACCGCGACAGGTCGTGTTCGTCCCAAACATTTATCCAATCGTACAAATTATTCTTTTCAACAAAGTCTACCCATTCTTTTTTATTATCCATCGAATATATGGCATAAACCTCAAATCCTTTATCCTTAAATTTCCGGTATACTTGTTCATGTAGTTTGGGCACAAAGATTTTGCAATGCGAACAGTTGGGCTCATAAATTAGTAACAATGTCCGTTTTGCGTCAACCTGGTGCAGGCTGAAATATTCTTCACCATTGATGCCTTCTAATTTTAATTCGGGGGCGGTTAGCCCGATAAGGTTCTTTTCTGCAAAAAGGACATTTTCCTTTATTTTTTCGATGGTGGTTGAGTCAGCCCAAAAAGCTTCGCCCGACAGGTAATACTTTTTGGCTAATTCAACAAACAGTGCATCCATACCCATAATCTTACTATTGATGCTACTGTTTAGAATATAAGAGGTAACATATTGGAACATCGGTTTATTGGGGCGCACTTTTTCAATTAGTTCGAGCGACCCGGCATATACCGAATCAAAAGTTTGCAAAAGTATTTGGGTGAAGTAGGATTCAATTTTAGGCTTTGTCAGAGGAGAATAGAGCATCCGCTCGTCCAGCAGGTCGAAATAGTCGAAATAATGCTGTTTCTGGAAATCGAACCTGTAACGTAACAATAACGAGTCGTTTTGCCGGATATCCTCAGGGATACTGTCTAGGTCAGGAGTTGGTACGTAGTTAGCCAGTAAGAATTTTGACAATAAAGTATTCGGGTACTTTTCGTCTGTTTTTAGCCAGTAGTCGTGCAACTGCCCTGTCAAACCTTCCAGTTCTTTACGGTATGCTGCTTTGTCTTCACCGGTAGCTGTTTTCATTTTTTCTGCCAGGTCGCGGCGTTTTTTTTGCAGCGAATTCAGGAACTTCATGTAATCGGCAAATTCCTGGCTTTGCCGGGCTCCCTCTATTTTAATATTTTCAACACTGAAATCAGGGTTGGTTATTACAAAATCCTGGTCTTCTGCCAGCAGGAAATCGAAGTGCTTTTTGCTGTTGAGGTAAATTTTATACAGGCCCTGGTGGAGCAATGAGTCGCCTTTGAATTCGCCAACCCCTTTGTCGTCAACGTGAGTGGTGTCGTCAATATATAATTTTGAAAGGTAATAATGTGCCAGCGATATCTTTTCATTCGGGGCATCCGGCAGGTTTATTTTAATAGAATACCCTTGTGCACGTAGCCCTGTTGCTAATATAAACAGGATTCCAATTAAAGATAGTTGCTTCATTTTACATTTATTTTTAGATAATATTATACTTCACCTACAAGGTTACATAACCTTTGGGCATTAAGATTGTTCGAAAAAACTGATTCTAATATATATTTCCTTTTATTCAGGCCTTCTTCACTAAACTTTTCCCCCCAGGTATTTTTTATTGCTGTTTTCAGTCCTGAAGGCGTATCGGCGACAATACAAAGCCCCTCCAGCCCGGTTTCCTTTACCATTGTTGAATTCACCAGGCAAAACCTACCTGCAAAAAGTGAATCAATCAATTTTAGCTTTAAACCGGTTGGTTGAAAGGTTGGCAAGAGACAAATATGTGCGTTCGATATAAGCTCTTCCATTTTTCCTGCTGCCGGGTTTGCTACAATTTTTATATGCCGGTATTTTTTTATTGCAGCCCTTAGTTTTTTCGGAGGATCCATACCTGCAATAATAGTTGGGTACTTTTCATCGGAAAGTACTTGTTGTATCAGGAATAGTACTGATTTTTGGTTTTCTGCCACGCCCAGGTTCCCATGGAATAAGATATAATCTCCTTTGCCTCTTTTGGAAAGTACTTTCTCATGGCTGTGGAAAGCAGGCATGAAATAAGATTTTGGATGGATTTGTTCAAAATATCTTTGGTCGGATGGCGATATAGCCAACAACAAATCAGCTTTCTTTAGTGCCTCTGACTCAAATTGCTTTAATTTTGTGGCTTCCCTCCTGAAATATACCTTCCTGAATATATTGCTTTCGGCCCTGGCAAGTCCATTATAATAATCATGCTCAATATTATGCATCCTGATTATTTTTGTATAATCTTCCAGCAATGGGTGCCCTAAAAAGTAACAGGTGTGTAGCCCTTCAAATATAATTGGGGCTTTAACGGCACAAAGGTTTTCAAGCAATTCTGGGTTATTCCTTGTCGCAACAATATAAGGGCTGCTTTTAAATGCATGCCTAACCCCTCTCCCCCTTTTGTAGTAATATACTTTCTCGCAATATTTATCCAATATGGGCTGCTTACCCCTTCCGTATTGGAAACAATGTAGGTGTATTTTTGCTCCTGCCTTCCATAATGCTTTTACCTTGAAGAAGATATCTATCACACCACCGTAGTTTGCCGGGTAGGGGACATTAAATGCAACAATATGTAATTTTATTTTTGCCGTCATCTGGTAACTGCAAATTTATAAAATAAAAAAAACCGTAAGCTATTCCGGCCTACGGTTTTGTTAATGGTATGTTAAATGTGTACTAATCGTATAGTTTTACGCCTCCATAGCGGCTGTTTATAACAACCTTACCTGACGGTTCGCCGCTTCCCATTTTCCCTTTTATGGATTTGGTGTGATTTTCCGATTGTTTATTGCCCGCGAACCTGTCCGCATCATAAGAGATGCTGCAATATTCACAAGTTACATCAACATCGTACGATGCCTGGCTGCCCATCCCCAGTGTTATGCCTCCATAACTGTTGTTTATGCTTATTAACTCAAAATCGGAAGCAACTTCACCTACCTTAATACTGCCATAGCCGTTTTCAATCTTTATTGCTTTTTTTAGCTCATCAATTTTAAAGTTTGAATATTTTGTGCCTCCTTCTATCGAGCCGGCTTTTTCAAAATTGAACGTGTCGTACCTCGAGTCCAGTGTGATGGACCTTAGGTCTTCAATATTTAAAACAGAGTATTTTGATGTTAATTCCAGGTCATTGGCCTTTCCCAGGAATATCTTTGAATATTTGACAGTTATAATGGCAGAGGAGATAGTTTCTATGGTTGCCTTGCCATATTCCAGGGTAATGTTGATATCTTCAGGATTTACCCCATTTAGTTTATATGCTGAAAAAAGGCCATATTTGACGATGAAATCCCCCTTGGCATTTAATTCGTTTACCACAACATTCCCGAATTTATTCTCAATAATCAGGTTTTTATCCGTTGGGATATTAACTGTGTAGTCAATTGTAAAGTTCTTGCGGCTTTTAAAATCATTATCGATACTGGTTTCAGCTTTTACTTTATTCCCGCTTTTGGAAAAATTAATATCGATAAATTGCAGCATTTTATTTGCCCGGCTTTCGCTGGAAGCCTCAACCGTTACAATTACATCCACAGTGACTTCGCTGCCTCCGTTGTTGTTCACCCTGACCTCGCCGTATTTATTGACAATTTGCATTGTTTGGATACTGTTTGCAGGCCACGATTCGTGGTACTCTTTTACGGCGTCAATGTTTACTGCATTCGCAAT
>JAADGO010000120.1:0-296 GCA_013152355.1 Chlorobiota bacterium
AATCCTTTTATGGTTTCCTTTTCCAGGTAAAAATATTCTGAGGGTATTTGGGCAATCCCTTCCGGATGCAGGCCAATAGGCAACACTTCCCACCTGCCCAGGTATTTCTCATTTTCGGGGAATAAAAAGCTAAGCTTTGGGAATTGAAATGTCAATGTCCAGCCGGCCTTTATAATATTTTCGGGGATATTCGCACTGTTGTCCTCTCCCATCAGCCCGCTTGGTATATCAATAGCTATTATTTCTGCTTTGCTTTGGTTGATAAACCGGACTAGTTCAGCAGGTAAACCTGTCAA
>JAADGO010000120.1:352-4534 GCA_013152355.1 Chlorobiota bacterium
CAACCCGGGGAAATCGCCCTTTCCTTTAATGCGGTGGAGGGTAACTTTGCCCTGGTCAATTAATCGTTGCCAGTTGATAGCCGGCGAACCTTTAAGCCCTTTACCCAAATCAAGAAGGTATACACTTACCGAATAATCGTACTCGGCCATCAAACGTGCAATTGCCAAAGCATCGCCCCCATTATTCCCCGGCCCGGCAAAACAAACCAGTTGCTTTTCGTTCGAAATATTCCTGACCAGCCAGTTAACAATCTGCAATGAGGCCCTTTCCATCAGGTCAATATCGGCAATCGGTTCATTTTCGATTGTGTATTTATCAATTTCAGCAATCTGTTTTGTGGTGAATATTTTCATGATTATGAATATTTCCGATAAAATTACAAAATTTAAGAGACTGTTTAAATTTTATTTTTCAGACAGCTTTTAAGAAGGACGAAACTGATATTTTTTACTCTGTAAATGAAAATTATCAGATATTTTTTACTTTGCGAATGAAAATTATCAGATATTTTTTACTTTTGCTATATGAATCTATATCCGAGAACAATATTAAATGATATTTACGACAGCCTTCAGTATAAAGAATTTATTGTCATTGTTGGCTCACGTCAATGTGGTAAGACTTCCGTTTTAAGGCTGATTGAAAATTACCTGAAAGAAGGAAAGCACCAGACTTTGTATCTTTCATTGGAAGATCCTGAGGTCTTATCAAAATTGAATTCACATCCTGAAGAATTATTTTCCTTCATTCCCAAAACGGAAAATTTCAAATACATTTTAATAGATGAGGTACAATATCTAAAAGACCCTACAAATTTTTTAAAATATCATTTCGATTTTCACCACAAACAATTAAAGATAATCTCTACAGGGAGCAGTGCTTTTTATATCGACCGGAAATTTAAGGATTCACTGGCCGGCCGGAAAAAAATATTTAATTTATATACCCTTTGTTTTAAAGAGTTCCTTCATTTTAAGACAGGGAACGATGACTTAAATTCGGAATTAAAAGAAATAATATCAAGAGATAACTACTATTCACTTAAAATTAGAACTTTATACCAATACCTTGACGAATACCTGACTTATGGGGGATATCCGGCCGTTGTCCTTCTCAATGATCTTGAAAGGAAGAAAAGCTTATTAAATGAATTATCCCGGTCCTTCATTAAACGAGATATTCTTGAGAGTGGAATACGTAATGAAGAAAAATTCTTCTTCCTTTTGAAAATCCTGGCATCGCAAACGGGAGGGTTATTAAACATGAATCAATTGGCCAACTCATTGCAACTTTCCGTTACATCAATAGAAAATTATATAACTATTTTAAGGAAAACGTTCCATATACATCTTGTCCGTCCGTTTTTCAGGAACCTGAAAAAAGAATTGACAAAAATGCCGAAGGCCTATTTTAACGACCTTGGATTAAGGAATACACTATTAAATCAATTCATGCCGATTGAAAACCGGTTGGATAAAGGCGGGCTTATCGAAAATTTTGTTTTTATAGAACTTCGTAACAAATACGACCCTGAAGAAATCAGGTATTGGCGGACTATAAATGGCAATGAAGTTGATTTTATCGTAACAACAGAATTTGACAAGGGCTTCGCACTGGAATGCAAATTCGATGAAAAGATGTACAACCCTAAAAAATATGCCAAATTCACTTCGGAATACCCAAATTACCCACTTGAGGTAAAATCGTATAAAAGTTTAGGCAACAAAACTTCCCTTTTTTCAATTTAGCCTGACTATTATCAATTTTTACAACCCGGAAAGATGCCTATATTTGCACCCCACAGGTTCAAAAGAAATCATTCACTAAAAATACCACTATGTTAAAAGGACATCCTAAGGGATTATACGTAGCGTTTTTTGCAAATATGGGCGAACGCTTCGGGTACTATACCATGCTTGCCATTTTTGTGCTTTACCTTCAGGCTAAATACGGGTTTTCGGCTACCGAAGCCGGAGCTTATTACGGCGGGTTTTTATTTGGGATTTATTTCCTGCCACTTCTGGGGGGGATAATTGCCGACAGGATGCTGGGCTATGGCAAAACAATTACCCTGGGCACGATTGTGATGTTCATAGGATACCTGATGCTGGCAATTCCGGGGCAGGCAATGATTATGACGGTTTCTTCCCTGGCAGTTATATCCCTGGGGACAGGTTTCTTCAAAGGGAATCTCCAGGCACTGGTTGGGAATATGTACGATGACCCACGGTATAACGGCAACCGCGACAATGCTTTTAATATATTTTATATGGGAATAAACATTGGGGCATTCTTCGCACCTTCGGCAGCAACAGGTATCAGTAACTGGATACTTGGCAAGGAGGGGCTAACCTACGACCCGCGAATACCCGATTTGGCACATAAATTCATTGAAGGCAATACTTCAGTAACCGCAGAGCTGGCAGAACTGGCAAAAAACCAACTGGGGACTACCGTCCACGACCTGGCCCGGTTCAGCCACACCTATATCGATACATTATCGGCATCGTATAATGCAGGGTTTGGGATTGCCGCAGTAAGCATGATTGTTTCATTTCTGATTTTTATAGGATTCCGTAAATATTATAAATCGGCCGACATAACCGAGCACCAAAAATCAAAAGATGAAAATCTGAAGAGCCAGGTAATTGTATTGAAACCCGAAGAAACACGTGCCCGGTTAATTGCCCTGTTTCTGGTTTTCTCGGTAGTTATGTTCTTCTGGATGGCGTTCCACCAAAATGGCTTCACCATGTCAATCTTTGCCCGTGATTATACAGAAAGCCAGATTAGTAATTTTACTTATATCTTTTTTGACCTGGCTGCATTCTTACCGCTACTGGCAGCAATAATCGGGTTAATTATGATAATAAACAAAAAAACTAAACCAAAATGGAAACTGGCAGGAGCCCTGTTGCTTGTAGCAGGTTCATCAATCTGTTACTGGGTATTCTCCGGTTATGAACAAAAAATGAATATTGCACCCCAGATGTTCCAACATTTTAACCCGATATTTATTGTTTTCCTTACCCCTGTAATCATTGGATTTTTTACACATTTGCGCGAAAACGGCAAAGAACCTTCGTCTCCACGCAAAATAGGGATAGGGATGATTTTAACAGCCGTTGGGTTTATGCTGTTGGTAGGGGCTTCTGTAAATTTGATGTCGCCCAAAGAGCTCCAGGGGGGAGTATCTGATGTCCTGAAGTCGCCCTACTGGTTAATCAGCACCTATTTCATGTTAACAATTGCAGAATTATTTTTAAGCCCGATCGGGATTTCTTTTGTTTCAAAAGTTGCCCCTCCGAAATATAAAGGACTGGCACAGGGAGGCTGGCTGGCTGCCACTGCTATTGGTAATCTAATGGCCGGGTTAATCGGTTACTTCTGGGATAAAATTGAGTTATGGCAGTTTTTCACCATCCTTGTTGTAATGTGCTTATTATCAGCTATATTTATCTTTAGTATCTTAAAACGGCTGGAGAAAGTAACGGATTAAAGGGGGGCTAAATATTTTTATACAGGTCGTTTAAAAAGATAATAATAATTGTAAGGATAATTACGGCAAGGATAACAAAGAAAAGGACCTTCCCTTTTTTATATTGTTTGTTAGATTTTTCCAGGTTCTTAACCGACAATATCTTTTTGATTTTATCAATCATCTTATCAAGTGTCATCTGGTCTTTAACAATGTAATCGTAAGCACCGAACTTCATTGTATTTACAGCAATATCCATATTATCCTGGCCCGAAAGGAATATGAACTCAGATGCAGGGCTTATTTGTTTGCCTCTTTTCAAAACTTCTATGCCATTCATTCCTTCCAGCAAGTAATCCTGGATAACAATGACAGGTTCTTCATGCATATACTTCAAACATTCTTCACCTGTATAAAAAGATTTTACATTTGTAAACTTATTTGATCCCAAATGCCTTACCAACAACTTATTATAAATCTTATTGTCTTCGACAACAAAAATTAACGGATTGCTATTATCTTGCATAAATATGAGTATTGATTCAAAAACCTTTTATAAAACAAATTTTAAAATATATCCCTGAAAAACAGAACTGCTTCCAAAATTCTTAAAAATAGTAGTTTTTAATTAGATTTCTAAAAGTTTTACTGCTTTTTTATTTAGATTCCTATATTTGTAAGATACTGAGAATATATTAACTAT
>JAADGO010000065.1 GCA_013152355.1 Chlorobiota bacterium
GGTGGAGAAGTCAAATGGTACGACAAGCGGCACCTTTTCACCATGGGCGAAGAAAATTTGCATTATTCACCGGGCAATAAAAGGCTAATTGTTGATTATAAAGGATGGCGTATTTGCCCGTTAATTTGTTACGACCTCCGTTTCCCGGCATGGAGCAGGAACAGGGGCGATTACGACCTGTTGATTTATGTGGCAAACTGGCCTTCTGTAAGGCAGCATGTATGGAAAACCCTCCTGGTGGCAAGGGCTATTGAGAACCAGGCGTATGTTGCAGGTGTAAACAGGGTAGGGAGCGACCCCACAGGAGTAGGTTACGAAGGCGGGTCGGCAGTTGTCGATGCCAAAGGAGGCTGTACTTTCATGGACGGTTCCGAACAGGTAAAAACATTCACCATTTCCCTATCCGAACTACAAAATTTCCGGGAAAAATTCCCGGTATTAAACGACCGGGATGATTTCGAAATCAAAATAAACTAAAAGGAACTTCATTATCCAGAACCGCATATTTTTATGGTTATAAACATTGTATGCGCTGTATTTGCAGGCAATTAGCCCCATTCTCCCGGCAAATGTTAAAAACTCAATTTTACTACCTCTTCTTTTTGCCGTATACTTGTTTAAGAATTGCTGGTATTCTTTGTTTTGATATAAAATAAAGGATGAAAAAGGGAATCCGGTGATCCTGTTATTTTTAACCAGGAAATTCCGGAGCTGTCCCCGCAGCTGTAAGTCTACTTAAAGGTTAAGCAAACTGTTGCCACTGCACCGATAATTGGGGTGGGAAGGCCGCTGAAACCAGACAAGCCAGAAGACCTGCCAGTAATTAATTCCGTAGCTTTCGGGCGAAAAGCAAAGGGAAGGAATACCTGGCGTGTAATCTTTACCTTTCTAATCTTCCGAAGTTGCATTTTATAAATAGAAGTTGTTTAAAGTCAGGCAGCTTCATAACCATTAAAATTGAATATTATGGACAAAAATGCAGCTCAGAAAAACCAAACCGTTATTAAAAGAGATGGGCGTGTTGCCGTATTTGACGAAGAAAAGATTACGTTTGCCATTTTCAAGGCTTTTCGTGCAATTGGCAACCCAAACCGTGCTAAAGCCGCATTGTTGAGTAGACAAATCGTTGAGAAACTTGATTTTGAGCACAGGGGAAATCCTCCGGCAATTGAGGAGATACAGGATGTTGTTGAAAAGATGTTGTTCGCAAATAATGAATACGAGGCAGCCAAAGCATACATCATTTACCGTTACCAGCATCAAAATATCAGAGATGCTAAAGAGATATTCTCGAATATTGATTTAATTGAAGATTATATCAACCTGAACGACTGGCGCGTGAAAGAGAGTGCCAACTCTTCATACTCTCTGCAGGGGCTTAACCAGCACATTTCAACTCTCGTAAGTTCTCAATACTGGTTAAACCAGGTTTATCCGAAAGAGATAGCTGAGTCTCATAAACAAGGCCGGTTTCATATACACGATTTAGGCTTTTTAAGTGTTTACTGCGTAGGCTGGGACCTGGAAGATTTATTATTGACGGGGTTTAAAGGTGTCGAAGGGAAGATGCAAAGTAAGCCCGCCAAACATTTACGGACTGCCTTAGGCCAAATAGTTAATTTCTTTTATACTATGCAGGGCGAGGCTGCCGGGGCTCAGGCTTTTTCTAATTTTGATACTTACCTGGCCCCTTTTATCCGGTACGATAATATCGGCTACGATCAGGTTAAGCAGTGTATCCAGGAATTCTTTTTCAATATGAATGTGCCAACCAGGGTTGGGTTTCAAACACCTTTTACAAACGTTACACTGGATTTGAAAATCCCCGGTTATATGAAGTCGCAACAGGTTATTATTGGCGGGGAGTTGCAGGACGCAACGTATGAGGGTTTTCAGCCGGAATTAGATATTTTCAACAAGGCTTTTGCTGAAGTTATGCTTGAGGGAGACAGGAATGGGAGTGTTTTCTCATTTCCGATACCTACCTACAATATAACTCCTGATTTTGAATGGGATAACCCCTGTTACGATATAATTTTTGAAATGGCCGGCAAGTATGGGATTCCATATTTTTCAAATTTTGTCAATTCCGACATGAAACCGGATGATGTCCGCAGTATGTGTTGCCGCCTGCGGTTAGACAAACGCGAACTTCAAAAAAGGGGAGGTGGTTTATTTGGGGCTAACCCCCTGACCGGCTCAATTGGCGTGGTGACAATAAACCTGCCAAAACTTGGTTACGAGGCAAAGTCAGAAAGTGATTTTTTTCAGCGCCTGGAATGGCTGATGGAACAGGCAAAAAACAGCCTGGAGATCAAACGGAAAGTAATCGAACGGCTTACAGAGCAGGGTTTATACCCATATTCGAAGTTTTACCTGCGCCATTTGTATAAAAGGGCAGGGGCATATTGGGACAACCATTTTTCAACAATAGGGTTAATTGGGATGAATGAGTGCAGCCTGAATTTTAGCGGGCATCTGATAGGCGAGGAAAAAGGGCATGATTTTGCATTGAAAACAATGGATTTTATGCGTGGGAAACTGGAAGAGTTCCAGGAAGAAACGGGGCATATTTATAACCTTGAGGCTACTCCTGCCGAAGGCACTAGTTATCGCCTGGCAAGGATAGATAAAATGCAGTACCCTGATATCCTGGTTGCGAATGAACCGGCATATAAAAATGGGGCTCAACCATTTTATACTAATTCTACCCAACTGCCGGTGAACTATACCGATGATTTATTTGAGGCACTCCGGCTTCAGGATAACCTGCAAATAAAATATACCGGAGGGACTGTTTTCCACACGTTTATAGGCGAAAGCCAATTGCCTGCCAATTCGGTTAAGCAATTAATCAAAAAGGTTACGGCCAATTTCCGGTTGCCATACATAACTCTTACGCCAACATTTAGTATTTGCCCCAACCATGGTTACATTTTTGGTGAGCACACTATTTGCCCAAAATGCAAATCAGGTAATATTGAGCAGGAGTGTACCGTGTTTTCGCGCATTGTTGGCTATTTACGCCCCGTCAGCCAATGGAATGAAGGCAAAAAACAGGAATTTATAGAGCGTAAACTGTTTGACACGGGAGGGATTGAAAAAAAGGCAGTGGTGAAGCCTGATACCAGTTTGATTGTAAGTGAATAGGGGTGCAGGGATGGCAACATACTTTTTTATAGCGGGGTAATCATGCAGGATTCTTTTAATGATATTAAATATATGGAATTGCCCATAGGCGGTTTCCAGAAGCAGAGCCTGATTGATTACCCCGGCCATATCTCTGCGGTGGTTTTTACCAGGGGGTGTAATTTCAGGTGTGCCTATTGCCACAACCCTGAATTGGTGTTACCCGAATTAATTGTAAATACCAAAAGGATTGATACAGGTTATGCCCTGGGCTGGATTAGCAATAACAGGGATTTGTTGGATGCAGTAGTTATTACCGGAGGAGAACCCACCCTCCACAGCAGCCTGTACGGTTTTATTTCGGTTGTAAAAGAATATGGGTTGAGTGTTAAATTAGATACCAATGGCTCCAACCCTCAGGTGCTAAGCCGCTTATTGGGTGAAAAGCTGGTTGACTATGTTGCAATGGATATAAAAGCACCCCTGGTTTTGTTGAAATATAAAAAAATTGTGGGTGGGAGGTTTAATTCGGCATTATTGGGCAAAGTGGAAGAATCCATAAAAATCATTATTAATTCAGGGGCTGAATATGAATTCAGGACAACATTAGATGCTACCCTGGGCATTAATGATATCAAAGGCATCTTACCAGCCATCTCCGGCAAATATTACCTGCAACCGTTACGAAGCAGCGGTAAGATACCTTCAGGAAGGGTCAGCCATCTCACTAAAGAGGCGTTAGGCGGGATTCTTTTAAAACAAACCGGCCATGTCTCGATAAGTTTAAGGGAGTGATTCTTTTCCTGAAGATGCTTCTTCATAAGTTTTTTCTTATACATTTGCCCTTCTCAAATAGAAGTTGTTTAAAGTTAAAGGGGATTTTCGAGAGTGACATATTGATTTTCAGCCCCGAGGATTCGGGGAAGCTCGGTTTTTCTTGCATCCCGAACACTCGGGATGGAAGAAAAATTAGCTGAAGTCCAATGGAATCAAGATGTTGCTCGCAGGTTTTCAATTTAACTTTAAACAACCTTTAAACAACTTCATATAGTACGCTAAAGAAACCAAATGCACATTAATAAAAACTTGGGTTTATTCCTTATTTATATTGTTGTTACCATTTTATTACGTTTTTTTAGTTTTTCCCCCAGTGTGCTTGAACACGATGAATCAACGTACCTGGTCATTGGAAGGGATATCCTGCAAGGAGAAGTTTTATACACGGATGTAACCGACACAAAACCTGTTGGCATATTCCTGATCTATGCTTTCTTCCAGTTTATCAGTGGTTATTCTATTTTTTATAAAAGGCTTTTAGTAGCAGTAATTACAGGAGCTTCTGCCTACCTTCTTTTTAAGTCGTCTGAAAAATTGTTTGCTAACCGCAGGGTAGCCATTGCAGGTGGATTCATATATATCCTATACACTTCTACCTGGAACTATTTTGGGCTTTCCCCCAATACAGAATTGTTTTTCAATTTCTTCACCATTGCCGGGCTTTTGCTGTTTTTACGCAAAGCCAACCTGTCTTATTTCTTAGGAGGGCTGTTATTGGGGGTCGGGTTTATCATCAAGTACCTGGTATTGCTCGATTATGTGGCGATTGTATCTTTCTTTATGGTGATGGAGTTCCTAAAATCAGGGGAGAAATTAAGTTTTAAGTTCATTGCCCCCTATTTTTTATCGGGGATTGGATTCTCAATACCTTTTGTACTGGTGAACCTCTATTTTTTTATGAACAGCAACTTCACCGATTTCTATTTTGTGACATATAAATTGCCAGGCAGGTATAGTGAGAATGCCGCTTTATGGCCTTATCTGAAGATGCTGCTCGATTTTACGGGGAGGTTCCTACCCTTTTCAATTATCTTTTTTTATGTAATGTTCTCGAAAAGTGGTTTCCTGGAAAAGTGGGTGAAGCCGTTCTTTATAGTTTGGATTACCGGGGTATTGATTGCTATTTATTTACCGGGGAAAGGGTTCAGCCATTATACTATTCAGTTGATGTTGCCAATAAGTATGGTTTCGGGGCTTTTCTTCCATCCTGAACTGCAAAAGACACAATTTACCCGGGTTCTTTTTGAAAAGAGGGTGGGGGCGTTGTTCCTTATTCTTTTTGTTGTTGCCATGCAGTTTGTCAGTATTAAAACAAATTTCCTTGCTGCCGACTACAATCAGGAGGTGGCTGATTATTTAAAGAAGGGCCTTTCTGAAAAAGATATTGTTTATGTTTCCAACTATGAGCAGGTTATCTATTATTTACTTAAAAAAGAATCGCCTACCAAGTATGTCCATTCCAGTATATTGTCAACTGATTTATATAAAGCATACGATATTGATAATAAAAGTGAAATCCGGCGGATAATCAGGGGAAGGCCCAAATATGTGCTGGTATGGCGGAAATTCGGGTTGGTGCAGGATATGATTAAAAACGACTACCAACTGGACAAAACATTCTACAATGGCCAGATACTGGTTTACCTGAGGAAGTCGTAGAAGCCCCGTCCAGCCTCTCTGAATGGCAGAATATAAAAATATAGTTGAATGCCCGGACTAAAACCAAAAAGGTTTGCATGTTTTTTTTACGTTGTTTTCCGATACCTCCAGATTGCAAGGCTCAAAAATAAAATACCCAAAATAATTAACGAAAAGAACTCTTTAAGCAGGTCGAAGAAGCCGGAGCCTTTAAGCAACACCATCCGCATAATCCGCATGAAGTAAGAGATGGGGTTCGCGTGGTTGATAATCTGAGCCCAGCCAGGCATACTTTCTACCGGGGTGAAAATACCGCCCATCAGGATAAATACCATCATAACAAAGAAACTGATGAACATAACTTGTTGCTGTGTATCGGATACCGTTGAAATAAACAACCCCAGCCCAAGGACACTGATCAGGTAAAGCCCTGCAAACCCGAAAAGCAAAGGCAGGCTCCCAACAATGGGAAGGTCGAAAACCAGCCGGGCGATAAGCAGGCCAAAAGCCAGGTCGAACAGGGCAATTACCCAGAAAGGGATTAACTTGCCAAGAATAAACTGGTATTTTTTTATGGGGGTTACATTCAGTTGCTCAATTGTCCCTGCTTCTTTTTCGCGCACCAGGTTCATCCCCGAAAGGAACATCCCGATGATGGTAACCAGTATTGCCAATATGCCCGGAGCCATGTACCATTTATAATCAAGGGCTTTGTTGTACCAGTAGCTTTCTGCTATCCCGACTGAGAAAGGAGGCGTAAAACCGGGCATCCCCTTCCAGTCGGCAATAAGTTTTGTATTGAAATCCAGGATAATAAAGTTACAGTACGAATAAATGAGTTGAGCCGAGTTGCCGTCAATGGCATTGATTAACAATTGTACATGCCCTTCATTTTCCCGCATCAGGTTTCGCTCAAAGTCGGGAGGAACCACAATAACCAGGTCTGCCTGGTCTCTGAAAATGCTTTCTTCAGCAATATTCTCAGAAAATGCTGCCGCATTCACCTTGAAAAAAGGTATACCATCGAATTTGGCGATCAGCTCCCCTGATGTTTGCGACATATCTTTGTCAACCACCACAACATTTATTTTCTGGAGGTCGTAGGTAGCCGCAAAAACCAATATCAGCATTTGCATCAGCGGGACAGCAATAATCATTGGCAGCATCGTCTTGTTACGGAACACCTGCCTGAATTCTTTTTGAAGGATATATAGTATTGTTTTCATCTCTTTGCCCTATTCCAGTCTTATCTTAAATTTTTTCACACTAACCATTAAAAAGAAAACAGCCATTCCTAATATTATTAATGTTTCCTGCCAGATATAACCGAATCCTACCCCTTTGAGCATAATACTACGGACAATGTCTATAAACCACCTGGCTGGCATAATTTGGCTAAGCCATTGTAAAATTACAGGCATATTATCAATCGGGAAAATAAACCCGGATAACAGGATTGTTGGTAGCATCAGGGCAATCATAGAAATAAACATGGCTACCATTTGGTCTTTTGCAGCTGTTGATATCAGGATGCCCAGGCAAAGTGCCATCAAAATAAAAAGGATGGTTTCTGCCATTAAAAGCAAAACACTGCCATTAATTGGCACCCCGAAAACAAACCTGCCTATTAAAATAATTACAACAGCATTTATTATTGAAAGGAACAAATAGGGAGTAACCTTCCCCAATATTATCTGGAGCGGTTTTAATGGCGAAACCAGGAGTATTTCCATAGTCCCCATTTCTTTTTCGCGGGTTATTGATATAGAGGTCATCATTGCCGAAATGAGCATTAAAATCATAGCCATAATCCCGGGGACAAACATGTAAACACTTTTCATGTTTTCGTTAAAAAACATCCGCACCGAAGGGGTAATCTGATACGGTATTTGCAGTTCAGGATGCTCTTTCCTGATAAAATCATTGACAATACCTTTGGTATAACTTACCACAAGCCTGGCAATATTCGGGTCGGAGGCATCGGCAATAATCTGCATTTTGGCTTTGCCCTCTTTTACCAGTAATTCACCAAAATCGGATTCAAAAATAATTACCTCTTTTATTTTTCCCTGTTTGAATATTTTTTCGATATCGTGTGTGCCCTCAAGGTATTTGTCAAGAGTAAAATACCCCGATGACAAGAGTTTATTGGTAATCCGCTGTGTGGTTTCATCTTTCGACTGGTCGTAGATTGCAATGCTTATATCGTTGATTTCATTTTTAATCACCGTACCAAAAATCAATAGCTGGGCAATTGGGATACCAAACAAAATGACCATTGTCCGTACATCGCGGAA
>JAADGO010000063.1:0-20534 GCA_013152355.1 Chlorobiota bacterium
AATACATCTTACAATATTAAAACATTTTTTTTATTTGTCCATATAGATTGGGATAATATTCTGACTTTTTCAAAAAAAAATAGGAATATTACCTTTTTCACTGTATTTACTAGCATTCAAAGATATTTCATTTCAAGTAAAAATACAATAATTCAGCTAATTCTTATTTAAGAATCACTTGCAAATTATGATTTCTTTTAAGGAGTATAACCTGGAAGTAACGATTCGGTTCACTTTAAGTACAGATCTGGTACTTCTGGGATATAATGAAGTTAACTATTTGTATAACGGCAAGCTGTATTGCCCTTACAAAACTTTTGCCTGAATATCAATCTTGCGCTATTCAGCAAGAGACTTTGAACCTACTGATATATGGAACATGGGAAAATTGTAGGGAAAGGACTTTTTCAAAAAAGACAAACACCCAATAAAAAATAAGCATGCCTGGTAGGTAACACCCACGTCGTAAGTAATTCCTGATTTTACATTTCTGATTCCTTATCTTACATTTTTTCTTTTTAAAATCTAAAATATCCAATATGCCTGCCTTCCGCTGGGAATATCCAAATAATAGGCAGGTGCCGACTAGAAAGTAGTGAGGGCTTCACTCAAAGTGAAACCCTCACTATTCACATGCGGGACCGCCCTAACCTAAAATATCTTTAACTAATTTCAAAAAAATGCCTGGCTCCTTTTTTTACCTATTAGCTTTAATATAAACCGAAAACATCTGTAAATATGCAAAAAAGCCGGCATTTTGCCAGCTCCATGCTCCCCAGGTAGGACTTGAACCTACGACCTACGGATTAACAGTCCGCCGCTCTAACCAACTGAGCTACTAGGGAATATTTATTAACGTTTTGTAACCTTTACTTTAAAAGCGTTGCAAAATTAATAGCTTTTACGAAAAGAAAAAATATTTTTACAAAAATATACAGCTAAAATTATGAATAAAGAAAGGGACAACCTGCCTGCTGTGTTAGGCATAGGAAATGCATTGGTAGATATTATGGTATCCATAGAAAATGACTCCATCCTTGAGGATTTTAAATTGCCCCGGGGAAGCATGACCTTAGTAGGCGCCGGGAAGTCGGAGGAGATTTATGAAGCAACGCTTGTTCAGCAGAAAAGTGTTACAACAGGAGGTTCTGCTGCCAATACTATCCATGCATTAGCCGGCTTAGGCGGAAATTGCGGTTACCTGGGTAAAATCGGGAAAGACGAGCTTGGCAGTATTTTCAAAGAAGAGTTTGAAAAAAGGTCAATTAACACACACTTATCCATTAGTAATAAAGGTACCGGAAGGGTGATGGCCCTGGTCAGCCACGACTCGGAAAGGACCATGGCAACTTTTTTAGGCGCTGCGGTTGATTTGGATGCTACTGATTTGGATGAAACGGTATTCGTTGATTATGAATACCTCTATATTGAAGGCTACCTGGTGCAAAACCACAAATTGATTGAAACAGCTATAAAAATGGCTAAATCGAATAATCTTAAGATTGCCATTGACCTGTCGAGCTATAATGTGGTGGAAGAGAACCTCGAATTCCTGAAGGTGCTTATTAGAGACTTTGTCGACATTGTTTTTGCCAATGAAGAAGAGGCATTGGCCTTTACCGGGCAACAACCGGAGGCTGCATTGAAAATACTTTCGGAACAATGCAGGCTGGCTATAGTAAAAATTGGCAAAGAGGGTTCGCTGATTAAGGAAGGGGATAAAGAAATAAGGATTGACCCGATTAAAGCACAGGCAATTGATACCACCGGAGCCGGCGATAGTTATGCTGCAGGTTTTTTATATGGGCTTGCTAATAATTTAAGCCTGGAACAATGCGGTAAAATTGCCGCCCTTGTTTCAGGGAAAGTGGTTGAGGTGATGGGTGCCAAACTGCCTGAAAATATATGGGGGGAGCTAAACCGGCAAATAAAAGACCTCTGTGGACATTAAAACAATCCGTGAATCTGGGCATTTATTTTGTCGATAATACGACTCAGGTCTTCCGGGTTGGTGGTAAAATCAATATCGTCAACACTGACTATAAGCAGCTTGCCCAGATCATAGCTGCCAATCCATTTTTCATAGAGGTCGTTGAGTTGCTTTAAATAATCAAGGCGGATAGAATTTTCATACTCCCTGCCCCTTTTTTGTATTTGATTCACCAGTGTGGGGATGGAAGCCCTTAAATAGATCATTAAATCAGGAGGCTGTATAAGGCTGACCATCAGGTCGAACAGGGTTTTATAATTCTTAAAGTCGCGGGTGCTCATAAGCCCCATACTGTGCAGGTTAGGTGCAAATATCTCCGCATCTTCGTAAATCGACCTGTCCTGGATAACTGTTTCCCCCGATTTATGTATCTCTAAGATTTGTTGGAACCTTGTATTTAGGAAATATATCTGCAAATTGAACGACCAACGCTGCATATCGTTATAAAAATCATTCAGGTAAGGGTTCTGGTCAACATTCTCGTAATGCGGTGTCCAATTAAATTGCCTGGCAAGAAGCTCTGAAAGAGTTGTTTTCCCGGCTCCGATATTTCCTGCAACAGCTATATGCATATCTATTTTTTTATTCCCGAAAATACAAAATTAATCCGTGCCACAAAATGAATATCACAATTCGTCCAACAATTCGTCAAGGTACCTGCGGTCGTTTGCCAACCGGGGTATTTTATTTTGCCCGCCAACTTTCCCTCTTTTTTTCATCCAGTTGTAGAATGTGCCTTTGGGGGCAACAACAATATGGGGCATTTCCAATGTCAGGTTTTTGTAGCGTTTTGCTTCATAATCCGAGTTCAGTGTTTTAAGGGCATTATCAAGGGAAACAGAAAAATGGCTGAGTTCATCAGGCTCTTTCTCAAATTCAATAATCCACTGATGGGCGCCTTTCTGCTCGTCACTCATAAAAACCGGACCCGCAGTATATTCATGTACAATTGCTCCGGTACGGTTACATGCTATTTTAATAGCCTGGTCTGCATTATCAATAATTACCTCTTCGCCGAATGCATTAATAAAATGTTTTGTACGTCCGGTAATCTTTATTTTATAAGGGAATTTACTGGTGAATTTTACAGTGTCACCAATAATGTACCGCCACAAACCGCTATTGGTCGAAATAACCATTGCATAATTTTGGTTAACCTCTACGTCTTTTATCGATAATGTTTCAGGATTCTCTTCACCCCATTGGCTCATTGGTATAAATTCATAATAAATGCCATAATCCAGCATCAATAATAAATCATCGCGGTGGGGATTGTCCTGAATACCAAAAAAACCTTCCGAAGCATTGTAGGCTTCCATATACCTCATTTTCCCTGAAGGGATTATTTTTTTGTATTGTTCACGGTAAGGGTCGAAATTTACCCCGCCATGGATAAATACCTCCAGGTTGGGCCACACTTCCAGGATATTCTTTTTCCCTGTTTTTTCCAAAACTTTTTTCAATAGCACAAGATACCATGAAGGGACTCCGGCTAATGATGTAACATTCTCATCAAGAGAAGTTTCGATAATCTTATCAATTTTCTCTTCAAATTCTTCTATAAGGGCTATTTCAGAAGAGGGGGTCCGTATAAAATCGGTCCAGAAAGGTACATTCTCAATAATAATTGCCGACAAGTCACCATAAAATGAATTATTGCTGAAATTATTGACCCGGTGGCTGCCCCCTAAAGTAAGTGTTTTCCCTAACAGGACTTTTGTATCCGGGTTGTTCCTGATGTAAAGGGCAAAAATATCTTTAAGCCCACGCACATGGCAGTCCTCCAGCGAGTCTTTTGTGACCGGTATAAATTTGCTCTTATCACTGGTTGTCCCCGATGATTTTGCAAACCATTTTACTTCGCCAGGCCACAGCAGGTTTTTTTCACCACGCCTCAGCCTTTCTACAAATGGTTTTACATCTTCATATTCTTGTAGAGGCACTTTTTCTTTAAATTCCTGTTCGTTTGTAATTTCCGAATATCGGTGGACCTTCCCCCACTCGGTATTCCTTGCCTCATATAGTAGCTCAAATAACGTTTCACTCTGAACCTCGTGAGGGTGCTCACGGTAAAGTTCAATCTGATAAATCCGCTTTACGTTGAACCAATTTATTAAGGAATTTATGAGTGGCATACAGCTCTGTTTTTAAATACATTCAAATTTAGAAATATTATTTTGAGGTGTAGGCTAAGAGGGAATTTATCTTTTGTATTAATTCAAAAAAAGAATCCCAAAGGGGTGGGATGTGACAGCACGATTAGTCGTAAGTAGAAAGTAGAAAGTCGTAAGTAGTAAGTAAAATGTGGTAAGTAATTTTAGATATAAAGCCGGCTTTCATATCGGGTGCGGAGGTTTCTAACCTTCTAACCTCCGTTTTATGTGGATTAAAATAAATTCATACATTTACGTTGTAAATAATACTATTGAAGAATTAACATTATGAATTATATTGATATTATCCTTGGGATTTTACTTTTACTATCAGCAATTAGTGGGTTTCGCAAAGGTTTTATTGTAGAACTGGCCTCGCTGGCAGCCCTTGTACTGGGAATATGGGGAGCATTTGAATTCTCGGATATTACCACGGAATTCCTTATTGAAAACTTCAACTTCCATTCTAAACACCTGAATGTAATATCATTTATTATCACATTTATCGTAATTGTAATTTTGGTACACATCGTTGCCAGCGTTGTCAACAAACTGGTAGAAACTGTAATGTTGGGATTTATCAACCGCCTTGCCGGATTGGTTTTCGGGTTATTAAAATCAGCATTAATTTTAAGTGTAATACTGATAATCTTTGATACAATTGATAACGATGTTTCTATCTTGCCGGAAGCAAAAAAAGCCGAATCAAGGCTATACGAACCGATCAGGAATTTTGCTCCGGGTATATTCCCGTTTATAAACTTTTGGGTTAACAATCCGGGGAATAAAAAAGATAAAACAGTCCCGGGTAAAACAATTTAAGGGAACTAATCAGTATGTTGTTTTTTAATTAGTTAAAATACAAATATTCTTAGATAATCTGTTAACCCCAACGATTCAATTTATATCTTTGCCGAAACTTTAAAAAATTATGGATTTTGTAAAAGAACTTCAATGGAGGGGGATGATCCATGACATCATGCCCGGTACGGAAGAAGAATTTGCCAGGGGGATGACCTCTGCATATATTGGATTCGACCCTACGGGAGACTCTTTGCATATTGGAAGCCTGGTGCAGATAATGATCCTGGTGCACCTGCAACGTTGCGGGCACAAGCCAATTGCCCTGGTGGGCGGTGCTACCGGCATGGTCGGCGACCCTTCCGGGAAATCGAAAGAAAGGAACTTATTGGATGCCGAAACCCTGCAGTACAATTTAGAATGTATTCGAAAACAGCTGGGGAAATTCCTCGACTTTAACTGTGGCGAAAACTCTGCTGAGGTTGTGAACAATTACGATTGGTTTAAAGAATATAATTTCCTCGATTTTATACGCGATGTAGGCAAACATATTTCTGTAAACTATATGATGGCGAAAGATTCAGTCAAATCAAGGCTTGAAACAGGTATGTCGTTTACAGAATTTTCATACCAGTTGATCCAGGGATACGATTTTTACTGGCTAAACCAACATAAAAACTGCAAGGTACAATTGGGCGGCTCCGACCAGTGGGGGAACATTGTAACCGGCACAGAGCTGATCAGGCGGAAGGCAGGTAAAGAGGCATTTGCTATTACAACCCCATTAATCAAAAAAGCAGATGGTGGCAAATTCGGTAAAACAGAAGGAGGGAATGTTTGGCTGGATAAAAAGAAAACATCTCCATATAAATTTTACCAATACTGGATTAATGCTTCAGATGAAGATGCTTCGAAATATATCCGGATATTTACATTGCTGAGTAAAGAAGAGATCGAAGCAATAGAAAAAGAGCACAGCCAGGCACCGCATTTAAGGATATTACAAAAAGAACTGGCAAAAGACGTAACCATCAGGGTACATTCCGAAGAAGATTTTAATGCTGCGGTTGAAGCCTCACAGATACTATTTGGGAAAGGGACTGCTGCCGAGTTAAATAAACTGGATGAGAAAACTTTCCTGGATGTTTTTGAAGGCGTCCCTCAGTTTCCGGTAAGTAAGAATGATTTGGTAAAAGGGATAAATATAATCGACCTTTTGGCAGAAAAAACAACCATCTTCCCGTCAAAAGGGGAACTACGGAGGACAATCAAAGGCAATGGGTTAAGTATAAATAAAGAAAAAGTCAATAATCCCGACCTGATTATTAACCAGGATTACCTTATTGGCAGCAAGTATATTTTGGCACAGAAGGGTAAGAAAAACTATTTCCTGATTATTGCCGGATAAATGCTGCTTTTTTTATAATCGGCAATACTAAAGGAAGTTAAATTACGTTGAAAAATTGCAGCTTAACTTAATCGCTTATCTATGAATAATTTTTTTGACAACCAACGCATCATTAATATTATATGGAGCAGAAAAATCCATTTTATGATAATTGGCGCCATCGCCATTATATTATCAATATTCTTTTCGTCAAAAACCTTTATTGAGCCCAGATATAAGTCCTCGGCACGGATTTACCCGATTAACCTGTTCCCGTTCAGTGACGAATCGGAAACAGAGCAGATGCTGGAAATCATCAATTCTTTGGATATAAAACGCCGGATGTTTGATGCTTTCGACCTGGATAAGGTGTACCATATCAGTAAGGACGACCCACATTATATGACCTATATGCTGCACCGGTACAATACCAATGTAGGAGCCTCCAAAACAGAGTTCGAAACAGTTGAAATCAAAGTGCTGGACAACAACCCTGTCAGGGCCAGCAATATGTGCGACTCCATTATACACTTTTACAACCAAAAAGTCAGGGATATGCATGCCGTTAAAAGCTGGGAGATGGTGAAAATCACCAAAGACGGGCTGAATGAAAAACAGAATCAGTTAGATAGTATTCTTGAAAGGCTGAAAGGAATCAGGGGGGAATACGGCATACTAAATTATAATTCGCAGGTAAAGGAGGTAACCAAAGGGTACATGGAGGCTCTTGCGGCAAATAAAGTTTCGACAGCGGGTACGAAAAAAATAAAAGCTCTTTACGACAACCTGGTTAAAGAGGGGGATGAAACCAACCTGCTTGAAGTGCGTTTTAGGCAATTGGTGTCGGTGCTCGACTCTTTAACCCTCGAGCATGAGTTTTATTTACAGGAAGCTCAAAAAGAGATCACTTATTGCCATATTGTGGAGTACCCGGTGCCTGCCGATAAAAAATCGTTCCCCGTAAGGTGGTTGATTGTCCTGGGTTCGGTTTTGTCAACAACTTTTATAGCCTTATTGGTCTTTTTAATCCTTGATTATAAGAAAGAAAAGTAGGAAGTGCTAAAATCTGCATCTATAAAACTTACTCTGTTTTATACAGTCTCAATACTATTTATATTATTGAATGCTTATTTTATTGTAAAAAAGGATTCTTTAATTATTAATTTTTTGCCTGTAGCCCTTACTATTATCTTGCTGGCTGTTTTCTCGGTTGAGAAATTAATTTACCTGGCCATCCTTTTCACGCCCCTGTCTGTACCATTAAGAAACCTTATGCCAGGGTTGTCATTTGACATGTACTTGCCTACCGAACCCCTGCTTTTCGGCATATTATTGATATTCCTTTTAAAAGTTGCCGCCGAACGGAGGTTTGATAAGAAAATACTAACCCACCCGGTTTCCATCGTCATTTTTATCAACTTAGCCTGGATATTCATTACCAGCCTAACCAGCACCATGCCGGTCGTTTCTTTTAAATTCCTACTGTCGCGGGTTTGGTTTATTGTCGGGTTATACCTCCTGGTAATCAAGATCTTAAAACAGAAGGATAATTACGAACAATTTATCTGGATGTATGTTTTGCCGCTATTAGTGGTCATAACTTATGCAATATCGCGGCATATAGGATATGGGTTGTGGCATAAAGATGCTGCCCATTTTGTGGTAAACCCTTTCTATAACGACCACACTTCGTATGGAGCAATCCTGGCTATGTATATCCCCTTTTTGTTGGGGATGTCGTTTGGCGGCAATAAGAATAAAAAATTGAAACTTGTATCATTGCTTGTTTTACTCATCCTTTTCGTTGCGGTGGTACTTTCATACAGCAGGGCTGCCTGGGTCAGCCTGGTTGCCGGGTTAATGGTATGGGGCATAATAAAGTTGAAAATCAGGTTCAGGACCCTGTTTGTTACTGTTGTAACCCTCCTGGCTTTTTTCTTTGCCTTCGAAAACCAACTGGTCATGTACCTGGAGCGGAACAGCAAAGAGTCATCAGCCAATATGATGGAACATATTTCTTCAATTTCCAACATTACCACAGATGCTTCGAACCTGGAGCGGATTAACCGTTGGAGTTGCGCAATCCGAATGTTCAGGGTAAAGCCATTTTTTGGATATGGCCCGGGCACTTATATGTTTAAATACGGCCCTTTCCAGGTAAATAAAGAAAGGACAATTATCAGTACTAATGCTGGCGATGGGGGAAATGCCCACAGCGAGTACCTCGGGCCATTGGCCGAATCGGGGGTATTGGGTATGCTAACGTTCATTTTATTAATAGGCGTGGTTATTTATACCGGCATAAATGCCTATACCCGGACAAAAGACAAAAGGCTTAAAACAATTGTCCTGGCTGCTCTTATTGGCCTAATCACGTATTATATCCACGGATTAATGAACAACTTCCTGGATACCGACAAGGCATCGGTACCTTTTTGGGGCTTCACCGCAATTATTGTTGCCATCGACTTAAAATTAAAAAGCCATTCTGCTAAAGATATGGCAATCCCTTAGTAACTGTTAGGAAATTTTAGATTGCCTAAAATGCCTAATCCTGATTTTCTCCCGGGGAAACTTTGCCAACTTTAGGCACTTTTAATTTTAGTTCACTTTAGGCACTGAAGGTATACCTGGAATATGCCTCTTATACCTTTTTCTTAATTCCTGACCCTTTCAGAATAAGAACGGGCCCGGGTATCCACCTTAATAATATCTCCCTGGTTCACAAAAATAGGAACCATAATTTCTGCGCCTGTTTCAAGTGTAGCGGGCTTTAATGCTGTTGAACTTGCGGTATTGCCTTTTTCGCCGGGGATGGTATATGTAACCTCCAGCTCAACAAAAGCAGGCAGTTCCACCGTTAACGGGGTTTCGGTTTCGGCGTGGAAACTAATTTCAATTACCTGCCCCTCTTTAAGCAGGTCGGCATTATCAATCATCGCTTTATCCACCGGAATCTGTTCAAATGTCCCGGTATGCATAAAATTGAGCCCCATATCGTCTTTATACAGGTATTGGTATTGCCTGCGCTCTATCCTGACCGTATTTACTTTTACACCGGCTGAGAAAGTATTCTCAATTACCCGCCCGGTTTTAACATTTTTAAGTTTTGTGCGGACAAAGGCAGGGCCTTTGCCTGGTTTTACATGCTGAAACTGGACAATCGTAAATAATTGGCCATTATACTCGATACAAAGCCCGTTTCTAAAATCTGAGGTTGAAGCCATAAATTCATTTTTATAATTATTTCGGGACAAAAATAGTTAAATCACTTAGAAAGCAATGATTTATGAAGATGATTTATTCTGAAGCTGAAAGGCTCATCAATTAAGTACCTCTTCTTTACCATCAACCGTATAGCTTTTAAGGATAGCCCTGAGTACCCCTATTTTCATATCAAATTCAAATAAAACAGGCAATTTATTCTTCCTGGAAATATAAAATTTAAGTCCGTTCGACCCCATTATTTCTTTCCCTTTATCAGCTTGAGGGGCGATTACATAACATTCTATGTCGCCTTTCCCGGTTTTCACAGTTTTAAACCCTTCGAACTGAATTTTCACATCGGTAATCTCATCAGCATTAAAAACAGGGATCGTTATTATTTCTCCTGAATTGAGTTTCTCCAGGTAGCCACTATTGGTGAAATAGAAAAAAACGGAGAGTATATCGACCAGGTTTTTCGGGACAGCCCTCTTCCCGGACCTCTGGCTGAGAATAGAATCTATATCATGAAAATACAGCACCTCATTATACCGGTGGTAATTGCCCTGATTAACGTTCCGTATCGACTTGTAAGGCAAGAGGTTCTCCGGATTTACTATGCTCTCGTAAAAATCGTTTAATTTGAAGAAGTGCTCTATTAACCCCATTGTCCTGACTCCCTGGAAATAATAAATCGCAGGCTTTCCGTTAAAAGTGGTGTCGGAAATGGTCAAAACCGATTCGCCCGCTTTAAAAAAGCCAAATTTCAGGTGGAAGCTTAGTTTTTGCTGCTCTACCCCAAAAGAATAAAAACTGAAAAGTATTATGGCGAATATTATAACTATTTTCCGAATCACACAATCTTATTTTTTGGTATTGTTGCAATAAAATCCTTTAAATAAAAAGGTTCAAAATAAGCAACGTCTTCAAATGCCTTTTTGTTATACAAATCTTCAGCAATATTAATCATAAACTTTGCCGATGCTTTTTCTGGGCCGGCAAATACCGCATTAGGGTGTGTGATCACCTTGCTGCATTTTGCTGCCCCGTTGCCAAAAAAAATAATATGTGAATTATTTAATAACTCCGAAAAAGAGCCTTCTTTGATAATATTTGCTGAAATCGGATGAGACATTTTCCCGGAATAATCATAAACGGCAGAATAAACTTCCATCCTCTTTGCATCAATCATCGGGCAAAATAAAGTAGACGAATCGATAGTTATTCCGAATTCATGCGGGTGTTTCGATACATACCCGGCAAGGGAGTCCAGGGTGCTGATTGCAATAAGAGGTATTTCGGCAGAATAACAAAACCCTTTTGCTGCCGAAATGCCAATACGCAGCCCTGTGTACGACCCGGGGCCTTTACTGACAGCTACCGCATCAATATCTTTCGATGCAAGGTTATTACGTTTCAAAATTTTTTCAACATATACCGTAAGCAACTCCGAATGATTC
Source organism: Chlorobiota bacterium (assembly GCA_013152355.1). Lineage (GTDB taxonomy): Bacteria > Bacteroidota > Bacteroidia > Bacteroidales > Prolixibacteraceae > JABMQB01. The sequence continues at coordinate 10,996 of JAADGO010000063.1, forward strand.
AGACCCTCTGCATTCTCTTCTATATCAATAAGTTTACTGCCTGACGACAAAGCAACAGAGCATACCTCAGTTGAAGATTCGAGATTCAGGATTAAAGCCATTTTTCTTATAAATAAAGTTCTTATCTCAACAAATTTTCCCAAAATGGGAAAATCTGGCACAAAATACTAAATTTGCACATTATACAATTATATTATTACTGCATACGTTTTGACTTTTATGGGTATTCAACAAAAACTTTATTGTATAAGTATAAATAAATTCTCCCGGATTATAGCCCTTATTCTATTAGCTGCCACAAGTTCTGCATACGGACAGGATAAATTAATAAAAAGTGCCGACCATAAATTCAAATCACGGAATTATGAAAAGGCTATTGAACTGTATGAGGAGGCATACCCGCAGAAACCAAATAGTTACAAAATAATAAAAAAACTCGCATTGGCCAACGACAGGATTGGAAATTCAGGAGAAGCAGAAAAATGGATGAGCAAGCTTTTTGAGATGGGCAGGGTTGTTTCCCATGATTATTACATGTATTCGATGATTCTGCTTCATAATGGCAAATGCCTGGAGGCAAATGAATATTTAAATAAGTATGAAGAGCTAAAGCCTGGCGACAAAAAAATCCCGAAAGCAAAAGAGGAAATTGAATACATAAAAAACCTGTTAAAAGATTCATCGGCTTTCAATATCGCCCCGATTTCGATAAATACCGCCGGCTCGGAACTGGGCACCTGCTACCTTGACGATGGAGTAGTTTTCTCCTCTACATCGATAGGCGACAAAAAATCGGATGCCCGCCTGGCATCTAATAATTTGCCTTTTTTAGACCTGTTCTTTGCCAAAGAAATAGACGCCGGGCAACTTGTCGACCCGAAACCTTTTGCCTATAAAATCAAAACCGACTACAACGATGGCCCGGTTGCCTACGACCCTGTAGAGGGTTTGTTGTATGTAACCCGGTTTGCCCCGCAAAAAGCAGGTGCCGATGAAGCAAAGGATGTATTCCACTTACAACTGATTGTTGCTGAGAAAAAGGCTGGCACCTGGGACTTTAAAGACTATTTTTTCCTGAATAGCCCCAATTATTCCGTAGCCCATGCATCAGTTAGTGCCGATGGGCAGGTTATTTATTTTGTGAGCGACATGCCGGGGGGCTATGGAGGGTACGATATATATTTTTGTTATAAAAAGAAGGACGGGAAATGGAGCAATCCGTTTAATGTAGGGCCGGTGGTTAATACACGGAAAAATGAGTTATTCCCATTCATAGCCAGCGATGGACTCTTATACTTTGCTTCTAAAGGCCACCGGGGGCTGGGAGGGTACGATATTTATGTTGCTTCGCCGGTAGACGGGGTTTTTAATAGTGTAAGAAATGTAGGATACCCCATCAACAGTACAAAAGACGATGTTGCATTCACTCTTGACAGCACCTCGGCCAAAGGGTATTTCTCAACAAACCGGGTAAATAACGATGGGTATTACGACATCTTTTCGCTGGAATTGAATTTTATCCCCATTACTATTAAAGGGGTGGTGAAAGAGGCGGATAGTAAAGAGGTAATCCCGGGTGCTATTATTGAAATATTAGGCCAGGACGGTAAGAATATTGGCGATGCAACGAGCCATGAAGACGGGAGCTTTTCATGCCTGATCAATAAAACCCCTGAAATAGAAGTAGATATAAAAAGAGATGGCTACGAATCCTTAAGAAAGACTATTGACCTGAGTTCGTTTAAACCAAATGAAGAGTTGGTTCTGGAGATTTTCTTGTATAAAAAATAGGTCTTACAACTATTCATCAAATAACCTGTATGGTTCCTTTACTCCGCTGCACATACATGAAATTTTTCTTAAAACAATCTACATCCTGTTTGCTGCCGATCTGTATGAGTTGCCCCACTTCTGAAAAAACCCCTTTGTAAGCCAGGCCCTCAATGTGTTCAAATTTATCGATCTTCACATAAGGAAGGGATATAAACTGGGTAGGCGTATAGTTAAAAGTTGTAACAACCACTTTGTCGTCAACAATAATATATTTACTGTGGATGGCATCGTTTACAAAATATTTTGGTTTAGGAAGCTTCCGGAACTCCCTGATGAAATTTATAAAATTGGATTGGTTGGCAGGTTTACGAAAGCCCTTCCCTTTTTCAGGGCTGCACACATAAGTTTGTGAGATACAAACCACCTCAACACCCTGTTTCCCTTTTTCCAATAAAGTATGGAGCATCCCTCCCCTTTTCACCCGGGAACCGGTTTGTTTCCCGGTTTTAAAATTTAACGGCACGTGATAATCAAATGCCGAAATGTGTTGAGCCATTACGCATATCCGTTGCTGAGCAGTTTGCATCAGATCTATAATAATCCTCTCAGCTTTTTCAGCACTATTGATATAAAACGGCGCAACAAAATGGTTCTCTCCTGTTGCAGGGCATTCCTGCTGCCGAATCGGGTAATTGAATACATCCGTTTTGTTTTGCCTAAAATTATTTATTGGAACAGAAGCATTGACCAGATGGCTGAAAAATACCTTTACCGACTGCCCCTCACCCGGTGCGGCCTCCCGAAGCAGGAAAGTATCGTGTTTCACCAAATCGCGCATGGCAAGGTTCGATGAAGTAAGCCCTGAAACAATATCCCCATTTCTGAATTCTATAAGAAACGACTTGGTATGTAGTGAATAAGGCATCTTCCCTCTTGAGAAGGGTTTGATCCTCGGGCTGCGGATGTATGTGTGTGGGAAGAGGTACAGATGATAATTTCCCAATGGCTTTTCCAGGAAATCCTGGTAAATAATTGATGCCAGCGAATATTTGGTGTGTTTGTTTTTTAGAGCCGGAGAGCCATCACTATTTGTAATTGCCTGTGGTGAAGAATGGTCGTACCCTTCAAGGGGAATGGATACAACGTTTACCTGAATACCTTTTCCAGCAAGCTCCCTGAATAATTTATGCAGTTCAAAATTATTAAAAAGGTAAATGGCTATCGAAACAGAATATATCATATTCGAGTACTTCAAAAGGTACTCTTTTAAGAATTCTACAAATTTTGGGCTTGCCCCTGTGTAAGGGTAGCGGTTGTTTTCTGTATACCCTTCAGGGCCATCGAAAAGTAAATGCGCCTTTTTCATTGGGGTTTTCTATTTAACGGTTAGGCCAGCCCCCTTATTTTCAGGTCGTCCCTGATTTTAAGGGCAAGTGCCTCAGCAAGTTTTACAGGAACGGCATTGCCAACCATTTTGTATCCCGATGCAATCCTGTTATAATAAAAGGTAAAGGTATCAGGGAATGTTTGTACACGTGCGCACTCCCTTATACTGAGCCTGCGGTAAAGGCTCTCCTTCCCTGCAACAAATCTCCTGACATCTTTTTCAACAGCTTCCATTTTAGGGGCCTTTGGGTGTAGCGGGGCATGGCGCCCTCCGGCCTGAATGGTAAACGAGGGCTCATCCCATGAGCGGACCCGGTTGCGCGACATAAAAATGGACGAAAAGCCACCGGTAAGGTACTCATGGTTGGCAATACCGCAATTTTTACCATTCGCGTGGTTTTTCCCAATGCCCGGCAATGCCTCGGCAGGCAAGTCCCCAATAGCATCTTTTAAAACCGGGATTTTCTTATTTTGTGGCGGAAGTTCAAAGGGCTTATCGAAGCAGCTCTTATTGTACCCAACAATAATCACCCTTTTACGGTCTTGCGGGACACCATAATTTTTAGCATTTACCAGATTTTTAGATACAATAAACCCGGCATCTTCAAACAATTCGATGAGGAATTGAAAAGCCTCGTTGTGGCGTTTGAACAAAATCCCTGAAACATTCTCAGCCAGGAAAAAAAGAGGTTTTTTTTCTTTCAAAATACGTATAAAATCAAAAAACAGTTGCCCGCGATGGTCTTTAATACCACGTGACGCCCCTGCTTCGCTCCAGCTTTGGCAGGGCGGCCCACCAATGATACCTATGCAATCCGGGATTTCTTCCGATTTTATTTCAGTAATGCTTCTTTTGTCGAGGGTAGTCCCGGGATGGTTCTTTTCATAGGTTTCCCATATCTCCCGGTCGTACTCATTAGCCCAAACCACATCGAACCCGGCATTTTTAAACCCAAGGTCAAGGCCACCGGCCCCGGCAAAAAGTGAGACAATCTTCATTCAATTTCATTTTTTAGCCACAAACGCATCAAAAATATTTTTTGATTAGTGTCAATATTATGAGGGTACATAAAAACGACTATATTATTACAACTCTGTCCGGTGCCAGATTGATTTCCTCCCCAGCCACCTGATTCCTGCCACATAACCTTTAAGGTTCAGTTCGTCTTTGTTGTCCATCCATGCATAACAGGCATAGGTGTTTCCTGACTTTGGGTCGTATATTTTGCCATCTTCCCACTCTTTCTCTTTGGCATTGTATACAAAGCCCTCTAAAATCTGTAGCCCTAAAACCGAACGTTCACGAAGCGCGGGGTCGGGATTTTCATCATCCTTAGGCGGCTCTCCGTTTTCGTATTTCTCCGGGATCATATATACGATAGTGCCTATGTATTTACCATCCACCTCTTTAACTTCTATTTTGGATGTTTTTTCTTCGTTCCACCATATCCCGACAATTTCATCAGCCGATTGCGCCAATGATGCTGTAGCATAAAAGGCCACAAAAATAAAGACTAACAGTTTATTCATAACTTAAAGTTTAATTGATTTATTTTCAGATATAAATATAAAATAGTTCTCCTCCCCGGCAAAAAAACTATACCTTTTTATAATATTCTACTTTATTCCCGGCAAAAGAAGCCACTTTTTCCAGTATGTTTTTACGGCCTTCTTCTGTAAGTTTGGAAAATTCCCTGGCAAGGCTGATTTTCTCCATTAAAAGGCCACGGTTTTCTGCTCCGGTTATTAAAACACTGACGGGTAATGACCAAACAAAAGACAATGCCTCTTTAACAGATATGATATCCGGTATCAACGGGTCGTCTGTTTGCCAGGGTGTTCTTTCCAGCATCCGCTTTTCTTTGAAGAACCGCCCGTCAGATAAAGTTTTCATGGCAAGTATGCCAAAATTCCTGCGTAATACTTCAGGAAAAACATTTTCAATAAAACTGAAAAAGTGAGGGTCAATAGCATTAACCGGCATTTGTACAGTCTCAAAAATATCTTTTGCCTTTGTTTTTTCGAGCATCCTTTTATGGGCAAACGGATTAGCATGGCCCGTAAAGCCGATATGTTTGACTTTCCCCTGGGATTTTGCCTTCTCAAAAACTTCCAATACCTCATTCTCAATCCTTTTATCAACATCGTCAGGGTTTTTTAATGCATGAACCTGCCATAAATCGATATAGTCGCATTTCAACCTCTTCAACGAGCCTTCCAGGTGCCCCAATGCAGTTTTCCCATCTGCCGCCGTTGATTTTGTCATTATAAATACATGGCTTCGGTATTTTGGGACAAGGTATTTCCCATACCGCCTTTCGCTTTCGCCTTTACTATACGACTCTGCACTGTCGAAGAAACGTATCCCTCCTTCAATAGCTGTTTCAATCACTTCCTGGGCTTTCTTTTCAGTAGTCCAGCCAACATGGTAACCCCCAACTCCCAGCATTGTTACATACTGCCCGGTTTTTCCCAACAACCGCCTGGGTAATAATAGCCCGAACTTATCCTCTTCTTCCGGGTTTCTGGAAGAAAGGACAGATGGCATAAGTATACTACTGGTTGCCAGTGTTAATGTTTTTATGAATTTTCTTCTTCGAATCATGGTTGAATTAGGTTATAGTTTATACAAATTTCGTAAATTAACTTGCGAATAGAAATTTAAACAAATTATATGAATAAGTCAAATAGAAAAACCCCTCCCCCAATTTACGTGGCTTCGGGTGGCAAAGGCCTTGCCGGGAATAATATGGTACAATCGCTTTTAATCCAGTACCCTAATAATAATATTCCTGTCATTATCATCCCTGGTGTTTCATCAGAGAAAGATGTTTTTAATATTATTAAAGAAGCAAAAAAGACAAAAGGGTTAGTAACTCATACTTTTGTTAACCCTGACCTTCGCAAAAAAATTAACCAGTTGGGCGAGGAACACGGTGTAAGGATAATTGATTTTATGAGCGGGCTTGCCAGTTACCTTGATGAACAACTGAATATTAAACCGCTAAAGCACCCCGGCTTATACCGGAAAATGCATCATAAGTACTTCGACCGGATTGAAGCGATAGAATTTACATTGTCGCACGATGATGGCATGGACCCCGAACGGCTGCACCATGCCGAGATAATCCTTACGGGAGTTTCCAGGTCGGGCAAAACGCCTTTAAGTGTATACCTGACCATGTATGGATGGAAAGTGGCAAATATACCCCTGGTAAATGGTATCCAGCCTCCTAAAGAATTATTTGAGGTTGACCCTAAACGTGTTTTCGGGCTTTCAATCGGGGCTCCCCAGCTTATAGCTCACCGCAAAAAAAGGCTCATGGCCTGGAATAATATGGATAATACAGTCTATATTGACGAGAAATCTATCCGTGAAGAAATCCGCCATGCTATGTTTATTTTCGAACGGGGTGGGTTTTCCGTTGTGAACGTATCGAATAAACCCATTGAAAGCACTGCAAATGAGATATTAAACATGATGAGCGAGCGCTTTGCATTCCGTGGCCGCCGAATAGAATCACCATACCACGACAGCAGAACAGGGAAGTAGCCTGGCCGATGGAATTTCGCTTCAATAATTACCGAAACCCGTCATTTACGAGTCACCTGCTGAGTAGTAAGAATATAAAAAAACTTCCCCTAAGAAAAGAAGAAGTTTTATGGTTTAAGTTGGTTCGATAAAGCCGGCAAAATTGGCTGATACCTTTTCTCATTTTTCTGAAGGTAATAGAAATGCAGTTTAATAAAACTTTTTTTACATTGCCACACGTTCGAAATTGTAATCCCCTGCAATATAATTGCCAGTCATTAACATATTTATTAATAAATAATTACAGGAACTGTTAATAAGTTATTAATTTTTGCTTAATTTGTTTTTTAAATTATTTAACTTTAGGCATTTAAGAAATATCTGTGTTGTAAAACACATTTGTATATTCTTAGAAAATTAAGGTGTTAATAATAAGAAGTTGTTTAAAAACCCAATCTGTAAATTGAAAAATGTTTCATTCATTTGAAAAAATAGGTTTAATCATTGCCCTGTTGTTATTTATACAACCAGATGTTAATTCAAAAGACTTAAATAATTATACTTTTATAATATCTGACTTTTCCAATGCCCCCGTTTCAATGCAGGCTGTAAAGAATGGGTTGCATTACAGATGGAGCGGGCTATCCATTACCCTGAATTACAACAAAGAAGGAAATAACCTGTTGTTGTCGCCTGTTGCAAATAAAATAACATTCCAAGATTTTGCAGATTATTTAAAGCCTGTAATTAATCAGAACCCCGACAGGGTCATCCCAATCTTCATCAACTATACAGGGCCTGCCGAGGCATTAAAAAAAGCATTTACGGAATCAGGGCTATCAGAAAAACTGTTTTATTTACCTTCAGGAGAACGCTGGCCAGATGTAGAGGACATACTTGCAAATAAGAAGAACCTGATTGTTTTTACTTTTCAGAAAGTACGGACGGGCAACTCATTATTCCACTACGCTTGGGATTATATTGCCGAATACCCAAATTCAGGTATCGAAGACCCCCAGTTTGACGGATTCTACCCAAACGGAGACATAACCAAAGAGCTCCTGTTGATTCGCGACCTGGACATACCTGAAACACAGGGGCACCGGGATTTTGTTTTAGACATCAACCAGAACCAGTATTACATCAATCATTTATTGAACAGGTGGAAACATACGGGAAAACGCCCTAATTTTATTTTTTCTGAAAAAAGCAACCGTTTTATGCTGCCCATTTTCCCCTGGCTAAATACTTATAAGAGTATCTCCGGCATAGTGAAGATTGGCGAAAAACCTTTGGAGAAAGTTTTCTGGAAGCATTCAAACAGAAGTATTTCTAACGGGTCGTTTAATTTCCCTTATCTTGAAGGAGAAGAACTTAACCTTACCCCATACTACCCGGGCTATAGTTTCAATCCTAAATCGGTAACCATCAATGACGAACATTTTATTACACCCCTTACCTTTAATGCCACCCCCCTTACCATGGATGAAGCTTTAACAGGCTATTTCCCTTTTGATAATTCATGGTTAAATATTGCCAACAAGGAAGAAAAAATAAAGCCTGTAAACGTATCTTTTACAACCGATGTTAATCGGGGCGAAGTAGCAAAGCTCCCTAAAAATGCATATATAGAAATAGGAAGCCCTGACCGGTACGGAATGAGGGGCAATAGCTTCACAGTAAGTGCCTGGATTAAATTGAATGAAGCCGATTCTACAAATGACCAGAGTATTTTAGGCACCTCTGAAACCGCTTACCGGAAAGGGTTGCATTTGGTAATCAGGGAGCAACGCCCCTATTTTGGTTTTTACGGGAACGACCAATGGGCCACAAAAACTGTTCCGCCTCTGGAATGGCACCATGTAGTATACCGGTACAATTATTTTAATGGGGAGCAGGCTATCTTTGTCGATGGGGAGAATGTAGGCGCCTCTTTTAACCATTCTTCATTTATCGGAGATTCAACCTTGCTCATTGGCAACTCTATTGCCCAGAGAAACTTCCTGGACGGGTATATGGACGACCTTTTTATCTGGAGCCGCCCTTTGGGTATAGAAGAAATACAAACCCTTTACAACTCAGGATTCAAGCCCGACTTTACCAAGCCTTCATTATTGTCGTATTACCGGGGAATCCCTCTTCTAATAATTATAATGGCTTTTATCTTTATCAGTTACAAAATTATAAAAATCAGAAAAGGCAGAATAACCAAACCTAATACAGCCCGCCATTCAAAAAGTTATACAAATAATGAAAAAAATGCACTGTGCCTTTTTGGCGAATTCCAGGTTTATAATTCTGAAGGCAAAGAACTTTCCGGTAGTTTTACGCCTAAAATAAAAGAGCTTTTCCTATTATTGCTGATCTCAACCATAAAAAACCCAAAAGGGATAAAAACCGAAAAGCTTACATCAATTCTATGGGGAGGCTTCCCTCCTGCGAAGGCAGCAAACAACCGGAGTGTATCGTTTAACAAGCTCCGTAAGATTATTAAAACTGTTGAAGGGCTTGAAATTGCTTATAATAACGGTTACTGGAAAGTTATAATCGGAGAAGGACTGTATTTTGATTACCAGCAGGCATTCTCTATTTTGAAAGATAAAAATAATCCTTCCAGGGAAGAAATGGAGCTTTTTTTCCATTTTGTAAAAAAAGGCGTTTTCCTGAATGAAATACACTGGGAATGGCTTGATGAGATGAGGGGGTTCGTGACAAACGAAATTATTGACACATTATTGAGGTACAGCTCTTTGCTGGACAGAGATGAAGACAGGGAACTTTTAAAAGCGATTGCAGAAAGGATACTGGCAATTGACGACCTTCATGAAAAAGCCCAAAAAATACTGAT
>JAADGO010000063.1:20638-23865 GCA_013152355.1 Chlorobiota bacterium
GAGTATAAGCTAAACTTTGATGAGTTCCTCTCTGCAAATCACCGGGAGAGTTAACTAGCATGACAAGCATTTTGAAATCTAAATTGTTATACATATTTTTGCAAGCCTTAAAATCTATGGTCCCATAGTTCAACGGATACCTGCCTGCCGGCAGGCAGGGAATAGCAGGGGACCTGGGTTTAAAAAAAAACGTTCTGATGAAATATACTGTTTATGCCATAATAAGCCAGGTTGACGGGCGGATATACGTAGGTTTTACTAAACACCTGGGGCAAAGGGTAAAGGAACATAATTCCGGTAAAACAAAATCTACGAAGGGGTTTAGGCCCTGGGCTTTGCTTTTCACACAAGAATGCGAAACCAGGGTTGATGCCCGGAAACTTGAAAAATATTATAAAAGTGGCATAGGCAAGGAAAAATTAAAATCTATGGTCCCATAGTTCAACGGATAGAATAGCAGTTTCCTAAACTGTAGATCCAGGTTCGATTCCTGGTGGGATCACTACAAAAGAAACTTTTAAAAGGCTTTTTTTAAATTATCATGGTTGCCCGGAGAAATGCCCTGCCTGCCGCTATTATCCTTTCTTTAATTACTTAACGTTTGCAAATGAGGTATACCGGACTATTTTATTTTTTGATGCTCTTTTTGTTAAGCTGTACGGGGTCGTATGCCATCAAAACGAGTTTCGAATTCCGGCAGTTAAACAATTCAACCGGGTTGTCAAACAGTTCTGTCAACACTATTTTCCAGGATTCGGAACACCTGCTTTGGATTGGCACCTGGGATGGGCTCAACAGGTATGACGGGTATGGCATTACAATTTTCAGGCCCGAACTAAATAACCCTAACAGTTTAAGCAATCAGGTAATATTAAAAATAGTTGAAGGCAAAGCCGGCGATATATGGGTGCTTACAATGCACGGAATCAACCGTTACAATAAAAAAACAAACCTTTTTACACGTTATTTATTCTCTAATACAGATAATATACCACTAACTGCAACCGAGTACCACATTGCCAGTGACAACAGGAATACTGTTTTTTGTGCTGCCAAAGGCTGGGGTTTAGGATATTGCGACCAGGATAGTTTGCGGCTTCTGAGTACCAGGAACCTGCCTCAAAGTCCATTGAAAAAAATGGAATTCTCTCCTTCCGGGAATCTTTTATTGTTATACGAAACAGGGCAACTGTTTAAAGTTAAAATAAGCTATCGGCAAAATGGTTTAATCTCAGCAGAGGATGAAACCATTATGGCTGAGAATGCAATTGATTTTTTAAACCTTACTGATGATGAAATCCTGATTATCCAGGGCAATAAGCAATTATGGCGGTATTCCGTATCAGATAAAGAAAAATATTACTTAGGGCTTGAAGGGATTCAGAAATATGTCGGCACGGTCAAAGAAGGGTTTGTTTTCATGGGCAACCAGGTTTTTTTTATTTTAAACCATCAGCTAGAGGTTGTTCACAGTCCATGGCTTAAGTTAATTGCCGGACGTGAAGTTTTAACCGTAACCGAAGGAGGGGAAAATATAATATGGGTAGGGACAGATGGCGATGGGGTCATAAAAGCATACCCCCGGCAAAAACCGTTTCAGCTATTTAACATGGAGCAGATACCTGAGATGAGAGGAGGTATTGTCCGGTCGTTCTGCAAAATCCCGGGGCACTCTTTTTGGGTGGGGACCAAAGGCCGCGGGGTGTTTCAACTTAATCCTGATTTTTCACATCAGGCTAAAGGAGATATTGTTTTTCGCCATTTACATGATAAAAACAGCTCAATTAATAATTCCGTATATTCTTTATTTAAAGGAGCCGACAGTTTACTATTTATTGGCTCCGATGGGAATGGGCTTTCAGTTTACGACCTGAAAAACTCTAAACTAATCGACTGGCAAGATATTAAAGGCAATGACCGTTGTGCCGGATTTAAATCTGTTTATTCCATTTACCAGGACCGGAGTGGTATGCTTTGGCTGGGGACAAATGGTTATGGTATGGTCCGCTGCCAGGTTAAACGTGCAGGCAAACACCTTAAAGTTTTTAATTTTAAACAATACCTGGCAAACGAAGATTCCATTGAAGGGCTAAGCAGTAACATTATTTTTTCAATTATTCCCGAGGATAATAATAAACTCTGGGTAGGCACCCGCTTGGGAGGGTTAAATTTATTTAACAAGAACACCCAAAGTTTCCGGGTTTTCCGGAAGAATGGCACCGACTCTCTCAGCCTTAGCAATAATGATATTTTATGCCTGCTAAAAGACACAAAAAACCAACTCTGGATAGGCACCAGCCTGGGGCTAAACAGGCTCGTTTCGCTGAATAACGATGGGACAGCTGAATTTGAGAGCTTCTCAGTTAACGAAGGGCTTCCCAACAATACAATCCACGGACTGGTTTGCGATGAAAAAAACAATCTGTGGATTAGCACAAATTTCGGCTTATCGAATTTCCTGGTAAATGAAAATCGATTCCGCAATTTTACCCAACCCGATGGGCTGCAAGATAATGAATTTGCCGATGGCGCATTTTTTAAAGATTCCCAAAACAACATCCTTTTTTTTGGGGGGATCAATGGTTTTAACTATTTCAATCCTTCTGATATTGGGGAGAATACACTTATCCCCGATTTGTTGGTGAATGAAATAAAGGGGCAAAATCAACAGTCCCCGTTTCATCATGCTTTTATTGTTTCTCCCCAATCAGAAACTCCCCCGAAAATAACGCTTAAATACGACCAGAACTTTTTCGATATAAAATTGGGGGTACTAAGCTATATTAATAATGAGAAATGCCAATATGCTTACCGCCTTGAAAATTTTGACCAGTCCTGGAATTTTATTCAGTCCCGCAGGGATTTTTCTTTTACAAATGTGCCTCCCGGAGAATATGTGTTGTGGCTGAGGTGGTCGAATAGCGATGGCGTTTGGAGTAAGCCTGTGCGTGCAATTGTTTTTCAAATTAAGCCGGTTTACTGGAAATCCGGGTGGGCCATCGCGCTTTATGCTTTACTGGGTATCCTGTTCCTGCTTTTTATCTTTAATTATTACAAAAAACAGCAGCTGCTGCAGCAAAATATCCTACTTCGAAAAAAAGACGAAGAGATGCACCAAAACCAGTTGCAATTTTTTACCAATATTGCGCACGAGTTCCAAACCCCGTTAACCCTTATTGCCGGGCCTTCGCAAAAGCTATTCGAAGCCACCGGGCTTTCTTCTACCC
>JAADGO010000196.1 GCA_013152355.1 Chlorobiota bacterium
AATTGAAATGCAAAATCAAAAACTTTATCAAAAAGCGGCTCCACAACCACAGCCCCCTGTTCCTGGATTAATCCCCTTACCCTGTTGGCAATGGATGGATGCAACGGAGAGCTGGTTACAGGCTGCAACCCACGCCCCGCAGAACTCCAGGGGGCTTTAACCATTATTTTCCCCCATTTGGTGAGAAGGAGTTCGATTCTCGCTAAATCGAAACATTTTTCAGGGGTATATTGGCGCGGAAGCATAAACTTTTCAGGTAGGATTGATAAAAGCTGGCTTAAAACCTCAGCAGCCTTTATTTTGCTGTACAGCTCTTTATGGGCTGGTTTCCAGGTAGATACCGGCGATGAAAGGAATTCTGCCGAGCACGAATTTTTCAAAGGGTTTAACAAATGATGCGTTGCGGGACTCCACCCCCACGGCAACAACCTCCTTTTGGGAGACCGCAAAAAATCATTGTCCGACAGTGCTTTGTCTAACTGAAGAAAAACAGGCGGGGTGATGCCTACCTGCTTTAACGATTGGATAAATGATTTGGAAGGCAACTGCTTTACCAAAACATAATCATTTTTGCAGGCAAAAAACATTGGCAGTGTCCCCAGGTCGGCCTCCATTTGTTGTAACAGCCGGTTGGGTTGCCACGAAACGGTTCCATTGGCAATAGCATACTCGCAGGTCGGGTTGAACAGGTAAACAAAACATCTGGTAACATGATGCAAATGTAAGGAGATTACCCGGAATTGATGGAGATTCGTTGAAATCGGTGGCGACCGATTGTACCTGAATAATTCATAAATATTTCTATTCCAAAGCCAAACTACTTTGAATAAAGGCAATGCTCAATTATTAATTCTCAAAATAACAATGCTATTCCTGCGAATTAGAAACCTGCGCTCACCTTTATTCTTTGCATTTTGACTTCTCATAACGAAAACTTATGAATTAATCAGGTGTAAAAAGGTTGAAATTTATTTTAGGATACCCTTTAAAGGTATCCTTTAGAATTAGTCCGAAATCCTACTTTTGCCTTTGTCCCTGCCATAATAATAACGCCGGCCATCGTAATAAATCCTCCGGTCAACTCATGCGGCAAAGGCAAAATCCTGAAATAAATAAAAGCACCGGCTAACACAAATATACCTTTTAAACTCTGGACGACCGATGACCGCGAGGCCTCAATGTGCTTGAATGAATGGTAGATAAAAAGGATTGCCAGGAATGGCCCCAATACTGCACCTATGGCAATATTTTTCAGTGCAGAAACAGGGATGATTAAGGATTGTTTGAAGACAATAAACATTACAATGGCATAGATAAAAAGCCAGAATGTACGGTTAATATTGATTACTTCCGGGCTGATTTTCGCCACGTACTTTTTCACTATTATGGATGTTATAGCGGCTAACAGTGCATTAAGCATTACAACTCCGGTGCCCGGTATAAAAAGGCCCTTCAACGAATCGCCCCCGGTGTAGCTAATAATAAATGCACCAGCCAACGCCAGGATGACACCGATTGATTCGATGTATGAAAACCGTTCTTTCAGGAAAATAATGCTGAAAACAGTAAGGAAAACCATATACATATTGCCCAGGAACGATGTGACGGAAGGGTCGGGGATGATATTGATGGAAACAAAAAAGGCAGTGGTGGTCAGTATTTCAAGTACTCCCAGTAAAAGTAAAATGCGGAGATGGTGCCTGGGTAGTCTGAATATGCTGCCCAGTTTCCTGTTTTTTGCTACATATAAGAAATTCAACGAAAACCCAATGGCAAACCAGTAAAGTCCGAATTGTGCCAGGTGGACTTCATTCAGGGCAGCTTTGCTGAAAATGTAAACATTGGAAAAGGCAACCGTAGCCAGGATGGCAAATAAATAACCTTTAACTGTATCTGGTTTCATGGGGGCAAAGATAATAGTAAATTGATGATCTTTTTTTTAATCTTTTTGAAAAGGTAACCCAATGATTTACGTGTTATATAACAGTAATTATTTTCATAAATGGGAATCAGGATGTTTTTTTATTGAAGGTTAGTTATTTGCAGATATAGTATTTTAATATGTTATATAGTATGTTGGTTTAATAATTCTAATATTGTTATCTTTAAAATGAAATAAAATGTTAGCCTGATAATATTCTGCAAACATTCCGAAAAAAATATTTGAGAGAGTTGATTCCATTCCAGATAAAGTTTGATAATGAGAACATCTCATTTACTGATGGATATTGTGAAAGTTTTCTAGCTGGCAAACCAGAATTTAGAGTAAATGTGCTAAATGTTAATAGAAGTACTTTTAAAACTTATGAACTTGTTACAGATGTTGATTTTGATTTTAGTGAAGACAATAAATCATGTGATTTTAACAATAGATTATTAATTAACTGGTCTCATGATTTATGGTATGATGTTATGTCCATTTCAATGGTTGAGTATGATGTTTGGTTTGGTTCATCAAAATTGACAGTATCAGCAAAATATGGACAAAAAACAGTAGCAACTGAAAACAATGGTGTTAAAAAGACTGTTGATTGGTCTTTAGGTGCAGAATTAGAGATAGATGTAAAAAACGATCATGAAGATTGTGGTATTGTTTATGCAAATTTTTATGATAATGAGAACATAACCTATTATTTTCAAAATTATGGAGCTAGTATTACAATATCGAAAAATCCTTAATATTCTATAATTAACAAACTCAAAAAGAATGAAATTAGGCGTAAGTATCTTTTTTATATTATTCTCAAGTGTTTTATTGGCGCAAGAAATAGATAATTCAATTCAACCTAAGAGTCATCCAATTAAACTTCAAGTTTATGTTGATGCGTATTCTGATCGCTGGATGGAGTGGGAGAAATACTTAAGTGATGGGAAAAACAGATATTTTCCGAACCATTCCAAATCTTTTCCCGGAGCTACAGTAGAATTATCAATCCCTTCAAATAAGAATAATTTTAATTATCTGCTTGGGGGGGCTTATTTTGGATTTGAACGCGATATTCAATATCCGATTTCTGCCGGGGATGTTAATGGAGATTGGTTAAATGGTGGAGGTATATTCTCAGGAGTTGAGTTTTCTCCCGCATATAAAGTTGTAGGTTTTTCATTAAAGTTAAAATTGGGTTATTATTGTATTTCTAGGACAATCATAGATTATGATTTAAGCTCATCACATATATCGGAAACTGATTTTGTTGAATATCATCAAATTAGTGGAGGATTGGGCTCAACAATTGAGGCTAATCTGAACCTGAAACTTGGTAGGGTTTATCTAATTCCGACTGGAAAAGTGATCTTTATAGGGAATAATGAAATGTCAGTTATGGCGCCTGGTTTTTCATTGGGCCTGGGGTATCAATTTGAATAGAGATGCAATTAGTTATTATAACAAAAAGGATTATTATGAAAAAGAGAGTAGTACTTTTATTTATCACTTTAAGTTTTGTGGTTATAGGTATTGCGCAGGGCGTTAATGAATCAACTCTCAATAATCTTCAGGTTGATGTTGGTTACTTTATCCAATCCAATAAACTAAATGAAGATAATTATTATGATTTTAAGTATCCGGGTTATAATATCGACAATTCAACTCTCGAAGGCCTGTCTGTAAAATTTACTATGCCAACAAAAAGGAGGTATTTAGATATCATATTTGGTGCCTTAATAGGGCTTGGGATGGACGATTATGGTTCAACTTCGTGGTCGCCTGGCAACAATATTTATGAACCTTTTATAGATTCTTATGAGCGGAAAGCTTCCTATGGTTTAGGTGGATTAAGCGCATTGGGGTTTTATGTAAATTTTGGTAAAATAGGGTTAAACCCAAATGTGAATGCAATTTTTACAGGAGGTAATAATACCAGCTTTTTGTTTTATGGGATCAACATTCCTTTAACTTATAAGTTCTAAGGAGCTATAGTTGATCTGAATGGTATTGAAGGCTGGCTTGCAGGCAAATCTGATAATTAAAAAAATATTGATATGAGGAAAAGTTTAGTTACAATAGTTATAGTCTTATGTTTATCTCAAATAACTCATGCCCAAGACTGGATTAGTTTAATGGGAGGAGGCATGATAAATGGGAAAGTTGAGTCAGTAGAAGAAGAACGATTAGTTCTTATTTCCATGGATGAAGACTCTTTAATAATTCCCAAAGTATTGATAAAAAAAGTTTTTTTTGAGGATGGGAAGACCCTTTTTGTTGGTGCTAATAAACGTCGCCTAAAGCGTCCTTTTGGAGTTGGGGTTAATGTCTTTGGGCCAATGTTAAATCACAATAATGGTTTGGGAGCTGTTTATTTAAATTATTATATACACCCACAATTTAGTTTTGAGTTAGGATCTGACCTATTAGCAGTTTACGGCGGGTTAAAATACCTTCCCCTATCAGCTAAAAAAGATCGGGTATTAGCTCCTTATTTCGGAGTAAATATTGTAAGAGCTGAAAATGATTCTGGAAACCGGAGGATAACCGGTTACTTTCCATTAGGGATGGAAGCATTTTTTAAAAATGGGTTGATCGCTAGCTTTGAAGTAGCTTTGTCCACCGAGTCTGAATCTACCTTCGACTCAGTCTTATTTGGTTTTAAATTAGGTTATCAGTTCTCCAGGAATTGAAGTTTAAACAACTTCATTAAAAAAAGGATGCCATCTCTCAAATAAGATCGCATCCTTTTTTGCCTACTGCGACTGCCAACTGAAATTTTTTTATGCCTACAACCTTTCTT
>JAADGO010000163.1:0-6935 GCA_013152355.1 Chlorobiota bacterium
CTGTGGTTATCGCCGTTAAACATCTGGAAAGTAGTGAATCCGATCCCGGGATTTATTAAAACATCATCTATTTCCTTAGGCCTGACAATTTTTATATCACCGGGCACTTGTGAGGAAACATCTAATGAAAAGACCGAAATCAATAGAATAATATAAAGGCTCAACGAGTTATTGGTAATTTTTTTCATAAGAGGCAGTTTATTTAATTCATATCAAACACCTAAATCCTTGTTAGATAATATTACATAATCGATTAGACTTAAGCAAAAATAATAAAATTCATAAGGTTTTGCTATAAAATAATATTTTATATACCTTTATGAAAACTTTAATAATAACGAAATGAAAGGGATATTGATAGTTGCCTTAATCAGTATACTGATGGCAGGCTGTGGGAAAAGGCAGTATTTTGCCGTTGATGTTGACAACCCGAAATTCATACCGAATACAGTTTTTACCGGGTCGGAAGATTTAACCTCCCCAAAATTCAAGCATTTAATAGAAAAATACCAGTTGGATACCATCTTCCATGGGGAGACAAATGAACTTAAACGCATTTTGCTCCTCAGGCATTGGATTAAGTCCAAAATAAAAATTGATGATTTTGGCGACCCGTACCCGGGAGGGGGTTATGTTGAAGGTATCTTGGATGCTGCCCTGGAAGGGCAGGGTTACCACTGCGGGCATTTTATGAAGGTTCAAAATGCCATTATGAATGCTTATGGGTATGTTACCCGTACTCTTGGTGCGGGACCCGGGGTAAAAGGCGGGCCTGACGGGCATCATGGAATTGATGAAATATGGCTTAATGATTACAATAAATGGTTTTTATCCGATGCCAAATACGACCACCATTTTGAAAAAGACGGGATACCCCTTTCGGCATTGGAAATACGCGATGAATATTTAAAGAATAAGGCAGCAGACATTATCAAGGTCAAAGGCCCTGAGCGCACCCCTACCGATGTGGACCCCGAAACCGGGACAAATAAGGAACGGAGTGCCCAGACCTATACATGGGTCGAGTTCCACGGACATAACGATCTGTTTACTGTTTTTCCTAACCACGAAGAATTATTAATCATGTATGATGACGACTTCTTCAAAAATAATACCTGGATATGGGGTGGTAAACCCCACTGGGCTTATGCTAAACCTGAATTCATGAAAAAAGTTGAAGACAGGGATGCTATTGAATGGACACCCAATACTATTGCTTCAACAGTAACCATTGACGGGGATAAAGCAACTATTGAGCTGGTTTCCGACACCCCAAACCTGAAAGAGTACCAGATGAAGAGGTTGCCGTCAGGGGCATGGGCGAAAGTTGACGACAAAGTAGAAATCAACCTGAAAGATAAAAAGTATGACCTGGTATTCAGGACAATGAACCTGGCAGGTGTTACAGGCCCGGAACATAAGATTGTAATTGACAGCAAAGATTACTAAAGTATTACAAACAGGCAGCCTCCAATACCACGTAGCGGTTACAGTGCTGCAAACCAGGTGGTTGTACATAAAACAACCTTCCCCAGTAGGGGGATTAAGATAACTTCTTAAAAGGTGAAAAAAGCCTTCCTGCCCTGCCAGGCAGGCTTTTCTTTTTAGTTTGATATTAGCACATACGGTTTTCCTTAAAAAAATATTTTATATACCTTTATGGAAACTTTAATGATAACGAAATGAAAGGAATCTTATTAATTGCCTTAATCAGTATAATGATGGCAGGCTGTGGGAAAAGGCAGTATTTTACCGTTGATGTTGACAACCCAAAATTCATACCGAATACGGTCTTTACCGGGTCGGAAGATTTAACCTCCCCAAAATTCAAGCATTTAATAGAGAAATACCAGTTGGATACCATCTTCCATGGGGAGACAAACGAGCTTAAACGTATTTTGCTCCTCAGGCATTGGATCAAATCCAAAATAAAGATAGAAGATAGAAGATTTTGGCGACCCATACCCGGGAGGAGGCTGTGTTGAGAAGATACTTGATGCGGCTTTAAAAGGGCAGGGTTACCACTGCGGGCATTTTATGAAGGTGCAAAATGCCATTATGAATGCCTATGGATACGTTACCCGTACACTTGGCGCGGGGCCGGGGGTCAAGGGCGGGCCTGACGGGCACCACGGAATCAATGAGATATGGCTGAACGATTACAATAAATGGTTTTTATCCGATGCTAAATACGACCACCATTTTGAAAAAGGGGGGATACCCCTTTCGGCACTGGAAATACGCGATGAATATTTAAAGAATAAGGCAGCAGACATCGTCATGGTCAGAGGCCCAGAGCGCACCCCTACCGATGTAGACCCCGAAACCGGGACAGATAAGGAACGGAGCGCCCAAACCTATACATGGGTCGAATTCCACGGCCATAACGACATGTTTACCGTTTGGCCCGACTATGAGCAAATAATAATCATGTATGACGATGACTACTATAAAAACCACATCTGGATTAGAGGCGGGAAGCCCAACTGGACTTATGACCACCCTGAATTTTTGAAGTTAGTATCAGACAGGGACGCCATCGAATGGACACCTAATACTATTGCTTCAACAGTAACCATTGACGGGGATAAAGCAACCATCAAGCTGGTTTCCGATACCCCAAACCTGAAAGAGTACCAAATGAAAAGGTTGCCATCAGGGGCATGGGAGAAAGTTAGCGACAAAGTTGAAATCAACCTGAAAGATAAAAAATATGACCTGGTATTCAGGACAATGAACCTGGCAGGTGTTACAGGCCCGGAACACAAGGTAGTTATCGATAGTAAATAATAAATCTAAACGGATGAAACATAAGGGCATTATTTTAATAATTATATTGTTTTGCCCTATTTTATTTATCAGCCTTAAACCTGTTGATGTTTCAAAAAAGAGTAACGCATATTTAGAGAACTGCTTTGAAACAGTTGTCCCGGGTATATACCTGTTTAAAGATATTTGCAATGTATTTGTCCTGAAATCAGGCTCATCTGCACTGCTTATTGATGCCGGCTCAGGAAAAGTTTCTGATTGCCTGAAAGAAATTGGTGTTGATAAGGTAGAATGGGTATTGCACACCCACTATCACCGCGACCAGTGTATCGGCAGCCCTAAATTAAAAAGATCAGGGGCAAAAATTGCCATAAGTAAATCAGAAGCCCCATTGTTAAACAGGCCACAAAAAAACGCACCTTTCAAAATTCCGGATTCTTTTTTATTAAATGGTGAATTTGCCGGATGGGGAAGACGGATGGCCCCATTCCAAGGTTTTAATATTGACAGGGAATTGGAGGATGGAGAAGTATTCAACTGGAAACAATATAAAATAACTGTAATCAGTACACCTGGGCATACTAAAGGCAGTATTTCGTATTTGGTAGAAGCAGGGGGCAAAAAAATATGCTTCACCGGCGACCTGGTTATGAAAGGAGGCCATATACGAGACCTGTATAGCATGCAATGGGTTTACCTTCAAAACCCGGGGATTGATGCTTCAATTGCTTCGCTTCAAATAATTAACGACTTAAAGCCAGATATTCTCCTACCCTCCCATAATGGCCTAATTGACGATCCGTCAAATGAAATTAAATTACTGGATAACCGATTAAAAAGGGTAAGGGAATTACTCACAGAAAAGAGAGCCGGACGGTGGAACTGGAGTGAAATGGTGCAAGTTTCGAAACATGTAGTACAGGACGGTGGCAGTACAACACAAATTATTATTTCAGACTCTGGCGAGGCATTGTTATTCGATTGTGGTAAAGAATTTTCCAGGGAAAGGTTACATGAGGCTAAAGCAAAATTCGGGATTAACCGTGTTGACGTGATTATTCCCAGCCACTGGCACTACGACCATGTTGACGGGATTCCTGCAATAGCAGAAGCCGAAGGAGCAAAGGTCTGGGCATGGGAAGGGTTGGCAGAATACCTTGAACACCCGGAAAACTTCCCTACAACCTGTTGGACCGGCAAACGTATTAAAGTTGACCGTATTTTAAAAGAAGGAGAAGAATTTGAATGGGGAGGCAATTCATTTAAGGTATACCACCACCCTGTTCATACCGAGCAGCAGATGGGGCTTTATGCAAATGTTGACGGATTAGGCTTTTATCTAATTGCTGATGGGATCGGATACAGTAAAAAAGGCAATATTCGTTGCCCGATCCATTGTTATAATGGCATATCGCTTTCCTCCGGCATGATAAAAACAGCACAATCACTTTATGATGCCAACCCCTACATCTGCCTGCCGGCACATTCAAACGTTTTTGCTGTTGCTACCAACGACAAACAGGAATTCCTTGACTGGTCGATTAAAACCACCGATGCTATTCGCTCACTTTTGCCTCCACCGTACCAGGAATTAGGCTATGACCCTTACTGGGCTTCATTTTACCCGGCACGGGTACATATTCAACCAGGCGATGAAATAGAAATCTCACTTAGGTTGAAAAACTATTC
This sequence comes from Chlorobiota bacterium, assembly GCA_013152355.1. Classification (GTDB taxonomy): domain Bacteria; phylum Bacteroidota; class Bacteroidia; order Bacteroidales; family Prolixibacteraceae; genus JABMQB01. The sequence goes on from JAADGO010000163.1 coordinate 4,459, forward strand.
AGGCAAAATTATTTCAGGCAAATGCTGGTTAAAAGGTTATGGTGATATTATCTTTGGGAAGAAAATTATTCAATATGTTTTAAACCCTGGAGAAATAAAAGACTTCCCGGTTATAGTAAAAAGTAAAAAAACAGCGGGGAAGGGGATACACATTGTTACCGCCGATATTGAGTACGGCAATAATGTATTTGCAGAATTTCCACAAGCTTATGTACAAATAGATGAATAGTTTAATATCACCTGATGACCATTGGGCCATCTGGACCTTTTTAGTAGGTATGGCTGCTTTAAGCTTATACCTTGAACAAAAATACAAGTTCGTTAAGAAAATTACGGGGGCAGCCTTAGCTATTTGTGCAGGGATACTGGTTTCAAATATTGGTTTACTGCCAACCGAATCGCCCTCATACGATATTGTTTGGGATTATATCGTCCCCCTGGTAATCCCTCTTTTACTAATGAAAACAGATGTCCGTTTAATTTTTAAGGAAACCGGGCGGTTTGCAGGGGCATTCCACTTAAGCGCATTAGGCACCATAATAGGAAGTATCATAGCTGTTGCTGCCCTTCATACTTTTATTGGCAATCTTGAATTGATCGGCCCGGCCATGACGGCCAGTTACATTGGGGGTTCTATTAATTTCGTTTCGGTGGTTGCCATGTTCCACCCTCCTAAAGACCTGGTAAATGCTACACTGGTGGCCGATTCAGGGGTAATGATCATTTACTTTTTATTTTTAATCACTTTGCCGGGAATCGCACTTGCAAGGCACTATTTCCCGGTTACTCAAAAATCAATTGAAATTGCAGGGACAAATAATACTGAAGTGAATGAAGATTACTGGAAGCCAAAACCTATTGGACTGGTTGACATAGGCAAATCACTGGCAATTGCTTTTGTCATTTCACTGTTGTCTGTAAAAATAAGTGGCTTCTTTAATGGTGAAGGTATGCCCGTTGCCATAAAAATGATCCTGGGACAGCAATACCTTGTACTTACAACAATTTCTATCCTCTTCCCTATCTTTTTCCCCAAAGTAGCAAAAGACTTAGCCGGGAATGAAGAGTTGGGGACATTCTTCATTTTTATATTTTTTGTAATGATCGGACTCCCTGCAAGTATCTCAAAAGTGCTACTTGATGCACCGATAATGATATTATTCTGCGCCATAATCCTCGCCATTAACTTCCTGGTCACATTTATTTTAGGAAAAATCTTCAAATATGAGCTGGAGGAACTGATACTGGCAGCAATTATAACTTCAGGAGGCCCCATGAGTGGTGTAGCAGTGGCTATCTCTAAAAACTGGCATAACCTCATTTTCCCTTCATTAATGCTTGGTGTATGGGGCTACGTTATAGGAAACTACCTTGGCTATTTAATGGGGATTTTCCTGCAGGCAATTTTATAAACTACAATTCAAAAGTTTAAACGATGAAAAATCTGGTAATCGAAAAGATTGAGGTAATCAAACTAAATATCACATTAAAAGAGCCTATTGTAATTTCCCTGGGCACCTCATATAAAACAGAAAACATTATTATTAAAATACACACCGATTCAGGGCTAACAGGCATAGGTGAATGCAGCCCTGAAAAACGGATCGTTGGAGAATTACAAGCCTCAGAATTTGAAACAGCAAAATACCTGTCGTCAATAATTAAGGGGAAGGACCCTCTTGCTATAGAAGACAGGATGTATGACTTAGGCCGCGCAATCGAAGGGAATAATACACTGAAGAGCGCATTCGACATGGCCTTATATGATTTACTGGCAAAAAGTGCCGATATGCCTCTTTACCAGTTATTAGGAGGGGGGAACACCAGGGAGATCCATACAGATATGACCATATACCTTGGCCCGCCTGAAAAAAAAAATGGCTGCTCAGGCACTGAAATATAAAAATAACGGATTCCCGGCGATTAAAGTAAAACTGGGCGGGACTACCAGCCAGGATATTGCACGCATACAGGCAATAAGGGATACTATTGGCTATGATACCCCCATACGTATTGATGCCAACCAGGGGTGGGATACAGTTACAGCCATTAAAACACTTAAAGCATTGGAGAAATTCGACATTGAACACTGCGAAGAGCCAATTGCCCATTGGAACAACCGCGACCTGGCCAGGGTAAGGGGGAAAAGCCCCATCCCTATTATGGCCGATGAGTCGGTATTCGACCATATTGATGCATTCCGCCTGGCAAGCATGGGCGCATGTGATTATTTCAATATAAAACTCTCTAAAACAGGCGGTATACATAATGCTCTCAAAATTATAGCTATCGGAGAAGCATCAGGAATTAAGTCGCAGGTAGGCTGTATGTCGGAAAGCAGGTATGCACTAACAGCACTGACTCACCTGGTAGCATCAAGGAACAATATTGCCTTTTTCGACATTGACTCTTCTCTTTCACATGCTGAAGACCCTGTAACCGGAGGAATCCAATACAAAGGGAAAGGTAAATGGGAG
>JAADGO010000163.1:7039-10025 GCA_013152355.1 Chlorobiota bacterium
AAGCTACAAGCTGTAAGCTACAAGTTGTAAGTAGAAAGTCGTAAGTAGAAAGACTAAAATTAATGAGTAGCAGGGATTAGAATTATTAACAGTAACAATCTGCGGCATCTGCGTGAAAATAAAAAAGTCGTAAGTAGAAAGAAGGGTTTGTTTTTTACAATGAAGTTGTTTTCATTTAATCAGCAAATGGCAGGCAACTACTTCTAACATTGAGCCCGGATTTTATCCATTAAGCCTTATCAGCAGATAATTATTTGTGTATATTTGCTGTACTGCCGCCATTGGCAGGAAGATGTATGTTGGCAATACTAAAATTTAAATATCTTCTCAATGAATACGATTGGAATAGTGGGTGGTATGGGGCCTTATGCAGGGATTGATGTAATCAGAAAGATATTTGATCAAACAAGGGCGAAATCTGACCAGGATCATTTACCCGTTTCCATGCTATCAATTCCCCACAGAATAAAAGACAGGACAGAGTTCCTGCTCGGGAAAACTAATGAGAACCCTGCTTTATTCATTTCAGAAGTTATTTGCAGTTTGCATAAAGGCGGGGCTTCTGTTATCGGCATGCCTTGCAATACGGCACATGCAGAACCAATATTCAAAGAAATAGTAAAAAGAATACCAAAAGAAGTAAAATTATTAAACATGATAAATGAGGTGGCTTTATACATTAAAGAGTTTCATCCATCCTTTGTAAATATTGGCATATTGTCAACAAATGGAACCTTTAAAGCCGGTATTTATCCGCATTATTTATCAAAACATGGATTAAATGCCATCCAGGTAACAGAAGAAATACAGGTAAAAAATATTCATCCGGCCATTTATAGTAAGGAATACGGAATAAAATCTAATGCAACTTTTATATCAACTGAAGCAAAGAAAAGAATTAACATTGGAATTGAATATTTAGTAAACAGAGGAGCACAGGCAATTATACTTGGATGCACAGAAATCCCATTGGCATTCAAAGAAGAAAGAATCAACAATATTTTTTTGATTGACCCCGCAAAAATCCTTGCCCGTTCATTAATACTGGAATTTTCCCCAAGCCATTTATTACAGACAAATTAATTTACAGGAATGATGAAAACACGACTCATTTTAGTGGGAGGGTTCCTCGGAGCCGGGAAGACAACATTACTTTGGGAGGCTGCCCAGAGGCTTGCCCGCCGTGGGCAACGCGTTGGGCTGATTACAAACGACCAGGCACCTGAACTGGTCGACACCGCACTACTTTCTCGCGGAGATGTTAATGTTGCAGAGGTGAGCGGTAGTTGTTTCTGCTGTAATTTCCAGGGCTTGATTGATGCTATGTCCAATGTCAGTACTGAAGCAGAGGCCGATGTGCTTATTGCCGAGCCTGTAGGCAGTTGTACCGACCTTTCGGCAACCATTGTCCAGCCGCTCAAAGACCTACTGGGGCAAGAGCTTATAGTGTCACCCCTGTCGGTGTTGGCCGACCCCGTACGGCTTACAAATATCCTGGACGGAGGAACAGCCGGGTTGCACCCCAGTGCTGCGTATATTTTCCGCAAACAGATTGAAGAAGCCGATATCATCGTGATAAGCAAAACAGACCTGCCCACTTCGGCCGGCCTGGAGGCATTGAAAGCACGCGTAACCCAGGCGTACCCTGATGCAGGCATATCCATGGTAAGCGTAAAAACCGGGGAGGGGCTGGATGCGTGGCTGGAGGAGGTTATGTCACGCTCCGATGCCGGGCAACGCCTCGCGGAAGTGGATTACGATGTTTATGCGGAAGGCGAGGCTGTACTCGGATGGCTGAATGCCACCATTGCACTAAGTGGGGAGGCAACAAACTGGAACATTTTTGCAAAAAACCTCCTGAGTGGACTGGCCCAACGCTTCGATAGCATGGGGGCATCTGTTGGCCATGTCAAACTAATGGTGGAAGCCGGCAAAAGCTTCCTGGTTGGCAACCTGACAGGCAAAAGCGGCACACTCAGTATTCGCGGCCTGGTGGCGGTCAGCTCCGAAGCCAGGTTGATTATTAACGCCCGCGTACAGATGCCGCCGGAAATGCTGGAGGAAGTAGTCCGCGAGGTGCTTGCCTCGGCCAGCAAGGGGCGTATTACGGCCACTCCTGTGGCATGGCGTTGCCTGAGCCCGGGGCGGCCCTAACCCGACCCACCGCTACGACCACATCGTGGCAACGAAAAAGACATGACCCGCAATTGCCACAAAAAAACAGTATAGCCCAATAGAGTTTCCCCTATGAACTATACATAACTATAAAAAATATCTTCGTTTTTATAAATCTGCACCTGCGTAAACACCTCATTTTTTTTGATTTTGAAAATATTCTTCCTTTATTTCCATTTTACCATATCATTCCTGCGAACCGCATAATCCGGTAGCGGATTTTTTTTCGAAAATACTTTGAGTTGCTCATAGCTTTCCAGTGTGGTACCCGATTCGTCAATCTCACCATCTTCATTTTGTATAGCAAATAAATTAAGCCCTAAATGTTTGATATTTGTGAATGGGATATTGCCTGTACCCCTGTTTTTTTCATCAGAGCTTGATATTACAATCTCATTGCCAGGGCAATTTGCCATTTCATATAGCCCGTTAAGTTTTTCTATCCGTGCAACAAATCCTTCTTCATCCTCGATTTTAGGGAAGAGCCAATATCCCGATTTATGCGGCCGTAATTCGTTTTTTTAAAAGTATCCCATAATAAGAAGATGAGATATCTATGCCCATCTTTTTTGCTTGTGCTGCTAATTCTTTGTGTGTCCATACCGTAAAAGGCAGCCCATGGTCTTGTGGCGGTTCACAAGCAAGTGCCACAAGCCTGTCTTTCTCTAAATTGGTAATCCTTGAAGGTTAGAAATTCCAATTAACATAAAGGTCTTTATATAATCCAAAAAAACACAAAAAGGTAACCCGGTTTTTGAAAGTTTTTTACAAAATCTCTTCATGTTATCAAACATTAATTTGGAAATGCAAC
>JAADGO010000225.1 GCA_013152355.1 Chlorobiota bacterium
TCAGGCATCACTTCATCTCCAAAAAGTAAAAATCTCATCCCAAATAATTCATTTCGTAAAATTCGACAGTTTTCTTGCAGAGACTAATTAACTTTAAAAGTCTCATCCCCTTTTTCAAAAAAAGCGGCTATTTGCTCTGCTGCTGCAATACCTGCATTAATGTTGGCTTCGGCAGTTTGTGCCCCCATTTTATTGGGGGTAAAGAAATATTGCCCGGCAAATCTGCGCTCAATCTCTTCTTTACACGATGGGGCTATGTCTGAAACATATTTGAACCCCGGCTTTTCTTCCAGTATCTTAAGCAAACTTTCTTCACAAATAACTTCTTTACGGGCCGTATTTACCAGCACCCCGTTTTCAGGCATTTTGCTCAATAAATCGTAGTTGATAGACTTTTTTGTTTTTTCAGTTGCAGGAATATGCAACGATATATACTGGCAGGTTGAATACAGTTCAGCCTCAGAGGTACATACTTTTACGCCGTCTTTCTCAATTTGCCCGGCAGGAATAAACGGGTCGAAAGCAAAAACTTCCATGCCGAAACTCTTAGCAAGAGTTGCCACAATACGGCCAATATTCCCGTAAGCATGAATTCCCAGTTTTTTCCCTTTCAACTCGGTGCCTGCTTTCCCATTAAAGCAACCTCTGGCCATAAAAATCATCATGCCTAATGCCAGTTCGGCTACAGCATTAGAGTTCTGCCCCGGGGTATTCATAACAACAACCCTGTTTTGTGTTGCTGCATCGCAGTCAATATTATCATACCCTGCACCGGCCCTGACAACTATTTTTAAGTTCTTTGCTGCATCCAGGACTTCTTTATCAATTTTATCGCTACGGACAATCATAGCGTCAACGGCTGAAACAGCATCTAAAAGTTCAGATTTATCTGAATACTTTTCCAGTAGTTGTAATCCATACCCTGCATTTTTTACGACCTCTTGAATTTTTTTTATTGCATCAGGAGCAAAAGGTTTCTGGGTCGCTATTAAAATATTCTTCATAATAGGTTGAAATAATTATTTAGAACGTTCAAATTCTTTCATCGCATCAATCAATGCCAATACACTTTCAATAGGTAACGCATTATAGGTTGATGCCCTGAAGCCGCCAACAGACCTATGCCCTTTGATACCGACCATCCCTTTGTTTGTGGCAAAATCAAGGAACTCTTTTTCAAGTTCGGCATATTCGGGGGTCATTACGAATGTAATATTCATTAATGAGCGGTCTTCCTCGTTTTTAATATTTGGCATGAACAGCTTGTTACGGTCGAGTTCATCGTAAAGTAATTTTGCTTTTTCAATATTTTGTTTTTGTATTGCTTCAACACCACCTTTTCCCTTCAGCCATTTAAGTGTTTGCAGGCAGGCAAAAACAGGCAATGTAGAAGGCGTATTAAACATAGATTCTTTGTCGATATGCGTTTTATAATCCAGCATTGTTGGTATTGGGCGGCTTACTTTCCCTAAAGCATCATCGCGCACTATAACCAGGGTTGCCCCTGCTGGGCCAAGGTTTTTCTGTGCCCCGGCATAAATTACCGCATATTTTGAAATATCAATCGGGCGGCTGAAAATATCGGACGACATATCAGCAACCAGAGGTACTGCAACTTCAGGGTCTTTTAAAATCTCAGTACCAAAAATGGTATTATTTGAGGTATAGTGGAAATATTCTGCATCGGCAGGGACATCATAGTTTTTAGGGATATAGCTGAAATTTTTATCCTTCGATGAAGCAACTTCAACAACCTCCCCAAACAGTTTAGCCTCTTTAATGGCTTTCGATGCCCAGGAGCCTGTATTCAGGTAAGCAGCCTTTTTATTCAACAGGTTATATGGGGCCATCAGGAACTGGGTACTGGCTCCGCCTTGTAAAAATAATACCGAATAACCTTCAGGTATGTTAAGCAGTTCCTTAACAAGTGATACCGCTTCATTCATTACTGCAACAAATTCTTTACTTCTGTGCGATACTTCCATCACAGATAAGCCTGTGCCGGCAAAATTAATGGCTGCTTCAGCCACTTTTTCTTTCGTAACCCCGGGTAAAATAGACGGCCCGGCGTAAAAGTTGTGTTTTTTCATTCGTACAACAATTTTGTGTTTAAATATTTTTTGATATAGTTGCAATTATTTATTCTTATTAACCTCAATAACAATGGTTTGATTAATACAATAAATCAAACCATCTTATAAATTATTATACAACAATTAAAAATAAGGTTAAAAAAAATGATACTTTTCAAATTATTGCTCAAAGATAGAAGGAAACAATGTTAATACAATTAAATAAAGGGTAATTTTACAACCTCGGCAGGCATTAATTTATTTCGGATCTTAACATTGATTTTCGTTCCAAAGGCTGAATATTCTTTAGCAATGTAACCCAGCCCTATTCCTTTGTTCAATACCGGCGACATGGTGCCTGAGGTAACTGTGCCAATCGTATTCCCGTTTTCATTCACTATCTCGTAACCATGCCTGGGAATTGCTTTTTCAAGCATCACAAATCCCCGCAGCTTCCTGGTTACACCTTCGGTTTTTTGCATTTTCAGGAATTCACGGTCAATAAATTCACGACCATTGTTAAATTTTGTAATCCACCCCAGTCCGGCTTCAATGGGCGAAGTCGTGTCGTCAATATCATTGCCATACAGGCAATAGCCCATTTCGAGGCGAAGAGTGTCACGTGCCCCCAGCCCAACCGGCTTAATATCAAATTCTTCTCCGGCCTCAAAAATAGCATTCCACATCTTTTCTGCCACCGAATTTGAAAAATATAGTTCGAACCCTCCCGCACCGGTGTATCCTGTTGCCGAGATAATTATATTGTCAACACCCGCCATCTGCCCTGTGACAAATGTGTAAAATTGTATCTCCGACAGGTTGATGTCGGTTAATTTTTGCAGGGTCTTTAATGCATTAGGCCCTTGTACCGCCAATTGGCTAATCGTATCGGATGCATTTGTCAACCGGGCACCAATACTATTCTTGGAAACTACCCAGTCCCAGTCTTTTTCGATATTGGATGCATTGACAACCATCATATATTTTGTTGGCTCGAAACAATACACCAGTAAATCATCCACTATCCCACCTTTGCCATTTGGGAAACAGGTATACTGTGCCTGCCCCGGGGCAAGTACAGAAGGGTCGTTCGATGTAATTTTTTTAATTAAGTCCAAAGCCTGTGGCCCTTCAATCCAGAATTCTCCCATGTGTGATACATCAAAAACTCCGACACTGTTTCTTACGGCTAAATGTTCCTCATTAATACTGCTATATTTAATGGGCATTTCGTACCCGGCAAATTCAACCAGTTTCCCCCCGATTCTTTTATGTGTGCTGTTAAGAGCTGTTTTTTTCATACTGATAAATAATTAAGAAAACCTGTGTAATAACTTTTTGAGAATGCACTTCCCATTCAATTAAATTGAATGCAAATATAGAGATAACTACCTTTATTACGATGAAAAAAATCAGGAATAATGGCCATTTTGAAGAAAAAACAGATCTGCCGGAGCTGGCTCGATTAAGTATTTAAATACCCTGGAAGATAAAAACGAAGATGCCTGTCAGCCACATAATTATGTAGTATAGTAAATTGACATACAAATTTATTATTTTTATATCGTATAGGGCAGGGCTGCGGAGATTTCATCTATAATAAATTGGTAGTTTTCAGAGGTTTCCTAAGGCTCAAAAACCCAGTTTCTTTAGAGACTCACATAATTACAACCTATAACTAATCGATTCTAATCTGACTAACTATGAAAAAGAATGTATTTAAAATCAAGGTGTTATTTATTTCATCAATTGTGGTTCTCATGCTGTCGTGCAATTGTAGTGAAAAGAATAGGGCAACCCAGGGGGAAAGTGGTTTAATCATCAAAGATTCACTCCGGTATAAAAAGCCTGTTTTCGATAGTGTTACAATTGAAAAAGATATCTGTTTTGCAGGAGTGACAACAAATAAAGACTCCCTGGAAAAATTATACCTTGATGTTTATACTCCGGCAGGCGACAAGGAGACTAACCGGCCGGCCATATTATGGGTACATGGCGGAGGCTTCAGGG
>JAADGO010000002.1 GCA_013152355.1 Chlorobiota bacterium
AAGTCGTAAGTAGAAGTTTTTAGAGGTTCCCATTACCCATAGTAAAGTGTTTCAATCACCGGTTTTTCCGATGAATCGGAACAGGCAGTCATTCCGAGTACCCGTGATCAGGCTTGGCCGTGCCGGCCACCCGAACGCTTAATTGTTGTAACCAGTCTCTAAGTAATATTTCACTTTAACTTTAAACAAATTCATTTTGACTTTTACCTCAACAACACCATTTTACGGATTTCTACAAACGAATCATCACTTAAATAATAATAATATATACCATTTGGAAGATGCCGTGCATCGAAGTCAAGCTTATGTTCCCCCGCTTCTAATACACTGTTGGCCAATGTTGCTATTTTCTTTCCATGGGTGTTGAAAACTTCAAGCTTAATCATGCTTTTATTCCGTAAAGTAAATTTTATTGTTGTTGTGGAATGAAACGGGTTGGGGTTGTTTTGTGAAAGGTGAAAACCGGGTGATACAGGAGAATTATTTGTATTAATTCCGGTTACACCGCCCCCATTAACAGTTCTGGCGATTAAATTACCCCCTACGGCTATTCCGTTTAATTCTGAACCAAAATAAATTGATAACAAGTTAAACCCAAATTGAGTATCCTGCTCAAACCATGACTCTCCACCGTTTGTAGTTTTAATAATATAGGAGGATGGGCCATTGGGAGGTGAATAATAACCACCGCAGGCATACCCGGTGCTCGCAGATGTAAAAAATATTCCGGACAAAGGCTCGGATATACTTCCTGTATATAATGTCCAGGTGTTTCCTCCATCAATAGTTTTAAATACACCACCTCCCTCCGTGGAATTATAGCGGGAAACGAATCCCGTTTGTCCATCAATCATAAAAATATCAGAGGGGGATGTATATTGAAATGTCATTTCCTGCCAGGAAAGCCCACCATCGGTTGTTTTATAAGAAAACGGGCCACCGATAATAAATCCGGTGTCAACATCTGTAAAGTCAAGAGAAGATAATGAAGATGAAACCGGCACATCAATATTTTCCCAGTTAAGCCCCCCATTGGTCGTTTTTATTACCATGCTGGATGACCCACAGGCAAAACCTGTATTGGCATCCAGGAATTCGATATCAACTATTAATTTAGTTGTTCCTGTTTGCACCTGTGACCAGTTAACACCGCCATCGGTTGTTTTAAACATTGTACCAAACTGCCCTGCTACATAACCGGTATCTGCATCCGAAAAATGAACACAGTGGAGAATTGCATTGGTAAAAGAAGGGATTACCTGCCAGGTCGCCCCCCCATTTGTGGTTTTGATCATGGTACCTTCGGATACCCCCCCAACCGCATAAGCAATATTTTCGTCAACCATGAATACGTCGTTCAGGGAACTTCCGGGGTTTGTTTGCTGAACCCATTGTGCAAACCCGGACGAGGCCATGCTAAGCATAAGTAATAATGTAAAAGATAATTTCATCATAGTATCTGTTTTTAGGTTTAAAAATTAATGGGTTACAACCCTTGAATTTACTACTATCTAGGCTATTATTTTTATACGAAGTTGTTTAAAGTCAAATTGAAAACCTGCGAGCAACATCTTGATTCCATTGGACTTCAGCTAATTCCCCTTGCATCCCGAGTGTTCCTTTAGATTCACAAAATGAAAAGATAGTTAGTTTTGTTTAAACAAGACAAACCGAAAAAGAGTTTGGGTGAACTAGCCGAGTGCTTAAATTAGAGATTTATACCTCGAATCAGTCCCTTACTCTTTTTAGTTGAAGTGAGCCAGTTAGAATTATAAGGACAAAGTCTTATTAAAGGATTTAGCAGATTCAACAATTTCGGTTTATCAAGACTAAAAACAAAATTATGAAAAAAAATGGTTTATCGGAATTGACATTTCAAAGTTGACACTGGATGTTGTAATTTATGATCAAGAAATACGGATGTATTATAGAAGGAAAAGAGATGAAGGAAAGGGGCATGGAACAGTTATGAATGCAGTGAAATTTAAAATAATAACATTGCTTTCTTATAATCAATTCGGCTAATTCTTTTACAGTTATTCCAAACTTAATTGCCATACTCAGTTGTTGTATTAATTCTCCTCCTTCTGGTGCGATAATTCTTGCTCCAATAAGTTTATCGGTTTCCGTATTGCGAATTAACTTAATAAATCCCCTGGTGTCTTGTGCTGCCAACGCTCTTGGTACATTAGTTAATTCTAATTTACAATTACCTCTTTACTAAGTTTCCCATCTTCAAAAGTAAATTCCCCGATTCCAGTTTCGTGACTTACTGAACTGCTTACAATGCCATTAATACTGTTTATATCTTTCTCAATATGAGATGAACAACTACTACAAGTCATTCCTTCAATTTTCAATGAAATGTTTTCGAGATTTTGAGGAACTCTCTCCTTTATATTAAATAGTCTCTGCAAGAAAACTCTGCAAAATCAGAAATGTTTCTTTTGGCATATATTTTAGATTTCTAAAATTTGTTTAGCAACATAAATTATTAAATAGCCCACCATACTCAATTTTTCCAACAAGTCTATCTTGAAATTCAGAAGCACAATGTGGACAACGACAGAATGGGACTTCAATATCGTTATATTTTACACCTACGGTTTGATTAATATTTTTTTCAGCAAGACATACAGGACATACAACCACATCATTAATTTCTTCACAATCCCTAAAAGCGGTAGGCAGGGATAAAACTTAAACAGTTTTTCAGGCAGCTTCTAAGATTTTCTGCATTCCTGACTAAGGATTTTAATGCACAATATTCCTCCTTTCCCCTATTTCACCTCAAGCCATTTTACAATAAAATTGTAGTAATCAAAATCTGTCTTGATTAGATGAAACAAAAAAGGAGATGAAATTTTTTCTTATTTTATGTACTAATGTATTTGTCCTGCTTTTTTTAACTGTTTCCGGCACAAATAGGCAATCTAACCCTCATTACCTGGGCAGCAGGTCGTTAGATGGCGATAACTCCTGCCTGTTGTGCCATGTTAACGATGGCAATAATTTGAAAAAAGATAATTCCCCCTTATGGAATCAAAATGAAAAACAAATCTTTTTCGAAACTTATACAAGTTCAACTATGGATGCCCTACCCGGCCAGCCCAGTGGCACCTCGAAACTTTGCCTTACATGCCATGATGGGAGCATGGCGGCTGTTAGCCATGGCAGCAATGGGATAATACCTGGCAATTTAAGTAACTCTTCGGCAGATTTAAGTAATGACCATCCCATTTCATTTGAATATAGTACCGCCCTGGCAATGTCCGACCGGGGGTTGTTCGACCCTAGTATTACTTCTTCAGGGCTGGGTGGCACAATTGAAGAAGATTTACTTGAAAATGGCAATATGGAATGCCTCTCCTGCCATAATGTGCATTTTGATTTAGCCGACTCCGAAAGCAATTACCTCCGTATGTCAAACAGGGGAAGTAAGCTATGTTTAACTTGCCATAATAAATGAAGTTGTTTACAGTTGACTTTAAACAACCTCAATAACTTTCTGGACAGAAGAAATTCCGAAAAATATGATTTATTAATTACTGCCAAACACAACGTTTATTAAATTTATTAATTTTGGCTTGCCATGATGATTTGATTTTAACTAAAAGAATTAGAAATGCTGAATCCAAAACTTCTTTTAAAACTTATACTTTTAACAGGAATTATCACTTTACAAATAAACTATACAACCGGGCAGGAGGCTTCAACAGAATCAAATAACCAGCCTGAAAAGGTTTATTCTATTAATTGGGTCAGCCAGTTCCCACGTGAGTCAAAAAAGGACAAAGAAAACAATAATTGGGCCTCGAACTTTTTCCCAAAACAAACCGTGAAAAAGAATTGGCTGTCAAATCTGATTTTTGGGAAAAAGCAGTCTGCCCTGGTCAGGCCAATAACAATCCTGGCAATTTCTCCTGACTCATTATGGATATGCGACCAGGGTAATGGTAAAATTATTAAGGCTTTTAATGGGGTGGGTGAAATAACCCAGTTTAAGAACAACAAACATATCAGATTCCCGTCAATAGTTGGGAGTTGTTTCTTGCCTGGCCATGATATTCTTTTTACCGATTCTAAATTAAATAAAGTATTCAGGTTTACTCCCGGCAATAATATATTACAAGTTTTAAATGACACATTAATGCTGGACAAGCCAACAGGAATAGCTTATTCAGCTGTAAATAAAGAGATATGGGTAGTGGAAACCGGTGCTCACCGGATTGCAGTATTTAATGAAAAAGGGGGACTAATTAAATACATTGGGCACAGAGGCAAGGGTCCGGGTGAATTTAACTTCCCTACTTTTATATGGATTGATAAATTGGGCATAATTTATGTATGTGACACTCTGAATTTTCGTATCCAGGTATTTGATAAAACAGGAAAGTTATTATCTGTTTTTGGTGAAGCAGGTGATGCCCTGGGTGATTTTGCACGCCCTAAAGGCATTGCAACAGATTCGTACGGGAATATATATATTGCGGATGCCTTATTTCATAATATCCAGGTATTTGACAAAGCCGGCAGGTTATTATCTGTTTTTGGTTCACATGGAAGAGACAATGAAGAGTTTTGGATGCCTGTTGGTTTATATATTGACAACAATGATTTTATTTATGTTGCAGATAGTTATAACTCAAGGATTCAGGTTTTTCAACTAGTAGTCACAGAATAAAATAAGTTGGTTTGATTATTAGTTTTGATTATTTTTGAAATAATCCAGTTTTAAAATTAAAAAAATCTGGAATGAAGATAAATATTAGTTTGCTTTTATATATTCTCCTGGGTATCCCTGCCTTTGTTAACTCACAGCCTATTGTTAACACAAAACACAATTTATCGGTAAGCGGGCCGGGGTCGGTAAAATCTACAATTGAAACAGAGGTTTGTGTTTTTTGCCATACCCCACATAATAGTAACCCGCAAATCCCTTTATGGAACAGGAACAATAGCAGTGCGATCTATACAATTTACGACAACTCAATTAGTAACACATTCAATGCCAATACCGGCCAGCCTGATGGTTCTTCATTATTATGCCTGTCGTGCCATGATGGAACCGTTGCCCTTGGGAATGTATTGAGTTCTTCGTCAGATATTTTTGACGGAGCAGGGACAAAAATGCCTGCAGGAAGCCGGGGGCACCTCGGGATCGACTTATCTGACGACCATCCTATTTCATTTGTTTTTGATGCAGCCCTTGCCACATCCGATGGACAGTTAAGATACCCTCCTGTTTACCCTGCAACCCTGGATGTCAACAGTAAGGTGCAATGCTCTTCCTGCCATAATGCCCACAACAATATGTATGGCAAATTTTTGGTGGCTTCAAATGAATATTCTGATTTATGCAAGAAATGCCACGATATGCAATACTGGAATAATTCGAGCCACAGTACTTCTTCTGCAACCTGGAATGGTTCAGGTACAAATCCCTGGGCACATATTGAAACACCCTTCCCCACCGTTTCTCAAAATGCATGTGAGAATTGCCACCAGCCTCATAGCGCAGGAGGGAAAGTGCGTCTTTTAAAATCGAGCCTGGAAGAAAATAATTGTTTGGATTGCCACAACGGCAATGTAGCCCAATCATCAAAAGATATAGCAACGGAATTAGCCAAGCCGTATAAGCACGATGTTGCAGGATACAACTTAATCCATAATCCGAATGAGACCACATCGTTTGCAAGCCATGTTGAATGCGAAGACTGCCATAATCCACATGCTGCAAATAGTGCATTGGCCAGTGCCCCGTATGCAAGTGGTAAACTTGCCGGAGTGGGAGGCGTAAATCAAAATGGCTCCTGGGTTAAACCTATTTCGAATGAATACGAGCTTTGTTACAAGTGCCATGCAGACAACGCCCTTTCGGTAAGCTCAACTACAAGGCAGATTGAACAAAATAATACCAGGTTGGAGTTTGACCTTGACAACCCGTCATACCATCCGGTTGTAGGGGCGGGGAAGAACCCAAACTCCCCCAGCTTAATCCCCCCATATAGCGAATCCAGTATTATTTATTGCACTGATTGCCATGCAAGCAATGATTCTAATTCTCCGGCGGGGCCACATGGGTCGATATACCCCAGGATATTAAAATACAGGTATGAGAAAGCAGATTACACCCAGGAATCGTCATCCACTTATGAACTGTGTTATAGTTGCCACAGCCG
This sequence comes from Chlorobiota bacterium, assembly GCA_013152355.1. Lineage (GTDB taxonomy): Bacteria > Bacteroidota > Bacteroidia > Bacteroidales > Prolixibacteraceae > JABMQB01. Next base: position 6,183 of record JAADGO010000002.1, read on the forward strand.
TACCTCTATCCTGAGCAACGTATCATTTAAAAAACACAGCAGGCATATTGTTAATGCAAAGGCTCCGTGTAATGCCTGCCACGATCCTCATGGGATCAGTTATTCACAGGGGAATTCAACAAATAATTCCCACTTAATCAACTTTGATTTAGACATTGTGAAACCTTTGATGGGGCAACTCATATATGAAGACTTAGGAAATGGGAGAGGCCGTTGTTATCTGACATGCCATGGCAAGAGGCACCGGCGTTATGGCTATTAAAACTGTTAGTAATGAAAACAAAGCTACATACTTTCAGGTCCAGGATTATTGTCTCACTGATAATAGTCTTTTCTTCAGTGTCATTGTTTGCTTTTTATCTTTTTAATAATTCGCTTAACAAGATAATTCACGAAGAACATGAAAAAAATGTAATTGCTGTCCTGGGTTTATTTAAAGATCAGTTCTATAATGCACAGGGCCATAACGAAGGGAAAATAATCTTCCCTTTACTTGATAGCATTAGGAAAAACCAAAACATAAAAGATGCTTATTTATTAAACTCTCATAATAAGCTGGTTTATCCAACCGGAATAAACCCGGATATGCTTGACTCACTGCCTCAGAGTGATCAAACATCTTCAAATAGCCCTATAGTTTTAAAAACCATTAATTCAGGGGATGATCACTTTACCAGGGCATTTATTCCATTGCAAAACTCAAAAGATTGTAATAAATGCCACTCGTCAACGGTTAAGTACCTTGGCACTATTGTGGTTGACCTTTCGTTGGGGAAAACAAAAAGAAGTATCAATTTTGCAAGAAAATTCAGTTTGATCTTTACAACTCTGATGTTACTTATTCTTGGGGGTATAATTTTACTTATACACTATAAATTTGTGAAAAAGGCGTTAAAGGAGTTCCATTCTACTATTAACTCGGTAAATCAGGGTAATTTTTATAAACGCTTATCAATCCCTGAAACAAAAGAATTCGGGGAACTCGGTATAAGTTTTAATAAAATGCTGGATAATTTTCAAAATACACAAAATGAGTTGCAAATTTTCCATAAGAATGAGTTAAGGAACAATTACAAGTTGGCAACAATAGGTGAAATGGCTTCACGGCTGGCCCATGAAATTAGAAATCCTATAACCGGAATTGCAAGTGCCATTGAAATTATCCATTCCGAAATTACTGATGAGAAGAATAAATCCATTCTGGCAGAGGTACAAAGGCAGGCCAACCGGGTAAATCAGGCGATAACAGAGTTATTAAAATATTCCAGGCAAAAAGATGTTAATTTTCAGGAAAGCAACATCAATGAATTAATCAAATCGCTTGTGTTCTTCCTTGAGAACCAGTCGCATAATAAGAAGATTGTTTTTAAACAAGAACTACAGGAAGATATCCCGGTATTTAGGTTTGACCATGGGCAGATGGAAGATGTATTCCTGAATTTAGGGATAAATGCAATACAATCAATTCAGAACGAGGGTACAGTTACCTTTAAAACAGAATATATCCCCCCCGAGAAGGTGGTGACAATTTCTGTTTGCGATTCAGGAAGAGGGATCCCAGAAGAAATAAAATCAAAAATTTTCCATCCCTTTTTTACTACGCGCAACGAGGGTACGGGTTTGGGATTGGCAATAGTCAAAGATATAATTGACAAGCATAAAGGGGAAATATGGGTTGAAAACAATCCGGGAGGAGGTTGTACTTTCATCATATTATTACCCCTTGACGATGTATAAATAACTAAAATTATTGTACTCCTTGATTTATGATTGATAATAGCTAACAGACTAAAAACTATGCAAATGAAACCCTTGAAGGTATTAGTAATTGATGATGAAAAACTTATTTGTTGGTCTTTTGAGAAGAAGTTGGGGGCAAAAGGCTATTTAACTTATACTGCGGGGTCGGGTGAAGAAGGGTTAGATATATTTGAAGAACAATACCCCGATATAGTGTTCCTTGATAACCATCTCCCGGGAATCCAGGGCCTGGAATTAATCCCTAAGTTAAAATCGATAAACGAGGATACTAACATTATTTTCATGACTGCTTACGAATCGGTCGATGTGGCAGTTGAGGCTATGAAAAAGGGTGCTTCGGAATACATCCGGAAACCATTCTCGTTCGATGAAATTTATGTAATGATTAATAATATCTCGGAAAAAATAAATTTCAAAAATGAACTTCTTTTACTCCGCAGGCAACAAAAAGAAGAGTTTACTTTCGATAATATTATCCATGACTCCGTAGTTACCAAACAGATTATCCAAATTTCAAAAAAAATTGCTAAAACAGATGCAACAACAATATTATTATTAGGGGAAAGCGGTACCGGGAAAGATATTTTTTCCCGGGCTATACACAATGAGAGTAATCGCAAATCAAGGCCTTTTGTTACTGTTAACTGTTCTTCTTTACCCGATACCCTACTGGAAAGCGAACTGTTTGGGCATGAGAAAGGGGCTTTTACCGATGCAAAGGCTTTAAAAAAAGGTTTTTTTGAAATTGCCGAAGGAGGTACGGTTTTCCTCGATGAAATAGGGGAGATTAACCATACAACCCAGGTAAAACTTCTGGGTGTACTTGAAAACCGGGTGATCCGGCGGTTGGGGGGCACCAAAGATATTCCTGTTAACGTTAGGATTATTGCTGCTACCAATAAAAACCTAAAAGAATCTATTGAACGAAAAACTTTCCGGGAAGACCTTTATTACCGGTTGCAGGTATTCCAGATCGAGATACCTCCGCTCCGTGAAAGGAGGGAAGATATTCCCCCATTGTTAAACTATTACCTTTCTTTCTTTAATAAGTCATTCCTGAAAAATGTAACTGCCATCGACCCTTATGTGGAAAAAATATTAATGCAGTATAACTGGCCAGGAAATGTCAGGGAATTGCGTAATGTGATGGAAAGGGCTGTTATCCTTGAAACCAGCGATACATTGCAGGTAAGTAGTTTGCCCGCCGAAATTGCCGGGATTTATGATAAAAAGATTAGTAAATCACCAAATCAATTAAAAGGAACCTCCTATTTATTTGATATCCCTGATGAAGGGATATCGTTTGAAGAACTTGAAAAAGAGGCAATCCAGAAAGCCCTTGTTAAAGCCGGTTATAATCAAACCCTGGCTTCCAAACTTTTAAGGATCTCACGAGATACCCTGCGTTACAAAAAGAAGAAATATAAATTGTAAGTGGCTTTTTAGTGAGGGTTTCACTCAAATTAGTGAGGGTTTCACTCAAAGTGAAGCCCTCACTAAACACTACACTGGGGCATATAACCCAACCGGGGGTGGGGCATATAACCCAGTATGGATTCCTGGACATTCCTGGTGTTTTTTCCATCGATTAGATATTACTGAAAACATAGTGCTTTTCTTATTGAATTTCAGTGGTTTAGCTACCTGTATCCAAGGTGGGCCGCTAGAAAAAAGCAAAATCAGATTGGGACAACTAATCAAGAATTCCAATAATTGTACTACCTATAGATCGTGGGACTCGTTATCTGCCTAATTATAAGCAGATTACAAAGATTGGCATATTTGTTGTAATGTTTTGGTATAATTATTTAATAAACTTTTAAAACCACAAAATTATGAAATCAGCTCACATATTTTTAAGCTTATTTTTTATTGCGTGCCTGGCTCAGGTTAGTTTCGGGCAAATCACCGGTACAGACCACGATTTCAGTGGAAGAACCTGGAACTCTTCTGGCGAAATTTGTATAGTGTGCCATACACCACATAATGCAAACGGTGCTGTAACCGGAGCCCCGCTATGGAACCACCAGGTTACCGGAGCTACCTTTACTCCTTATAGTTCTACAACTTTAGATGCGACTGTTGGGCAACCTGCAGGCAACTCAAAATTATGCTTAAGTTGCCACGATGGTACTGTTGCAGTTGAGAATTATGGGAATGTAACTAATGGAGCCGAGTTTCTATCTGGGAGCGAGCTAATCGGGACAGATTTAAGCAACGACCATCCAATTTCGTTTTCTTATGATGCTACTCTGGCATCGACCGATGGAGGATTATATGACCCTACAACTCAAACATCGGGGCTTGGGGGCACAATTGGTGATGATATGCTATTTGCCGGGCAATTAGAATGTGCATCATGCCATGATGTCCATAATGGTGCAGGCTATTCTAATTTCCTTAGAAAATCTAATAGCGGCAGTGCACTTTGTTTAACATGCCACAACAAGTAAAAGTTTTTAAAGATTAAAACAAAAAGGGCGATCTTGAATCGCCCTTTTTGTTTTATTTTTAGAGGTTGTTTAAATTTTATTACTTTTTAAATTTTATTTTTATGAATTATTATAGTGTATTTTTTGTCAGATGAAGTAATTTGGAGGCGAATACAATACTGTATTTAATGATAAATTGCTAAAATATAACATAAAGAATATGCATAATATAATGTAAAGCCTGCCTGCCGGCAGGGAGGGATAATTTTTAAATAGCCACTAAGGTTTAAAATGCTATATTTACAATAAACTTTATGATTATGAATTCCAGGTTATTTCTGCTTACTCTATTTATGGTTTCAGGGGCATACTCTTTTTATTCATGCTCAACAGTTAAAACAGCTTCAACCAGCAAGAAAGCACTTGTAATCTACCCGTCTCCACCGGATACGGCAAGGATCCAGTACCTCACCAGTTTTAGTAGTTCACTGGATTTTTCTATCAAACAATCGAAATTCAATAAATCGGTTTTTGGAGAGGATAAGCCAAAAGTAATTTCAAAACCTTTTGGAATAGAAACACATAAAGGCAAACTTTATATTTGCGATATTGATGTTGGGGGGTTGGAGGTAATTGATTTTGAGAAAAACAGTTTTGACTATTTTATCCCGGGAGGCAAAGGTGAATTAAAATTACCCTTAAACTGTTTTATTGATGAAGATGATTTTTTATATGTCGCAGATGGCAACCGGCGCCAGATTGTAATATTTAATGCCGAAAGGGAGTATGTAAGTGCTTTTGGGCAGGAAGGCGATTACAAACCGACCGATGTGTTTGTTTACGACAATAAAATATGGGTGACAAATATAAGGAATAATAAAATTGACGTGTATGAAAAAGCCCCGCCAAATAAATTGCTTTATTCATTCCCTGACTTAGGGGAAGGAGAAGAGGGGAATTTATTTCAACCCACCAATATATTTGTTAACGATGATAAAGTGTATGTGACAGACTTTGGTGATTTTAAGATAAAAAAATACACACACAAAGGGGAATATTTAAGTTCAGTAGGGAGTTACGGCAGGAACATCGGGCAATTCGTACGCCCAAAAGGGATAGCTGTTGACAGAGACTCGAATCTTTATGTAGTTGATACCGGCTTTGAGAACACACAAATATTTAATGAGGCAGGGCAGCTACTTATGTTTTTCGGCGGTACCTACCAGGGGCCTGGAGGTATGTACCTTCCTGCCGGAATAACTATTGATTATGATGATTTAAACTATTTTCAAAAGTATGTTGATTCTGATTACCTGTTAAAATACCTGATTTTCATTACAAATCAATACGGGCCGGATAAAGTGAGTGTATATGGTGCAATCGAACTAAAATAATCGTTTACAGTAAAATGCCTCAACGAAAAAAAAAATACTTCACGTTATTGATTCTTTTAATTTTTATAATCGCATGTTCAACTCAATATCATTACAAAACTTTATCATTCTTTTTCGATGGTGTCCCTAACCCCGGGGAGCAGGATTTACAGGTTTCAAATGATTCATTAACAACCGACAGTACACAAACCCGGTCTTTACGGGAACGGGCTTCGATTCCCGAATATTCTTTCCATGCACCTTATAAGGCTAAGGAATGTGCCAGTTGCCATGACCAGGGTACGATGGGCAAGCTTCTACAGCCCCAACCCGGGCTCTGCTTTCAATGCCACAATGATTTCAATAATAGCTTTGAAACTTTACATGGCCCGGTAGCGGCAGGATATTGTACAACCTGCCATAACCCGCATCAATCCAAGGAACGAAAGTTACTAGTCAGGAATGGGGAAGAACTGTGTCTTTATTGCCATAACCCGGAGCTGGTCAGGGATAACTTATTCCACAATATTTCTGAAGAAACCAATTGCTTAACCTGCCATAACCCACATGGAGGAGAAAACAGGTTCCTTATAAAAAAAGAAGCCTGCTTTCTGTGCCATGATGATTTTAAAGGCCAATTTAATTTCTTACATGGCCCGGTTGCAGGAGGGTTTTGTTTAGAGTGCCACTCTCCTCATATTGAGGACACTGAGAATTTACTTTCTCGTCAAGGACAGGATTTATGCCTTTATTGCCACGATAAGGAGAATGTTTTTAGAAACGAAGTACATGAAGATATTGAAAATGCCAACTGCACCGAATGCCATAATCCACACGGGGGAGAAGACAGGTATATTTTAAATTAAAGAGTATTAGAAAATTGAAAAAGGTACTTATATATATAATACTTATTTTATCTTCGGTCAATAGCATCGCACAGGCTAGTCGTTACCCAAAAAAAATATGGAGATTTATGGCTATTTCCGGTGAATTTAAAATGAAAGGGCAGTACAGGGAGCAGTATATAACGAGAAAAAATTTCTCCGACTTTCAGAAAAGCACATACTTTTCAGGGGGAATATTGTTAAATACAAAAAGTTATGTATGGCACCCCAACCTTTTGTTAGTTGATATTGGTGTCCAGTATACCCCTGAATCGGATGTTGATAATTATATTGTAGTACCTGACCGTTCTGAGATAAGGACTTTAAAAAGCACAAACATAAAAACAACCTTTTTAAGTACCAGCCCGGTTACGTTAACCGCATTTTCCAATTTTAATGAAAGTTATAGTAACCGGGAAAAATTAACCAATCTAAAATCGAATGGTAAAAGGTGGGGAGGCACTCTTATGCTTAGGTCCAAGGCACTCCCTTTTTCTATAAATTATGAGAATTCAAAATGGCATCAAAAAGAGATTGAAACCGGCCTTTCATATCGGATGGAACAAGAAAATATAAATTTGAATATAAAAAAATCATTCGGAACCAAAAACAAAAATATATTCAGGTTCTCTAAAAATAATTATTTAAGGCAGGATTACAGTAAGCTTGAAATAAAAAACAGGATAACCGATGTAAGTATGCAAAATGAAATTTATTTTGACTCAAAAGAAAAATACCTTTTCCGTTCAAATGTTAATAACAACAGCCAGGAGGGCAATAATAACTTTAATATATTTAACCTTACTGAAAGTTTAACCTTAAAATTACCTTATAACTTAAATTTTAATGCTGCTTACAATTTATATGTGCTTAATCAGGAAGGGCAGGAATTAAATATGAATAAAATATCTGCCAATTTAAACCATCATCTTTTTAAGAGTTTAACTACAAGTATCAATTATAGTTCTATTAACACTAACCATACGTATTATCAGGAGTTCAGGAATACAACAGGGGTTAATATTACTTACAGTAAAAAAATACCAACCGGGCTGTTAAGTTTATCCTACCAATATCTTTATTTAACAAACGATATGAACAGTGAACCTACATTATTGCAGGTGGTAAATGAAGAATATGAATTGACTGATGAGAATATTGCTGTCATTGACAGGCCATTGGTTGACCCGGCTACGATTGTAATAAAAGACGAAACCGGAACTACAATTTATCGTCCGGAGTTTGATTATATTTTAATAGAACGGGGCGAATTCATAGAGATTCAAAGGATACCGGGAGGGCAGATTGCAAATGGCACTACAGTTTATGTTGATTATATTGCCACACAATTAGGGTCATATAAATATGATGCAATTTCTAAAAGATTTAATGGAAGTATTAGTATATTAAATGGTTTTTTAAGGCTTTATTCTCAATTTTTTACTCAGGATTACAGGAATATTGAATTAACCGACTCCCTTGTTCTAGACTACCTGTCGCAATATAGGTATGGTGGCAATATCGACATCGGTTTTGCAAAAGGAGGAATAGAAATTGACAACTATTTAAGCACAATTACCCCATATAGGATGAAAAGGTACTACCTTAATATACAGGGGAAGATTAAGGATAAGATTATTCTTTCCTTAAATGGGAATATCAGGTATTACCGGATACTTGATGAAAATGCCGACCGGAACTTTTCCGACCTGTCAGGGAATATTACATATCGTTTTAGCCCAAGTTCAAAAATTGACTTTAACCTTGCTTATAGAAAACAGAAAGGTGAAGGAATTGACTTGAACCTGTTGACAGGGCGTTCTGAGTTTAAAACCGTTTTTCGGAAATTATTTATCAACATAGGCATCGAGGTATATAAACGCGATTATTTAGGTGATAAGATCGATTTTAAAGGTGCCTATCTACAATTAGCCAGGAAATTTTAATAATTTGTATTATGAAAAAGTTGCTGCTTATTTTGTCCATACTGATTTTTTATTTTAATTATAAGTCTTTTTGCCAAACCGATGTTGCCGGGAAGAGTTGTACCGACTGCCATGCTAATTTAATTAAACAACCTGTTGTCCATGCTGCTGCCGAGGATGCCTGCGATAATTGCCACATTTCCAATGGGAGTGAACATCCGCAGGCAGGCGTTAAAGGGTTCTCATTAAGCGAGAAGATGCCTGATTTGTGCTTTATCTGCCACGATGAGAATACAAAAAAACATATCCACCCCCCTGCTGAAGAGGGAGAATGTTTGATATGCCACTCCCCTCATGGGTCAGCCAATAAATCATTATTGCTAAACACCCCGCCATCGGCATTGTGCGCCGAGTGCCACGATTTGGATATGACCAATAAAAAAATCAAACATAAACCTGTTGAAGAAGGGAATTGCCAGCTCTGCCACGACCCGCACCAATCAGACTTTTCCAACTATTTAAAAGAAGAGAAGCCTAAATTGTGTATGGGTTGCCATACAAAAGTAAAGCAGGAAGCCGGTTTAAAAAATATACACCCTCCCTTTGACGATGATTGCGCAAACTGCCATGAAACCCATAGCTCTGACGAAGAAAAATTGTTAATAAGCAAAATGCCTGGTTTATGCTTCGAATGCCATGATGAAATCCAGGCAAAGGTCGAAAACTCTTCTGTGGTACATGGGATTATTAATGATGCGAAGGGATGTGCCAATTGCCATTCGCCACATGCCTCCAATTTTGATAAGTTCTTATTGCGCGAGGAGAAGGAACTCTGCCTGGGATGCCATAATAAAACCATTAAAACACAAACCAGGACTATCCGTAATATAAATAAGATGCTAAAGAAAGGAAATACTATCCATGGCGCAATTGAAAATGACGGATGTGTTGTTTGCCATAACCCACATGCCTCAAACAATCCTTTATTACTGGTTGAGCCTTTCCCTTCAGGGCGGTATACGAATGGGAAAAGTGAAGATTTTGAATTATGTTTCAGTTGCCATGATTCAGGCTTAATGGATAATGAATATGGAACCACAGATACTAATTTCAGGAATGGGAATAAAAACCTGCATTTTTTCCATTTAAAAGGGGCAAATGCGCGTAATTGTAATTTATGCCATAATGTGCATGGCTCGGTTAATGAGCACCTTATCTCTGATAAAGTCAAGTTTGGAAATTGGGAAATGCCTGTAAAGTTTAAAGTTGAGGGGAATGGTGGATCCTGTAATACCGGCTGCCATTCTAAGAGGACATATTCCAGGGATGCCCAAAACGTAATTATACCCAAGCCAATCCGCAGTACTACATCTACAGTAAAAAAAATACCAGCAATCCCGAAGAGAACAGATACACATAGTGGCAAAAGTGTTTCTGTAGAAACACCTGCGGCAAGAAAGGCTGCTTCTACAAAAAAAACTCCTGCCGCCAAAACAACCCCAAAATACAATGTGCCCCAACTTGATATAAAAGGGGTAAATTACAGGGTTCAGTTTTACACTTCTATAAAGCCGGTTAATATAAACGACAGGATGGTTGATGTGGTGGCTAAATTCTCGAAATACGGGATCATTAACCAGCAGGAAAATAACCTGTATAAATACCAGATTGGCCCATTTACAAATAAGAGAGAAGGGAGAAAAATATTTGAAAGTTTGAAAGCCCTGGGATACCAGGTAATGTTACTTGAATACAACGATAATAACAGGATTAAAATGCTGCTTCCATAATGGAGTTGTTTTAAAGTTAAAGTGGATTTTCGAGAGTGGCAGATTGATTCTCAGCCCCGAGCATTCGGGGAAGTTCGATTTTTCTTGCATCCCGAACACTCGGGATGGAAGGGAAAATTAGCTGAAGTCCAATGGAATCAAGATGTTACTCGCAGGTTTTCAATTTGACTTTAAACAACTTCACTGTATTTAACGATAAATTGCTAAAATATGACGGGAAAAGGCGCGTAATAAAATAAAAGGATAAATTCCTAACAGTTACTAAGAAAATACAAGATTTTTCTTTGATAAAATAAAAAATTTTATGCACTTTTAAAGCATTTAAAACTAGTGAAATTCCTATGTGGGAATAGTGGTTTAAACAGTTGTTTTTTAACAACTACTAATTATAATCTTTAATAACAACAATTACTATGAATTACAAAAAATTAATGTTTTTATTGGGTATGGCAGTTTTCCTCTGTTCGGCAGTTATCGCCCAGGACTTTAAGTATGTTGGGGCTGCCAAATGTAAAATGTGCCATAATAAGGCAACGAAAGGGGAGCAATATAACAAATGGGCTGCCAGTCCTCATGCCAAGGCAATGTCCGTTTTAAGTGCTGAAGAAGCAAAAGACCCCAAATGTTTAAAATGCCATTCTACGGCAGCCAGTGTCGACCCTAGTTTAATTGCAACAATTACAGTTAAAGAAGGGGTCTCTTGTGAATCATGCCATGGGCCTGGAAGTGCTTACAAATCGTCTGCAGTTATGAAAAATGCGGAATTGAGGGCGTCAAAAGGATTGATAATGCCAGATGAAAAGGTATGTAAGAAATGCCATAACGAGGAAAGCCCACATTACAAAGAATTCAATTTTGCCGAGTATGCGGCTAAGATTGCACATTCTGACCCAACTAAAAAGTAGGTTCTTTATTTAATAGCTAAAATTAAAACTCCTTTGTTTTAAATTTAAAACAAAGGAGTTTTTTTAACTATAATACCTGTCGAATGCCTTAATCTGATTTCTAAGTCATTGATATTAATTCTTTTAAGAAATACAACATCATGAAAAAAATAATATCATTTTTATTCTCCATGTTTTTCACCGGCCTGCTTTTGGTTTTCTTCGCAATATCAATCGGCTATGCTACATTTATTGAGAACGACTATGGTGCAACTACGGCAAAAATCCTAGTCTACAACTCCCGTTGGATGGAAATCTTGTATCTGCTGCTTGCAGTAAACCTTATAGGGAGTATGTTTAAATATAAACTCGTCACAAAAAAGAAATGGAGCATTTTGTTATTTCATATCGCTTTTTTAGTGATCCTTATTGGTGCAGGCATTACCAGGTATTTTGGTTATGAAGGGACTCTTATTTTGGCAGAAGGTGAAACAAAAAATGAGATTATTTCCGATGCAACATTTATACAATTGGAAGCCACCGGAGAACGCTCTACAATTAAGTTTGAAGACGAGGTTAAGTTCTCAGAAAATACCCATAACAAATATTCCCGGTCTTTTCATATTGACGGGCACTCTGTAGAACTTAAACTGATTGATTTTGCAGAGAATGTAAAAGAAACGTTGGTTGAAGATATAAACGGGTCTCCGGTATTGAGCTTAATCAGTTCCGGCCCTCGTACTGGGAGAATGGATTTTATCCTCTACGAGGGGATACAAAAAGAACTGGGTGGCTATACTTTTACGTATGGCTGGGCTGATTTACCTTCGGCAGTGATGTTTACAGTAGAAAAGGATGGCATATATATTATTGCACACGATACCATAACCCGGGTAGGAATTAAAGATGTCCAGGAATTGAAGCTGAGCCCAGATACCAGGCATCAGCTTCACCCCAATGTTATGTATCGAATCGGAGATTATAGTTTCCTGATAAGAAAGGCACTAAGAAAAGGGAATGTTGTATTAAGCAAAGTAGAATCGCCACAATCCGGGGCATGGGATGCGATCCGGCTCGGCCTTACTATCGATGGTTATAAAAAAGAACTTATTATAAAAGGGAAAGATGGCTATGTAGGCAGCCAAACCATCTTTGAAAAAGGCGGGATGCGTTTAAAGATAAGCTATGGCGCAAAAGTAATCCCTCTTCCATTCTCCATTCATTTGCATGATTTCCAACTAGAAAGGTATCCGGGGTCTAACAGCCCGTCATCTTTTGCAAGTGAAGTTACATTAATTGACCCATCGAAAAACCTGGAAATGCCATTTCGGATTTTTATGAATAATATATTAAAATACCGGGGGTTCCGTTTTTTTCAATCATCCTATACAAAAGATGAAAAAGGGACAATATTATCTGTAAATAATGACTTCTGGGGGACATTTATCACTTACCTCGGGTATCTTCTAATGACAATTGGGATGGTCTTAACTCTTCTAAATAAAAATAGCCATTTTAAACAAACCATGCGGAAACTCGCTAAACTGAAAATGAAACATTTAAATAGCTTTTTACTTATTCTTGCATTTTCAGGTTTTTGCACTGTATCAAATGCACAAGGGGGCTCTTCAGCAATGAAACCTCTTAATATTGAGAAGGCCCAGATTAAAGCTTTTGGCGAACTTCTGGTACAGGACAACCAGGGCAGGATAAAGCCAATAAACTCGTTAGCTTCTAAAATCGTCCGAAAACTAACCCGGAAGAATAGCTTTAAAAATATGTCGCCTACTCATGTCTTGCTTGACATGTCCTCAAATCCTTCTAAGTGGTATTCAATCCCAATACTAAAGGTTTCACACTCCGACCTTCGGAAATCACTTGGCATTAAAGGTAAGTTTGCATCATTTAACGACCTGGTTAAAAGTAGCAGCAATGGAGGGTATCTTTTACGGAATATGGTCAATGAAGCTTATCAAAAGAAACCTATCGACCGGAATAAGCTCGACAAGGAGGTAATGAATGTTGACGAACGGGTCAATGTGTTAATGCAGGTTTTTAATGGTACTTTTATGAAAGTATTCCCCGTTCCGGGCGACACCTACCACAAGTGGGTGACCGCAAGAGAAGCCGCAAAATACGTGAAAGGGGAGGACGCAGCATTTATCAAAGATATATTCCCTAAGTATTATACTGCATTACACGAGGCTCAACAAACCGGTGATTATAAACTAGCCGATTTTTACCTGGGTCAGATCAAAAAATTCCAACATAAATATGGCAAAAAGGTAATCCCGTCAGACAGTAAAGTAAAACTGGAAGTACTCTATAACAATCTGAATATCTTCAGTAAACTTGCTAAGTATTACATCATTGCAGGTTTGATATTATTGATTATCCACTTTGTGAGGATTTTCAATCCTGGAATAAGTTTGAAGGTTCCAATCAGGATTATAACAGGAATAATCATCCTGTTATTCCTCGCACATACAGCCGGGTTAGGAATCCGTTGGTATATTGCAGGGCATGCACCCTGGAGTAACGGCTATGAATCAATGATATATGTTGGATGGGCAACTTTATTGTCAGGCCTGATTTTCATGAAAAGATCACCCATTACTTTGGCGGCGACCACTGTGCTTGCATCGTTGGCTCTTTTTGTAGCAGGGATGAGTTGGATGAACCCGGAAATTACCAACCTGGTACCGGTTTTAAAATCTTATTGGTTAATTGTCCATGTTGCCATTATTACAGCAAGTTATGGTTTCCTGGCATTAGGCGCATTATTGGGTTTCCTGAACCTGAACCTGATGATTTTCCGAAACCGGGAAAATGAACAAAAATTGAATCTGACCATAAAGGAAATGAGTTATATTATTGAAGTAACACTTATTATTGGCTTATTCATGATGACTATTGGCTCCTTCCTCGGGGCTGTTTGGGCCAATGAATCATGGGGGCGTTACTGGGGCTGGGATCCAAAAGAAACCTGGAGTTTAATTACTATCCTTGTTTATACCTTTGCCCTCCACATGCGGAAAATCACCGGATTTAGAGGCCAGTTTGCTTTAAGTACGGCAGCGTTGTTAAGTATTAGTTCGGTTTTGATGACCTATTTTGGGGTCAACTACTATTTGTCGGGGCTTCACTCTTATGGGCAAGGCGATCCTCCACCAATTCCTAATGGGGTCTATATTGCACTCGTGGTGGTTGTAATTGTTATCAGTAGTGCATACATTGCCAATAGGAAATTTAGTTTAAGAGCTCATCAAACAGGATAAAACATACATGGAAAAAGATGATGGCAATAGTTAGTCGGCAAATAATTATTTTTGCCAAAAGGAATAAAAGCCTCTCATTTTGAGAGGCTTTTATTCCTTTTGCTGCATAGTGTTAAAAATAATAACAGATGGAATAAGCTTATCTCTTTAAACCTTTATTTACTAATTTTTGCATCCTCAACAATAACTTTGTAAACATACCCTACCCCAAAATCTTTATTTAAAGCCAGTTTCCCGGTTACTGTAACCTTGTCGCCAACTTTAACAGTATCCTTTGTAGTAACAGTCAGGTCAAAGTTCTTAGAGTCAAAATCGCCGGAGCCATCCTGCACGTGTATCCAGTTTTTACCCATAATGCCGTTGTTAACTTTTACCACTTCTGCAGATAAGGTAATGATTTTGCCGGCATAAGAATCTCTTTTTGAGTATAATCCTGCTATAGTTAAGCCACCATCAACCGGAGCAATCAAATCTTTTTTCTTCAACTCTGTTTTTTTGCTGTTATGGGGTGAATTATTATTCGAAATACCTGGCGACTCCTGTTCTGTTAATACCTGGACAAAATAAATGCTTTTAAATGTCCGTTTAAGGTCTTTGCTCTCAAAATTATTCATTTCAAGTGCATCTTTGTAATAGTATGTTTTACCTACCTCTAACTCTCTTTTTGGAATAGCAATCCATTTCTCCATTCCATCTTCTTTAGCTTTTACATAAGTATAACTGGTGGCCTGAATTACCTCCTCAACCAAAATTTTGTGAACACCAGAGGCAATGTTGACTTTCGTCTCTTGCTTGGTTTTCTTTACACATGCAGCAGTAATAAAGATAAAGCTGATTAATAATAGTTTTAATCGTAATTTCATTTGTTATTCCCTTTCTTCAAGTTTATGATTTTCTACATTTTACAATGATAATTAAATTACAGAACATTTAAAAAGTAGTTGCAAATAAAATTTAAATTGTATCGAGAAAGCTCTTCAATTTTTAATTGATTTATATCAACTACTGTGTGACATAAATCAATATACAAAACTTTATGTTTAACTATAATTGATGTATCTTGTTAAAGATCAAAAAATTTGTTTATCTAACAACATAAATATGAAAAATACTTTACTATTCTTAACCGGGTTATTACTTCTTCTGTTTGTTGACTTGCAAACACAAGCTCAGACTTTTGTCGGGTCCGAAGAATGTAGGATTTGCCATTATGAAAAATATAACGACTGGGTTGCATCAGGCCACCCATACAAGTTTAGCGTAACCCCTGGCGATGTAGGGCCTGTTTACCCTGTAGAAGCCGTCAACTTCCAGTCTACGTGGCTTGACAACCTCGGCGATGGCACCCAGACATGGGCCG
The DNA here is from genome assembly GCA_013152355.1 of Chlorobiota bacterium. Taxonomy (GTDB): domain Bacteria; phylum Bacteroidota; class Bacteroidia; order Bacteroidales; family Prolixibacteraceae; genus JABMQB01. Next base: position 21,870 of record JAADGO010000002.1, read on the forward strand.
ACATTGCCGGAGTTATTGGCGGGTACGGGTGGAAAGCCCGTTTTGTAGGCA
>JAADGO010000045.1 GCA_013152355.1 Chlorobiota bacterium
ACTTTAAACAACTTCAATAAGTAACTTGTAAAAAATACCCGTTATGCTTACGGATATTGAGTACTGATTGGTTCTCGAAAATCAGGTACTGCCCTTTTATGCCTGTTAGTTTCCCGGAAATCTCAGCCTGTTTATCGAATGTTACCGATTTTATTTTTTCCGGGGAATCTAATACCGGGTATTCCAGCATGGTTACCTGGTTATCTTTTTCAACATATCTTTGCAACTCGGCAGGCAAAAGCCCGGCAGCTTTGTTTTTTTCCTGTACCAGGTCGATGTTTTCAATTACCCGGTTCTGAAGCATAGCCCTCCAGTTGGCCTTGTCGGAGAAATACTTTTTCAGCCAAACTTCAATGACCCCTGCAATATGGCGGTTGGGTGTTTTTGCCAACTTTATGGCAGAACCGGCTCCCTGGTCGATCCACCGGGTGGGTATTTGGTGTTCTCGTGTTACCCCTACTTTTAATCCGCCCGCAACAGCCAGGTACACATAGTGGGCGATAAGGTCATGTTTTTCTGCCCATTCCATATCACGGGCAATGCCGAAGTGTGCTTTCGAAAGCTCTGGCCTGATAATTGTTTCGCTTGCTTCAGGAGCTTTCCGAAGGCAGTTGTAACAAAACCCCTGGTTGAATGAAGTTTTGGTTTTCTTCCCGCACGAGATACAATTAATCTTCCCGGTGAATTTCAGGGTAATAGCCTTCCCTAACAATGGGTTCATGGGTATTTCATCGTTTCCTATCCGGAAAAAATAGTTGATTGGGGAAGTCAATTCGGCCCGCATCTTTAATATGTTGCCTTCGTGTTGCATTTTATCTGTTTTCAATGTATTTTTATCGTTCACTAAAATTAATTTCCTGATGACGAAGATATTGCTTTTGTCTGTAGTATTGGTATTTATGATGGGTTGTGCGCCAAAAAAAAACAACCCTGCTGCAATTGCAACCGATAAACTTGAAACCAACTGGTGGAAAGAGAGGCATGAAAAAGTACTGGCCCAACTAAAAAAGGATCCCAAACTGATTCTGATTGGCAACTCTATTATGCATTCGCTTGATGACCCAAGCCGTCAGCCTGTTTGGGAAAAATACCTGAATCAGTACAATACTGTAAACATGGGATTCAGTGGCGACCGTACCGAGAATGTGATCTGGCGGCTTCAGAACGGTGAAATTGACGGGATCAACCCCAAAGTTGCCATGCTGCTGATCGGCACCAACAATACCGATGGCAACCATTACCTGGGGATTACCCGGCCCAAAGACCTGGCGGAAGGGATATGGAAAATCTGCCATATTATCCGGGAAAAGCTTCCCGAAACACAAATATTGTTACTGGCTATTCTTCCGTATGGCTATACTCCTAACCACAGAGACAATATAAATAAAGCTACCAATGAGATACTTGCTACTTTCCCCGGGAAAGACAGTAAAATACATTACCGCGATATAGGCTATATTTTTCTGGATAAAGAGGGTAAAGTAAAAAAAGAACTGATGCCCGATTTCCTGCATCCTGGAGTCGAAGGGCATTTATTAATGTTTGAGGCATTAGAAAAAGACCTTATAAAGTTAATGGGCAATTAACAACAATGATATACCCATGCTTCAAAAGAAAATTTTGGCATGGGTATCACTTTAAACAACTTCTATTCATTGCCTATTTCTTTTTCATATTCATAATAAAGAAATAAATGAGGAATCCCAGCGATATAAATACCAACTCAATACCAAAAGGCATGATTGAATACCGGTAATTAATTAAATCAGGGTAAACCATCCTCAATACTTCAATGATTATCAGGCCAAGTCCGGCAAGGAATGCTACCAACCCCCATTTTAATGAAGGATATTTGTTTACCTCTTCAGATCCTAAACTAACAGGGTCAAGTATCTGGGCTTTTTCAATGTGCCCTGCTTTAATAATTTTCCTTTTTAATAAGTGTTCCGAAATTAACTTTGTCGTTTGGTAGATTGCATAAAAAACAACCGCCGCCATAAATACTTTTTCCATCGTTTTATATTTTAAGTTCGACTTTCAGAAAATTAGACTCAACACCAGATGAAAATGTTGCAGGGAGATTGAGTTTTTCTTTTGGCTTCGATCTTTTAACTTTAAACAACTTTTATGTAAAAATCTCCGTATGAACAGAATAAAGGATAAAAAGTATTAAATTCTGCAACATTTTATCAATGTTGTAGTCATATCATGTAGATATGAAAGATGCTGAGCTGGTTCAACAGGTATTAAATGGTAATTCCAATGCATTCAGATTCCTGGTGTCGAATCACCAGCGGCTGGTGATTCACATTGTAGGAAGGATTGTTCAGCAACAGGAAGAAATAGAGGATATTTGCCAGGAGGTTTTTATGAAAGTGTTTCAAAAATTAAAAAAATTCAGGGGTGATTCAAAACTTTCGACCTGGATAGCAACCATTGCATACAACACCAGTATCAGCCATCTTCGGAAAAACAACCGTTATGAAGAAGCTTCTTATGATGAATTCCCGGGGCTTATGTCAGGAAAAACAGCAGGACTTAGTACCAGCGGGAAAGTTGAAAAAGAGGAGGCAACAAAGTACCTGATGCAATTGATTGAACAATTACCTGTCCACTACCGGACTGTGCTAACACTTTTCCATTTAGATGAATTTTCGTATGCTGAAATTGAACAAATTACAAAAATGCCTGAAGGCACCATAAAAAGTTACCTGTCGAGGGCACGTAAACTTTTAAAAGAGAAAGTTGAAAAGATTGTAGATTTAGAAAAAACAAATATTTTTGTTGATTATGCCGAAGGATGAAAAATATATACACGCAGGTAGGTTTTTAGATGAAGGACTAAAACATGAACCTGATTTCTTTTTGCCAGATGATTTTGCTGATAAAATAGCACTGAAAATTGAAAAACGCCTGGCATGGAGTCAATATCTAAAAGAGTTTATCATATATTTTGGAGTTATAGCTGCTATTATTGTAGTTGCACTGGCAATAATATTTTTCTTCGATGCTGAGTCATGGGCGAATCTGGTAAATATTTTCGTATCCAATATAAACACCATCATGGGAGTTGGGTTAATTATACTGTTTGTGTTTTTTACTGATAAAGTATTGCTTCGATACTTTTCTCACAAAGCTAAACTTCTTCAATAAAGAAAGGCTACCAGAGCCACGACTTAAAGCCGCGGCCCGGGTAATTCAAATATCTTTACAACTTTACAAATTCAGCATTATTCAAATATTCAAGGCTTTTTTCGCAACTAACCAAAGGCTCGAAGTTGTATTTCTCCACCTCAACAATGGCATATTTCATTCCCGCTTTTTTGGCAGCAGCAAAAATAGGTTCAAAGTCGATTGTCCCGCTGGCACCTAATTCAGCAACATCTTTTACATGCCACAACTCAAAACGTCCGGGGTATTTATTAAAATAATCTACCGGATTTTTGCCTCCTTCAATAATCCAGAACAGGTCGAGCTGGAACATTACCTTCTCGGGGTCGGTGTTTTCCAGCATAAAATCATAAATGGTTACATCGTCTAACTGTGTAAACTCTTTCGCATGGTTATGGTAGCCAAACCTGATCCCTTTTTCATTACATTTTTTCCCAACAGCATTAAAATAATCGCAATATTTCTTTAATCCTTCAAGGCTTTCATAGCCAACCTTCCCCATCCATGGCTGTACAATCCATTTTACCCCCGCAGCAGCATGTGCGTCAATGCAAGAATCCCACCAGGCCATTGTTTCGTCCCAGTTGGTTGAGTCGGGCAAATCGTGCCCGGTATGTGAACCCAGGAAGGCTAAACCGTTGGCTTCGCAAAGATCTTTAAACTCTACAGGATCCATTCCATAAAATTTACCATCGCTATATCCGGCAGCTTCTACAAATTTATACCCTATTTGGCCTACCTTTTCAATTGTAGCCTTGGTATCTTTTTTCATGTCGTCTTTAACCGACCATAACTGTAGCCCGATAAATTTTTCTTTTTTCACCTCTTTACATGAATTTAATCCATGT
>JAADGO010000220.1 GCA_013152355.1 Chlorobiota bacterium
AAAATCAGGGGACGTTTGGTTTCGCTTTTCCAGCTTCTGATAACCATTGGCATATTGGTTTCCTATCTCAGCGACCTGATGTTTGCCAACAACAGCGATCCATCGTCCTGGCGTCCCATGTTTTATGTTGGCGTTATTCCCGGATTAATTTTATTTATCGGTATGCTTTTCCTTCCGGAGACCCCTCGCTGGCTTATGAGTAAAGGCCGTGAAGAGGAGAGCCGTGGGGTTTTGAAAAAAATTGAAGAACCCGGACTGGTGGAAGACTCCATTCGGCAAATGAAAGAGGATATCGAAAGAGCAAAAAGCAGGGCTACATTCCGCGAAGTTTTCAAGCCCTGGCTACGAACAGCTCTTATGATTGCCGTGGGAATTATGTTCTTTCAGCAGTTTGTCGGCATTAATACGGTCATATACTATAGTCCAAAAATATTTATGATTGTAGGCTTTGAAGGAGCCCGGGCAGCAGGTATCTGGGGTGCTGTAAGTGTAGGCGTTGTCAATGTAGCATTTACCGTACTTTCACTCTTTCTCATCGACAAAATAGGCAGAAGAAAACTATACTTCATCGGCTTAAGCGGTATTATATTCTCGTTACTTGCCCTGGGGGCTGTTTTTGCTTTTCATTCCTCCCTCGGTGATACGGGAAAATGGTTTGCCATTATTTTTGTATGGATTTACATTGCCTTTTTTGCCATCAGTCTGGGGCCACTGGGCTGGCTCTTTATTTCCGAAGTCTTTCCACTCCGCGTACGGGGTATCGGCTCTTCCATCGGCTCTTTGTCTAACTGGCTTTTTAACGGGCTGGTTGCCTTTACCTTCTTTAAAATTGTTAAACTGTTTACGGCTTCGGGAGCAGGCATTATCACACACGAAAAGATCTATAATGTAGCTACGCATACATTTGTAACACAAGCTGTTGATAACGGAAATCCGGCTGGCGCTTTTTGGTTTTATGCCTTCATCGGAATTGTTGGTTTGGTGTGGGGTTATTATTTCCTTCCCGAAACCAAAGGCATCTCTTTGGAGAAAATCGAAGAACATTGGCGTAAAGGTGGAAAGCCAAGAGATTTGAAAGAATAAACTTGAGTTGGCGGAGGCTTTGAGGGACAGCCCGGATGATTTTTCTGCCTTATTTTAATGATATAGCGGAATCACAGTTGGACAGTGTGTTTAAAATATTTGACATATCGGATGGAATAATAAATATACTGAGGCTACTTGAATTTACATTTCAAAATTCAAATATAGCCGACCCATGCCGAACGTGTGGCAGGAGTATACCGCTTCCATTTTTATATTTTACAATAACAGCGGTATAAAGAACGCTTAAAACTGATGAAATATGATGAATAATGGAATATTGCCAAAAATACGCAGCTCGTTGAGCTGTGGAAAAGGAAGGGTCTTCCAACTGAGTTTCATAGTGGTTGTAGCGATGTTTTTCTTTTCGTGCAGTCGCCCTCAGAAGGGATCCACCATAGTAAGCGGTAAAGCCCGTTTTGAATTTTTAACAGCTTCTCTTGTAAGGATGGAATATGCGCCTTCGGGGCGGTTTGTCGATGCTCCTACCGTAGTTGTTCAACAGCGCAGCTGGCCGAAGGTTGCCGTTCAGACCACGAATAAAGATGGCTGGCTAACCATGCAGACCAAACGGTTAAGGGTGCGTTACAGGCTGCAATCCGGGCCGTTTACAGCCAAAAACCTTTCTGTTGTCTGGCAGGATTCAACGGGTTCCCGTCAATGGTATCCCGGTGAAAAGGATTCGCTTAACCTCGGAGGAATCAGGTTTTCTCTTGATGGAGCCCGCAAAGGGTATTTGCCCAAAGTCCAACCGGGTCTGCTGAGCCGAAGCGGATATTTTCTGTTGGAAGACAGCCACAGTCCGGTGCTGGATTCGACGAAAGCCTGGGTTGTTCCCCGTCCGGAGAAAAACGGTCAGGACTGGTATCTTTTTACTTATGGCCGGAATTATAAAAAGGTGTTAAGTGAATTTGCCCGGCTTTCCGGGAGAATCCCAATGATTCCCCGTTACACGCTGGGAGCTTGGATCACAGACCTTAACTTTGAATATTTCCCGGGTTCGAAAGAGGTGAAGGAAAAGATATTTAAGGGATATAATGAATCCCATTTGAAGAAAGAGATACTACAATTTCGACACTACGGAATACCATTGGATATCCTCGTTATGGACTTTGGGTGGCATAATTATGGATGGCAGGGAGGCTACGACTGGAGTCCCCTGATACCTCAACCTGATAAATTTCTTGCCTGGCTCCATGCCCATGGAATAAAAGTGTCTCTGAACGATCATCCCGGTTATTCCTTTGCAAATGGGGAGAGCATCCTTTCTTATCAGGATAGCCGCACCCCTAAGGTATTAAAAGAGCTGGGCCGTTCTGCGCCTGTGAAGCCGGCTTTTAAAATTGATTTGTCTAAGGGCTGGAAGTTTACTACCGGCTTGAAGGAAGCCGGAGCCGGGTCTAAATGGTTTTCAAAAGGTTTTAACGATAGACAGTGGAAAATTCTGCAAGGTGGAATTACCTGGAATAGCCGGGATTTTTCAAATTATAAAGGAGGAATATGGTTTCGCAAAACAATTAAATTACCAAAGGTATTACCCGATTCTCTTTTTATTGTATTGGGAAGAATGAGGAACCAGTATGCTCTTTATGTGAATGGCAGGAAAATCGCTCACACAATACCACGATGGTTTCGTTTTAACACCTATGCAAACATTACCCCTTACGTAAAAGCTGGAAAAAATAATGTAATTGCAATGCGTATTACAGATCAACAGGGAGGCGGAGATACCGAGTTATCCTGGTTATCTGTTGTTATACAGAATGTCCCGCCCCCGAAACCGATATACTTCAATCTGGCGGTCAAAAAACAGGCGCGTGTTTTTATGAATGTATTACATGACCCGTTGATGAAAGCGGGGGTCAATTTTTGGTGGATCGACGGCGGCATTGGCGCTGCGAAAATGTCCGGGCTAAATAATCAGCTGTGGACCAATCGGGTATATTATGATTATACCCGGCAATTAACGCACGACAGAGGTTTTGTTTTTAGCCGGTATGGCGGCTGGGGCAGTCAACGTTATCCTGCATTTTTCACCGGGGATACCTATTCCCAATGGCCCGTACTTGCCTATGAAGTACCGTTTACAGCGCAGGGGGGCAATGTTCTGATGCCCTATATTACCCACGACATTGGCGGGTTTCACGGAGGGAAGATTCCTTTCGATCTGTATGCACGGTGGGTGGAGTTTGGTGTGTTCAGCCCTATTTTGCGATTGCACAGCGCCCATGAGAATCCAAAGGAAGGGAATCTTCGTATGCCCTGGGTTTATGGTAAGAAAGGGATAGCATTAGACAGAAAATATTTCAGCTTACGTTATAAACTCCTGCCTTACATATACACATATGTAAGGCAGGCTTACGATAGTGCGCTTCCGTTGCTTCGTCCTTTGTATCTGGAATATCCAAAGTTGAGTGAGGCTTATAAACATCCTCATGAGTATTTCTTCGGTAAAGAAATCCTTGTGGCACCGGTAGTTGATTCAACAGGAACACGTACAATTTATCTGCCGCCGGGCGAATGGTATGACTTCTTTACGGGCAAGCCGTATAAAGGGGCGCAGACCTTTACCGCTCATTACAACACGGATCAGATTCCGGTATTTGTACGTGCAGGTTCTGTCATACCCGAACAGACACCGATGGCTTATTCCAATCAAAGACCGCTTGATACCTTAATCGTGCGGATTTATGGATCAAAGCCGGGAAGTTTTAACTTATACGAAGATGATGGTATCTCCCTGGATTATGAAAAGGGGAAGTTTGCAAAGAGTCCTATCAAGTTCTCAAAGAAGATCGGGAGAACATATCAATTAACGATAGGCCCGACGTTGGGGCGCTATGCCGGACAGGTGAAAGAACGGGCTTATATTGTCAGGATACAGGGCATCCAAAAGCCACAAAGTATTGACATCAACCAGCAGCCTGTTGTTAAGAATGCAGGTTTGGGAACAGGTTGGCACTGGGATGCACGCAGGTCTATGGTTACCATTAATATCCCACTGAACAGCATCAGGGATGCTGTTCAGGTGGAGCTTCATTAACCGGTCGCGATATAGATAAGATATGCAACGCTTCCTGGTCTCCCATTCTTTTTGAGAAGCCGGCAAACCGGGAGAATTAAAAGCCAAAACAAAAAAGTCCGATTCGTACGAGTCGGACTTTTTTTGACTTTAAAACCTTGCTGGTTCTATTTGCTCAGCATTTCATCAATAGCCTTGCAGGCACGGAACCCATCGGCAATGGCCGAAATAGCATCAGCAGTACGGTTCACAGCATCACCACCGGCAAAGACTTTCGGATCGCCGGTTTGTTGTTTTTCGTTGA
>JAADGO010000173.1 GCA_013152355.1 Chlorobiota bacterium
GCCTATTCCATCGCCTGGCAGTGTTACTATTGTTCGTTTAGTCATAGTTGTATTTTTGATGTTTGTTAGTCACTGAATACTGATCACTGATCACTGATCACTGATCACTGATTACTGATTACTGATTACTGATTACTGATTACTGATTACTGAACCCTAAACTCTGGTCTAGCCCCTATAAAACTGGACTAAATTAGTAATGGTTTAAAAATACATTAAAATTGTCATTAATTTTGTTTTGCAAGTAACAAATTTCAGAGTAGGGGCCTTCCACAAATTGTGGAGACTTCTCTCTGAAAAAATACTTTATTTTTCCGTTTATTTTTTTTATTTCAATTCCATTGTTGGCCCATGCTTTTATAAAATCCATTGGTGTTTTGTTGAGTATTGACTTCATGATTCTCTTTTTATTGTAGGTATTGTAGAACCTACTAAAAACCGCCCTGGCTTCATCCAGGCCATCAAAATAGTAATGGTTTGTAACCAATCTGTTTATCGTGTTGTGAAAGGATTCTATGTGGCCATTCTGCTGTGGTGTTGCCGGCTTTATATATTCATTTTCAATATGTAAGTTGTCGAGTATGTTTCTAAATATTTTTGCTATAAATTGTGAGCCATTGTCAGACCTGATTTTTATTTTCAAAGTATTCCCCTCTATCCCCAGAGGGATTAAGTAACTGTCGTTAAGTTCGTTTACAAGGGCCACAGCTTGGCCTGCTTTCATTTTTGTTTCGATTCTCCAAACTAATGCAGCTCTTGAAAAGACATCCATTAACGTAATCAAATATGCGTTTTTCTTCAACCCATGGATATAGATATATTTTATGTCTATTTCCAATGTCTCAAAAACCCTTTTGCACATCGGCGTATTGTATCTCACAAAAACTTTGTCAATTCTGTTTTTCTTGAAAGGCTTGAAAAGCAATTTGTTTTCCTTCATCAACCTGTAAACTTTTTTATGGTTGATTTGGTAGCCCATGTTTTTCAGTACCTCAGTTGTTCTGTGATACCCATAATCTATAAACTCCTGTTCAAGTATACTGTTAATTGTCTTGACCACATCTGCATTGTCAACCTTTTTGCCATTATACAAAGTGTACTGGCTTGGAACCTTGCCCTTTCTTTGCCCGGTACTCTTGTAATAGTATGTGCTTCTTGGCATTTGTGCAATCTCCAATGCTTTTACCGTGCTTAAACCCTGGGAAACCATCTTGCGGATTATTTGTTTTTTTGATTCATTTGTGCAAACTTTTTTTTTAACAGCTCATCTTTCATCTTGCTTTCCATCTCCTTTTCTGCAACTATTTCCTTTAAAAGCCTAACCTCTTTTTCAAGCTTCTTGACAAGAAAATCCTGGCTCTTACCTCTTCTGTCTTCCAAGCCACCAAGCCCACTTGATTCATATTTATCCAACCAAGAGTAATAGGAACTTGGTGTAATTCCATGTTTGCGGCATCCTGCTACAACTCCTATCCGCTGGCAGTCCTTGATAATCCTTTCCTTTTCTTCTTTGCTCCGAGTCAATTGATTGCGTTTTAGTACCATAAAATTAGCAATTTAAATCACTAATCTGTGTCCAAGTTCTTAGGGGGCTAGAGCAGTCTAGCCCCATTGTGCCTTTTTTTAATCTAAAATATCCAATAAGGAATATCCAAATAAGGGGTTAGGTGCCAATTTCAAACAGTCTCTTAATTTGTTTTTGTTCAGATTGGCTACGATTTATGTTTAGCCAATAACTTTATGAAATAATTGAAAAAAACATGGACAATAAATATTTAGCTAGTGAAATAAAAAGTAGTAAATTTGTAAAATGAGGTCCGAAGTAAATATAAATGCAGACATTCTAACTTGGGCGATTTCCAGGGCTGGGTTTGAATTACATGAATTTACTGAAAAAGTACCAAGAGTAAACGATTGGATTGAAGGTAAAAAAAAGCCTACCGTAAAACAACTTGAGAACTTCTCCAGAAAAGTATATTTACCTTTTGGTTATCTATTCTTATCTGAACCACCGAAAGAGAAACTACCAATTCCTTTTTTTAGAAGTAATGGAAATAAAACAGATAAAGTAAGCATAAATGTCTATGACACTATCTTGTTGCTGCAACAAAGACAAGACTGGTTGAAAGATTATTTAACTGATAATGACTTTGAGAAGTTACCATTTGTCAGTAAATATCATCAAATTAAGGATGTACAAACAGTAGTCAATGGCATTAGGGATGAACTTGGGTTAAACGAAAATTGGGCAAGTCGATTTAAAACTTGGGAAGGCGCACTTAGTCACTTAGTTGAAGTGATTGAAGATAAGGGAATAATAACTATTTTCAATGGCGTTGTCGGAAATAATACAAAGCGCCCAATACGTGTAGATGATTGCCGAGGATTTGTCTTGGTTGATAAGATGGCCCCATTTATGTTTATTAACAATGCCGATGGAAAAGCAGCGCAAATGTTTACCATAGCGCATGAATTAGCACATATATGGACGGGTTATAGTGCAGGATTTGATTTTAGGAAGTTACAACCAGCTAATGACCCTATTGAGAAACTATGTGACCAAATAGCTGCTGAATTTTTGGTTCCCAAAGATGCATTTGATAGAATTTGGAGTTCTTCCCCAAGTATAAAAATTACTGCTAGATATTTTAAGGTTAGTGAGATAGTTATTGCAAGAAGAGCATTAGACTTTAATAAAATGACGAGAAAACAATTTTTCAAATTTTATGAAGAATATGCAAACCGGGAATTTTACAAAAAAGAGAAACAATCTACTGGCGGAGACTTTTATGCAACTGCAAAAAAACGGCTAAGTATCACATTTGCATCTCATGTAAATCAAGCAGCAAAATCTGGGCAACTTCTATACCGCGATGCTTATAAATTGACAGGTATGAAAGGCGATACTTTTGAAAGATTTTTTACTAAACACTTATAATCGGAATGGCAGTATTTGTAGTGGATAGTAATTTTTTCATACAGGCGCATAGAGCAACCTATCCCCTTGATATTGCAACTGGTTTCTGGAATAAAGTAAAGCAACTTGCGAATAATGGAAGTATAGTAAGCATTGACAAAGTTAAGAAAGAACTATATAATAAAAATGATGACCTTAAGAATTGGTGCATTGATAATTTACCCGATAACTTTTTCAATGAATCTTCAGAAGTAATTTTTGAATATGCTAAAGTTTCTTCATGGGCGATGTCTGTGAGTAGTCATTATTTACCAAACGCTTTAAATGAATTTCTGGACTCAGAAGAAGCAGATGCTTTTCTGATTGCATTTGCCTTAGCTGACTCTCAAAACAGAATTATTGTAACTCAGGAAGTAAGTCAACCTGGAAGAAGAAACAAAATCAAAATACCAGAGCCTTGTAACGCCTTAAATGTTCAATATGTAAACACAATTAAAATGTTTAGACTATTAGGAGAAACATTCTAAATTAATAATAAAGCACGATGCCCCAACATGCGCTCATACAATAATTGTGGCAGTATTAACGTCAATATTTGTAGTCCGGTTCAAGTCTGGCTAAACCAGACAAGAACTGACTTCGCAAACGGCAACAATTCATAGTGCTAACCGTTATAAATGTATAGTTTTCAGAAATATGTATATTAAGGGTTTAAAAATCAGATTATGAAAATGAAAGTATTGGCAGCTTTTTTGCTTCTTTCGATAACAGTTTTTGCAGGGCAGGAAGTAAAAAAGTTACATATTGGAGATAAAGCGGTTTTAACAGGGGTTAAGATGTTAGCCGTTTCAGGCGAGATGGTATCCATTGACGATGCCAGGAAAGAAAACGGGGTACTAATCATTTTTTCATGCAATACATGCCCGTTTGTATTGCGTTGGGAAGGGAGGTATGCCGAACTGAAAGAGTTGGCGGATAAAAATAAGGTTGGCATGTTGGTGCTGAACTCTAATTACCAAAAACGTAATGATGTTGAGTCATACCAGGAAATGAAGGTCCATGCTAAAGAGAAAAAATACAACTTTTATTACGTAGTAGACAAAGACAGCCGGATTGCCAATGCTTTTGGCGGGCAAACAACCCCTCATGCCTTTTTGTTTGACGGCGATATGAAGTTGGCCTACAAAGGGGCAATTGACGATAATTTTAAAAGTGCATCTAATGTAAAAAAAGCATACCTGAAAGATGCAATCTCAGATATTGGCAAAGGGGAAAATGTGAGGTTGAAGGAAACACAACCGGTGGGCTGTAGTATTAAACGGAAGTTGCACTGATCCGAGAAAGCACCTGCCCGGTTTGGGACAGGCGTTTCTTTATGTATCGAAGTTGTTTAACTTTAAGCAACTTCATCTATAATTTTTGAAGTTGAATATCTGTATCAGGGCTTTTTTTATGGCCTGGGTTCCATTTTTTCTGGAATTTTTCTATTTCTTCCTGGTGCTTCTTCATCAGCCTGTCCCAATCTTTTTGTTGATTCTCATCATGGAAAAAACCGTGAAGTTGGAATTGGGAGCCTAAGTCGAATATATCGGGGAAGTCAAACAGTAAGCTGTCCATTTTAAATGGGTCTATTCGCCAACTATGCCCAAACGGGCCTGCTGAAGATGTATCGCCAAAAAATTCCTGAAATAGATCTTCCATCCCCATAAACCCCGGAGGCCTGAAGAAGCCTTGCTCCCTGGGGACTCCGATAAGCGAATCTCCGTGCCATTCAAATACATAGGTCGAGTCGAAACGGATCAGGTTCCCGTTTTCATCGTACTCTTTGTTTACTGTAATTTTTTCATCCGGGTTGTTCCATGTCGTATCGGCCTGCTGGGCAAAGATGAATGTTGCCCCGGCAAATAAAAAGATACTGGTTAATACTAATTGTTTCATGACCGTTTTACCTTTATGAAGTTGTTTAAAGTTAAAGGGGGTTTTCGAGAGTGGCATATTGATTTAACGTCAAACAACTTCTATTAGTTCTTTTTCAAAGTTAGCAACTCGTTAAGTGAAAAAGCTTTAAAAAATCTAAAAATACCTCAAAATTGGTTACAGGTAAAAGTTGTGGGGAAGTGTTTTTATACTCAGCAGGTGACTCGAAGTCACCTGCTGGATAGTGCAGGCATCCCATCCCTTTGGGATTCCTTTATATTGCATTTTTGAACTAATTAATCGTATTTATGGTCGTCAGGTTGGTCCGTTTCGTATTCGCCATCAAGTCCTTTTTCGTATTGGGTCAAAGCCCTCAGGCTCATGCCCATGCTTGAGAACCCTCCATCGTGGAACAGGTTCTGCATCGTAACTTTCCGGGTGAGGTCTGAAAAAAGTGTAATACAATAATCGGCACATTCTTCTGCTGAGGCATTCCCCAATGGCGACATCCGTTCAGAGAAATCAAGGAGCCTGTCGAAACCCCTAACCCCGCTTCCTGCTGTGGTTTTTGTTGGCGATTGCGAAATGGTATTGATCCTGACATTCCTTTCGCGCCCGTAAATGTAACCGAAACTACGGGCTATCGACTCCAATAAAGCTTTCGCATCAGCCATATCGTTGTACCCGTAAAATGTACGCTGTGCAGCAACATAACTAAGTGCAACAACAGAGCCCCATTCGTTAATGGCATCCAGTTTCCTGGCACATTGTAAAACTTTATGGAACGAAATGGCGGATATGTTAAGGGTTTTGTCCAGCCCCTTGTAGTCGAGGTCGCTGTAATGCCTTCCTTTCCTTACATTTGGCGACATGCCAATGGAGTGTAATATGAAATCAATTTGCCCGCCCAGAACCTCCATCGACCTGGTTAACAGGTTATTCAGGTCATCGGTATTTGTGGCATCAGCTGCAATTACTTCTGTGTTGAACCTATCTGCCAGTTTCTTTGTTTCTCCCATCCGGAGGGCTACTTCAGTATTTGTTAAAGTGATGGCTGCACCTTCTTCAACAGCTTTCTCTGCAATCTTCCATGCAATGGAATCAGGGTTCAGTGCTCCAAAAATGACCCCCCTCTTTCCTTCCAGTAAATTATAAGCCATAATAAATAATTAGAATGATATTTTAATGCTGTAAAGTTAATTAAGTTTTAAACAGTCTCTTAGAATGAAGAATAAAACCTATGGCTTCAGTTTTTACCGTATTATATCTTCACGATACATGAATCGGGCAGCCAACCCTGGTTCCCGTCAGCCAACCTTATTTGTTTCCATGTATTCAGGCTGTCAGAAATCTCAACTTTCAGCCCTTCGTGTATCAGGAACAGGTCGGTGCCGGTAGGTGAGGGTGAACTTTTTACGGTAACCCTCGGGCAAAATATAATGGCGTATTTATGTCCTTTTATCTTCTTATACTGTTTTGAAGAAAAAGAAAAAGTAAATATGGTAACAATAAATAAAAAAATGCCCAGCAGGAACGAAAAACGTTTTACTGCAACCGACCTGCTAAAAATGAAAAACCCCAGGAGGAACAGGAATACGACAAATGATGAAGTGCTGATTATAGCCCATGTATCCGAAGGGTAAAGGTTAATGGCCGATTCGTACCAGCGTACAAAAAATGGCTTGGGCAGTGCTTCAATATTATCAACTACAAATTGGTTGGCAATGCGTAAATTGAAAATAATATCTTCATCGTTTGGGGCCAGTAATAATGCACGTTCGTAATTTAGAATAGCCATGTTGGCATTCCCGGTTTTATAGTAGGCATTCCCCAGGTTGAAATATAGTTCTGCCGATTCTTTCCCCGACTGGATAATTTGTTCATAAATATTAATTGCTTTTGCATATTCCTCGTTTACATACAGTTGGTTCGCCTTTTCAAATAAAGGCTGGTCCTGCCCCTGGCAAAAAAATGCCAGTGACACTAAAAAGAATAATATGGTTGATTTTATTTTCATTTCAATTTTATTTGTTTCTCCATCCTGCTCATTACCGATTCTGCCTGTTTGTAAAGTTCATGCCTGGCTTCGCTTCCGCCTGAAGGGGCAAACCGGGCAAACTCACATTGTTCGATTATTTTTACAAATTCATCGATTAATTCCTGTGCGATTTCCTGGGATTGTAAAGTATTCACTACCGATTCGCGGCTTAACTCGGCAATTGCAATGCCAAGCTTGTCGCTAAGGTAGCCCCAGAAAGCCTTTAATATTGAATCGTAAAATTCTTCATTTTGATTATTCTTCATAAACCCGTATGCAATGCGCAACCGTTTTTTAGCGATACGCCTTGCTTTTTTGTTACGCATTAAAGCAATGTTGGCATTCTCTTTTGCCTTTTTGCGGTAAATGAGGAAAAGTAACAGGAACATAAGGCTGCTGCCCCCATATACAAGGTAAAATCCTGTAGTCCCAAAAAAAGTATAGCCCTTTTTGTGTAAAGAGGTGTTATTTTGTTTGATGAACCGGATATCCTGCCCGATTAATTGCACATCCTGTTTCCGTAGCGAACTGACGACTGTAGTCGATAACTCGTCAGAGCCTTTTTTTACGTGTAGGTTAAATTCCTTAGTCGCCCGGGTAACATACTGCCTGGATGACGGGTTGAAATAGGCGAATTTAACTGACGGGATGGTGTAGTCGCCTTCAAAACGTGGCTGGAACAGGTATTCAATGGTTTTCGACCCGGACATGCCATTTTCTGTCGACCTCACATTGTCGGTTGATTTTGGGTCGTACACCTCAAAATCAGGAGGGAGCTTTAGTTCAGGATTCCTGATTAATCGGAGGTTCCCTGTGCCGCTAATGGTTATTTTCAGTGTTACTGCATCGTTGGTGGTTATATCTTCCTCACTAATAGCAGCGTTTATATTGAAATTCCCTACAGCGCCATAAAAATTGGCAGGGGCAGGCGGTAAATTTTTCACATTGATAGAAACCGGCCGGCTGGTTAGTTTTACTTTAAGAGTCCGGTAATTATCGAAAAAATCATCAAAAAAACTACGGCGCCTTACACGTTGCCTTACCAGGCAGGTGATGCTAAATGGCTGAATTGTGATTTTCCCTGATTGCTGAGGGAAAAGAATGGTTTTTTTCAATACGCCAACCTGGTATATCTTATTATTGTATACTTCGCGTTTCAGGTTAATTTGCTGGGGGATTTCAATATCCTGGGTGTAAAAGCCCTCATAAGACGGCAGGTTTACCTCATCGAAGCCGGAGAGGGGGCGGTTGGGCTGGATGTATAGTTTTACGACTGCAATAATCTGCTCGCCTTTATACACATTTTGTTTGCTAAGGTCAATCCTGACAAACATGTCATCTTTGCCGATTGTAGCAGGAGCTGCCTGGTTATTGCCTGTAGCCTGTTGCTGCTGTTGCTGTTGTTGTTGTTGCTGTTTCGGGGTTCCTTTTACTACCTGTATTTTTAGTGGGTTCGACTGGTATACCTTACCGTTGACTTTGATTGAAGCCGGGCGGATCTCAAATGTACCTTCGCTTTTTGCCCTTAAAATATAGGTGTACGAATAAGAAGTATTAATGGTTGTCCTTCCATTTATCGACTGCATACTCGTTGATGTAGAAGTGCTTGGCCCCATTAAAAGGTCGAAATTACTTAAATCGGGCAATTGAAGGCTGCCGGCCTTTTTATTGATAGAGAATGTAAGCCTGAATTGGTCTCCGGTTGAGACAGCATTTGGTGCCGACATTGTAAAACGGACATCATCGGCATGTGTTGCCACTGTGAAGAGTATAAATAAATATGTCAGGATTTGTTTTATCATTATCAATCAATATTATTATGCAAAATTAGCTTTAATTCCATAACTCACAAGTTGATGCCGGGCTCCTGGTTATCGTCCCTGGCCATGCTCACCTGCAATTAGTTATTTACCTCATATTGTAACCAATCTTTTTGTATCAGATACCATTCTTTAATTACCAGTCTTTCTCGACCTTGACCCGTTTTGCTTTTGCAGCTTTTGCCTTTTTTACCTTATCCTGTATCTTACGTTCATCGTTTTGAAGAGCCTGCAACAATTGTTCCGCATTCTCTTTAGATATTTTATTTTGTTGCTGTTTCTGTTTCTGGTCTTTTTTATCTTTGTTTTGTTGGTTTTGTTTCTGCTGTTGATCCTTTTTCTGATCCTTATTTTTATCCTTTTTTTGATCTTTATTCTTGTCTTGGTTTTGGTCCTTATTCTGATCCTTGTTTTTGTCTTTATTCTTGTCCTTATCCTTATTTTTATCTTTATTTTGTTGCTGTTTCTTTTTTTGTTCTTCCTGCTTTTTCTTCAGCATCTTGGCATATTCCAGGTTATACTTTGTTTCCATATCATTAGGGTTGTTCCTTAATGCTTCTTTGTATGATTCAATGCTTTCGTCAATTTTTTGCTGCATCAACTGGCTGTTCCCTATGTTATGGTAGGCCCTTGCTTTTTCAATTGGTTCTTGTGACAATTTGGCAACCTTTTCGAATGCCGACATGGATTCTTTGAATTTCCGTTGTTTGTAGAGTGCATCGCCCAGGTTGAAATTCCACTTTGTGTCGTTTGCTTTCTTCTCCAGGGCTTTACGATATTCTGTTTCGGCATTTACATATCCTGAGGTATCATTATTGACCGTATCACGTATCGCTTCCATAAAATATTTATTCCCTTCGCGGATATATTTGCGTTCGTTCTGGCTTTTGGCAGCCATGCTAACACAAACCAGTAATGCTATTAATAGTATATTCCTCATCTCCTCTTATTTACCTTAAATAAATTAAAGTTTTTCAGGTGCCTGTTTTTTCTTTCCAGTATAAGGAAATTAATCAATAATAGTACCAACCCTGTTGCAATGAAATACTGGAACTGGTCATCGTATTCAGAATAGGTGAGTGCTTTTAGCTCTGTTTTGTCCATCTTGTTAATTTCGTCAAAAAGGGCATTTAGCCCAACCTGAGAATTGTTTGCCCGCACATAAATGCCGTTTCCTGCAGCACTTATCTGTTCAAGCATGGCTTCATTGAGTTTGGTGACAACCGGCTTCCCGTTTTTATCTTTCCTGTAATCTTTTTGCCCGTTCCTGTATATGGGTATCGGCGACCCCTGTGGAAGGCCCATGCCAATGGTATGTACAATAATCCCCTGCTTGGCGGCTTCGGCTGCCATGGCAACAGCATCGTCTTCATGGTTTTCACCATCTGTAATAATGATAATCGCTTTATTAGCCTTGTCTCCCGGGGCAAACGAACGTATCGCCAGGTCAATGGCAGCTCCGATTGCCGTACCCTGTTTAGGGACAATCTCTGTATTTACTGATGCTAAAAACAGCTTGGCCGAGTTGTAATCGGTGGTAATAGGTAACTGCGTGTAGGCATCTCCGGCAAATACTATCAGCCCTATTTTATCGTCTTTCAGCCGGTCGACCAACCGTGAAATGGCACGTTTTGCCCTTTCCAGCCGGTTGGGTTGAATGTCTTCGGCAAGCATACTGTTGGAAACATCCAATGCAATAATTAATTCAACACCTTTGCGTTTTACCTTTTTCAATTTTGAACCAAATTGCGGGCGGGCAATCCCGGTTATGATAAAAGCCAAAGCCAGCAACAGGATGATGAATTTTATTATTGGCCTTACTCCTGAGGTATAAGGCATTAGGTAAGGCATTACTTTTTCGCCCATAAACTTCCTTAGGGCGCGTTTCCTGGCTATCCTTGAAAATATAAAGAAAAGGGTCAACAGGGGGATAATTAATAGCCCCCAAAGATATTCCGGATTTGCGAATCTAAACATTTTCTTTTCTTTCTTTTTTTAAGGTATATTCCTGAATATAGTTGTTTTTAATAACAGGCTTAAAATCAGTGCTAAAGCACCTGCAATTGCGAATGGCAGGAATTCTTCCGATTTGCGGCTGAATTCGCGTACCTCAATTTTCGATTTCTCCAGTTTATCTATTTCATGGTATATCTCTTCCAGGGTGGCATTATTAGTAGCCCTGAAATATTTGCCACCGGTAATATCTGATATCTCCTGTAATGTTTTCTCATCGATTTTAACCTCTACATTACGAATTTGTGTCCCGTAAGGTGTTTGGAAAGGGTAGGGGGCAGTGCCTCTCGACCCCACGCCAATGGTATATACCCTTATCCCGAATGTCTTGGCAATTTCAGCGGCTGTAAGCGGTGCTACCTCTCCACGGTTATTCTCCCCGTCGGTTAGCAGTATTACCACACGGCTGACGGCATTGCTGTCTTTCAATCGTGCAACTGCGGTGGCCAGCCCGTTCCCTATGGCAGTCCCGTCTTCAATCATCCCGCTGTGGATATCTTTAAAAAGGTTCATTAAAACGGCCCGGTCGGTGGTTAACGGGCATTGGGTAAATGCTTCGCCTGAAAATACAACCAGTCCTATCCGGTCGTACTCCCTGCCTGCAATGAATTTCATTGCCACATTTTTTGCAGCTCCCAGCCGGTCGGGCGAAAAGTCTCTTGCCAACATGCTGCTTGAGATATCTAACGCAATTACAATGTCGATACCTTCAGTTGTTACATTTTCCCAACTACTTGATGACTGAGGCCTTGCCAGTACGACTATAAAAAGTGAAATAGCTGCCAACTCAAGCAGGAAGACAATGTGCCGCAGGTAGTATTTTGCTGAGCGTGTAGCTTTGGCAATAGCCGCAGTTGTTGAAACCTGAATGCTCGCCGTACTCCTTTTCTGCCTGAAGATGTACCAGGCAATGATTGGTATTAAAACCAGCAGCAGGTAAAAAAACTCAGGGTTCTTATATGTTACTTCATCAAACATCCAATTCTACTATTTTATGTTTACTTCTTCTCCATCGTTTACTTCTTCACCGCCCTGATTCGTATCAGGTTGCCCGGATTTAACAATTTCCTCTTTTTTTGTTTCGTTCACAAAAAAGTAAGCATTTATAAGTGTCAGGTTATTATCATCGGGCAAAGGTTTGTATTTCGCAAATTTAACCATGTCGGCCAACGATAAAATCTGTTTCAGGTTATTAAAGGCCTTTTCAGTTATCAGGTCACGGCGGTAACGCAACATCGAAATTGTTTCGTCAGAGGTTTGCTCCATTGCCGGTATCCCAAACCTGTCTTCAATATATTTCCTCAGTGTCTCGGTAACTTCGCTGTAATAAAGCTTTATTTTATCTTTTTGCCACAGTTTCTCAGCTTTTATACGGTCCAGTTCCCTGATGGCAATAATATGGGGCGGCTCTTTTGGCTTAGCCGGTTTCGAAAATATGGGTTTGTTTTGTTTCCTCCTTTTTATTGAATAAAGGATAAAAAACAGAATGGCTCCAATTAGAATAACCCCCAGTATATATGGAGTAACCTCTTTCAATGTAAGAGGCGCATCATAAGGCATTTTTATATCTGTTGGCCCACGGGTAGTGTCAATAGGCACCTCGAAAAATACGTGGAGCATCAGGTTGTTGGAATATGTAGAATCTATCCATCCGTCCACATTGAATTTAAACCGGTATTTTGGGATTTCGAAATACCCGGTGTCAAAACAGGTTATGGTGAACGTTTGAATCAGTTTGTCGAGGTTTTCATCGTCTGTTTTAAATGTATCGATACCTGACCTTTTCAATACCTCAATGTGGCTGGAAATTGTATCGCCAACCTGCGGGAATTCTACTTCTGCCCCTTTGGGTTTATCCAGCTGCAGGAAAAGTTTTACCTGGTCGCCAATTCGTATATTTGCCGAGTCGAGGGTTGCCGTTGCTTTAAGCCTTTGTGCCTGGAGCTGTGTCGAAATCCCCGAAAGTAGCAGGGACAGGATAATTATATGCCTGGTAATCACTTTCATAATTGCTATCGAACCCCCCTTTTTTTGAATAGTGCCATAAGTGATTTTACATAGTCTTCCTGTGTGTTGATCGATATATTGTCGACTCCGCATTTGGTAAACATATTTGCCAGCCTTTCGTTTTGGCTGTTCCACCAATCGGAGTATGCTTTGCGTATTTTCCTGCTGCTACTGTCTACATAAGTGTACTCCCCGGTTTCAGCATCCTTTAATTTGAGCATCCCTATTGTCGGCAGTTCTTGTTCCCGTTTGTCATAAATCCTGAGTGCAACAACATCGTGTTTATTATTGGCAATCGACAACGACTGCTCTATTTCAGGTTTGTCGTCAATAAAATCGGAGATTACAAATGCAGTGCACCGTTTTTTTATGGCATTAGTCAAATAGCGCAGGGCTTCTGTAATATCAGTCCCTTTCTTTTCAGGTGTGAAATCAATTAATTCCCTGATAATCCTTAAAATATGGCTACGCCCTTTTTTGGGGGGTATGAATTTTTCTATTTTTTCTGAAAAGAAAATAACACCGATTTTATCGTTATTTTGTATTGCCGAGAAGGAAAGGACTGCGGATATTTCTGTAATAATATTCTTTTTTAATTTTTCAACAGAGCCAAACTCTCGCGAACCGCTAACATCAATAATAAGCATTACGGTTAGTTCCCTTTCTTCTTCGAATATTTTCACATAAGGGTGGTTGTAACGTGCCGTTACATTCCAGTCGATACTTCGAATGTCATCGCCAAACTGGTATTCGCGAACCTCTGAAAAGGCCATACCCCTTCCTTTAAAAGCACTGTGGTACTCTCCTGCAAAAATATTCCGCGACAACCCCCGCGTCTTAATTTCTATCTGACGTACTTTTTTTAATAGTTCGCTGGTCTCCACTTTGTTAAATTAAATTTTAAGTATACAGTGTTCAGTGATTAGTAGACAGTTTTTTGTTTTACTGCCAACTGCTAACTGCGACTGCCAACTGGTTAAGGAACTTCAACAGTATTCAGGATATCGGAAATAATTTCCTCTGATGTAATATTGTTTGCTTCGGCTTCGTAACTCAACCCAATCCTGTGGCGCATAACATCGTGGCAAATAGCCCTTACATCTTCAGGGATAACATACCCCCTCCGCTTTATGAATGCAAATGCTTTTGATGCTAATGCCAGGTTGATGCTGGCACGTGGCGACCCGCCGAAAGAGATCATGTCCTGGTATTTCCCCAGTTTGTATTCGGAAGGTTCACGCGTTGCAAATACTATGTCAACGATATATTTAAGGATCTTTTCATCCATATACACATCTTTCACCACATTGCGCGCATTGATGATATCTTCGGGTTTCAGAATAGTGGAGGTCGTTGGGAAAAGCTTCAGGAGGTTTTGCTGTATGATTTGTTTTTCTTCTTCTTTTTTCGGGTAATTAATTACCACCTTCAGCATAAAACGGTCGACCTGTGCTTCTGGCAACGGGTAGGTGCCTTCCTGTTCGATCGGGTTTTGTGTGGCCATTACCAGGAACGGCTCTGTTAAGCTGTATGTGTGTTCGCCAATTGTAATTTGCCTCTCCTGCATGGCTTCCAGTAGTGCCGACTGGACTTTTGCAGGGGCACGGTTGATCTCGTCAGCCAGGATAAAGTTGGCAAATATAGGCCCTTTTTTAACAATGAACTCCTCTTTCTTCTGGCTGTAGATCATGGTGCCAAGAAGGTCGGCAGGCAAAAGGTCGGGTGTAAACTGTATACGCGAAAATTTGGCACTGATAGTATGTGCCAATGAGTTTATAGCCAGTGTTTTAGCCAACCCGGGTACTCCTTCCAGGAGAATGTGCCCGTTTGAAAGCAAACCTATTAAAAGGCTGTCGACTAAATGCTTTTGCCCAATAATAACTTTATTCATCTCCATATTTATTATGTCGACAAAACTGCTCTCTTTCTGAATGCGTTCGTTTAATTCTTTAATATCAACTGCCTGGTTCATCATGGCATATTATTTTTCTGTATGATTATTATAATAAATTCGAATACATATTAATATAAATATGAATGCACAAAAATAAGTGTTTACTAAGATAAAAAGCCTTTATTTTTGTTAAATTTTATTAACTTAAATTTTCTTTTATTTTTGAATATTAATTTGAAAAAACTTGAGCCGGAGGTATTTCATACAACTTAATTATAAAGGCACCAATTACCATGGTTGGC
The DNA here is from genome assembly GCA_013152355.1 of Chlorobiota bacterium. GTDB lineage: Bacteria > Bacteroidota > Bacteroidia > Bacteroidales > Prolixibacteraceae > JABMQB01. The sequence continues at coordinate 14,909 of JAADGO010000173.1, forward strand.
AGGTGCAGCCCAATGCTGTTACTGTCCAGGAGGCCCTTGAAATGGCTTTGTCGACTATCCTGCGGGAAACAATTAAGGTTGTTGGGGCAGGCAGGACCGACACGGGGGTGCATGCAGGCTTTTTTATTGCCCATTTTGATTCTGTAAATACCGGGCTTGCTAACGATAGCATTGTTAATAAGTTAAATAGCTTCCTGCCCAACGATATTGCCATTCAAAATATCAGGGAAGTTGCTAACGATGCCCACGCACGGTTCGATGCAGTTTCAAGGACATACCATTATTATATTTCCAGGGTAAAGGATCCGTTTTCGATTGAAACAGCTTATAAATACACCTCGCCATTGGATGTTGATGCCATGAACAATGCGGCAAAGATACTTTTTGAGTATGGGGATTTTACCAGTTTCAGCCGTTTGCACACAGATGTGAAAACCAATAATTGCAAGATAAGCATTGCCGAATGGAAGGAAGAGGGCGGGCAATTGGTATTTACCATAAAAGCCGACCGCTTCCTGCGCAACATGGTGCGGGCAATTGTCGGCACGCTGCTTGAAGTGGGCAAAGGAAAACTATCCATTGATGATATGCGCCGGATCATCGAACAAAAAGACCGGTGTGCCGCCGGGGCATCGGCTCCTGCAAAGGGGCTTTTCTTAGCCGCTATTGAATATCCGTATTAATTGTTAATATCGTATTGGTAAAAGTCTTATATAAGCACCCCGATTAATAGGAGGTAATGTTTATCTTTGCGGCGTATTATAAAACATATATGGTTCATTAAATTCTTCCATAAATATGATTCTATTTTTTAAGACTCTCAGGGAAACAATAATTGCCGTTGATTCGCGGCAGCAATTGGGCGAAAGCAACGTGGCTAAACTGAACTGGCTGTTTGGTGAAGCTGAAAACCTGGATTTACAAACCCTGGAAGGCTGGTTTGTAGGGCCTCGCAAAGAGATGCTGACTCCATGGAGTACTAATGCCGTTGAAATTACACAGAATATGGGTATCCCTGGTATCGTAAGGATGGAAGAATTTTACCCGGTAAAAGGTGAGGATGCAGAATACGACCCCATGCTTCAGGCTAAATACAACAACCTTGGCCAGGCTGTTTTTACCATTGAGAAAGAACCTGACCCTGTTATTGAGATTGATGATATTGCCGCTTATAACGAACAGGAAGGATTGGCATTGAGCGAAGATGAGATTACTTACTTAAATTCAGTTGCCGATACTTTGAAACGCAAACTCACCGATAGTGAAGTGTATGGCTTTGCCCAGGTAAACTCGGAGCATTGCCGCCACAAAATATTTAACGGTACATTTATTATCGATGGGGTTGAAAAAGAATTATCGCTTTTCCAGATGATAAAGAAGACATCGCAACAAAACCCTAATAAAATTGTGTCGGCTTATAAAGATAACTGTTCATTTGTGCAGGGGCCGGTTGTCGAGCAGTTTGCACCGAAAACACAAGATAAACCCGATTATTTTAAAATAAAAGATATTGAAACGGTTTTGTCATTGAAAGCCGAAACACATAACTTCCCAACAACGGTAGAGCCGTTTAATGGAGCATCAACAGGCACAGGCGGCGAAATACGCGACCGTATGGCGGGGGGGAAAGGAAGTTTGCCAATTGCAGGGACTGCGGTTTACATGACCTCATATCCGCGCACTGAAGGAGCAAGGCCCTGGGAACAGGCAACAGAAGAACGCCCGTGGTTGTACCAGACTCCTGAAGAGATTTTGATTAAAGCTTCGAACGGGGCAAGTGATTTTGGCAACAAATTCGGGCAGCCGTTGATCACCGGTTCTGTGCTTACTTTTGAGCATTTCGAAAAATTCAAAAAATACGGCTATGATAAGGTAATAATGCTGGCAGGCGGTATTGGGTATGGGAAAAAGGAAGATAGCCTGAAAGATGACCCTTCGGCCGGGGATAAACTTGTATTGCTTGGCGGCGACAACTACCGTATTGGCATGGGTGGCGGCGCTGTATCTTCTGTAGCCACAGGGGAATTTAAAAATGCTATTGAACTGAATGCCGTTCAACGTGCAAACCCTGAAATGCAAAAACGTGTATTTAATGCCATCCGGGCATTGTGCGAATCCGATAACAACCCGATTATCTCCATACACGACCATGGAGCCGGGGGGCACCTTAACTGCCTTTCGGAACTGGTGGAATCAACCGGAGGTAAGATCGATACAGCCAGGTTACCCATTGGCGACCCGACCCTTTCGCAAAAAGAGGTAATTGGCAATGAGTCGCAGGAACGAATGGGGTTGCTTATGCACAAAAAAGATGTCGGATTGCTTCAACGTATTGCCGAACGCGAACGTGCCCCTATTTACACTATCGGAGAGGCAACGGGCGATATGCAGTTCACCTTCGAAAATTCAAAAACCGGCGAAAAACCGATTGACTGGCAAATAGCTTATATGTTTGGGAATCCGCCAAAAACTGTTTTGAAAGATGAAACAATATTGCCGGAATTTGAAGCTGTTGAATATGATCCTGAAAAGATAATTGAGTACACGGAAAATGTCCTTCAACTGGAATCGGTAGCTTGCAAAGACTGGCTGACCAATAAAGTCGACCGCTCGGTAACAGGGCGGATAGCCAAACAGCAGGGGTGTGGTAAATTACACCTGCCATTGAACAATGTGGGGGTGGTAACCCTCGACTACCAGGGGAAAGCAGGTATTGCTACCTCAATTGGCCATGCTCCCGTGGCAGGATTGATAAATGCCCCCAATGGTTCGATCCTTTCGATTGCCGAAGCATTGACAAATATTATATGGGCGCCGTTAACCGGGCATATTAAGAGTATATCGTTAAGTGCCAACTGGATGTGGCCGGCAAAAAATCCGGGCGAGGATGCACGGATTTATGAAGCGGTGAGGGCTTCCAGCGACTTTGCCTGTGAATTGGGTATCAATATCCCGACAGGGAAGGATTCTATGTCGATGGCCCAGAAATACAAAGACGATGTGGTATACGCTCCGGGGACGGTAATTATTTCGGCTTCAGGTGAAGTTTCTGACATACGGAAGGTAGTAGAGCCTGTGTTAGTAAACGACCCTGAAAAAGAGTTGCTGTTTATCGATTTTTCATTTACAGGCCGTTCATTAGGAGGAAGTGCATTTGCGCAATCAGTCAATAAGCTGGGGGCAGAAACGCCAACTGTAGCCGATGCCGGGAAATTTGTAACGGCATTTAATGCAGTTCAAAAATTAATTGAACAGCAGTTGGTCGTTGCCGGGCACGATATTGGCTCAGGCGGTTTAATTACATCATTGCTCGAAATGTGCTTTGCCGATAACGAAACGGGTTTGGAGCTCGACTTGTCGGGTATCGGCGAAACCGGCCTTGTGAAAGTGCTTTTCAGCGAGAATCCCGGGATTGTTATACAATGTGCCGATCCGGCTAAAGTAAAAGAGGTACTGGCCGGTGAAGGTGTTGCTTTTGTGGAGATTGGCAAACCTGCCCCCGGGAGGAAAGTAACAGTTAATTATTTTGGTGGCGAAATTGAATTTGACATCAACTCATTGCGCGATTTGTGGTTTAAAACCTCCTACCTGCTGGAGCGGAAACAGAGCACCCCTGAATTAGCCTTAGAGCGGTTTAAAAATTATAAGCATAACGAGCTGGTATTCGATTTTAAAGACTTCACAGGGAAAGCGGCTGATTATGGGATTGATTTGAACCGCAGAGAGCCAACCGGCATAAAAGCTGCCATCATCCGTGAAAAAGGGGTGAACGGCGACCGCGAAATGGCATATATGATGTACCTGTCGGGTATGGATGTGAAAGATGTACATATTACCGACCTGATCAGTGGGCGCGAAACACTGGAAGACGTGAATATGATTGTTTTTGTGGGTGGTTTCTCCAATTCCGATGTATTGGGGTCGGCTAAAGGATGGGCAGGGGCTTTTAAATACAACGAAAAAGCCCGTATCGCATTGGAGGGGTTTTACAAACGGGATGATACGTTAAGCCTTGGTATTTGTAATGGTTGCCAGTTGATGGTCGAACTGGGGTTGGTTTACCCGGGCCACAAAGAGCCGCCAAAAATGCTCCATAACGAATCGCATAAGTTTGAGTCGGCCTTTGTGAATATTGATATCCTCCAAAATAATTCGGTGATGATGGGCAATATGGCAGGTATGAAACTGGGGGTATGGGTAGCGCATGGCGAAGGTAAATTCCAGATGCCTTTGTCAGAAGAGAATTATAATATTCCGGTAAAATACAGCAACGATTTCTACCCCGCTAATCCTAACGGGTCTGACTTTGCAACCGCTGCGATTTGCTCTGAAGATGGCCGCCACCTTGCCATGATGCCCCACCTGGAGCGGGCCTTTAAACCTTATCACTGGGCATACTACCCGGCAGGCAGGAAAGCTGATGAAATAGCACCCTGGATGCAGGCATTTGTAAACGCAAGGGAATGGATAAAAAATACACTATGATAATCCATAAAAACAAACTCAACGAACTGGACGGATGGTTGCGAAACCGTCTCCGTTATTGCATCTGGCATCACTGGAAGAAACCAGAGAAGAAAAGGCGCAGCCTTATCCGCTTAGGTGTAGGACAGGGGCAAGCCTACGCATGAAGCCGTTCGCGGACGGGCGGATGGGCAATTGCACAAAGCCCGATTCTGGGGACTACAATTACAATTGACAGGTTGAAAAAAGCGTGGTTATGTTTCTTTGTTGGAATCCTACAAGCAAATTAAGCCGAACAAGGTTTTGTTTCCTATGATTTAGCGAACCGCCCAGTACGAGGCCCGTACAGCTCGTCCCAAAATCGGGATACGGTTGCCATGCCTGCATTTTATTCCGGCAAATAAATGTGAGAGCCTCTCCCTGTCAGTGATTACTGGCGGGGTGGGCTACTCGACTAGCAACTGAACGTTCGTTTTCCGTCTTGTCAATCAGTTATTTAGGTTTTGTT
>JAADGO010000085.1 GCA_013152355.1 Chlorobiota bacterium
TACGGGAAATTATTGCCTACTACCTTGAGAATGCCCGTATCATGCGCAAAAGCCTGGCAGAAGCAGGATATAAAGTATTTGGCGGGGTAAACGCTCCTTATGTTTGGGTAAGGACAAAAAATAACATGAGCTCATGGGACTTTTTCGACAAAGTACTGAACGAAGCAAATGTTGTTGGCACCCCGGGGTCGGGATTTGGCCCATCGGGCGAAGGCTACTTCCGCTTCTCAGCTTTTGCTGACAGAAAAAATGTGCTTGAAGCAATGGAGAGGATTAAGAACCTGGTGTCAAGTCAAGTATGAGATTGTGGGTAAGCCGTAGGTATGGAACACCTAAGTCTTAGTACTTCCTTATTTTACATTCCTTATTTTAGATTTCTTCTTTTTTTATTTCTCAAAGGAATCTAAAATATCCAATAAGAAATAAGGAATCAATTATCAATTCAGCGAAGGGTTTTCGGGGAAGTTTTCCCATATAGAATATTTGCCACCTACTTTTTTGACAAAATCAAGCCATGAAGAATGGCTTAAATCTTTTATGATGGCTTCATCTTCGACATTGTTAACCAACCATGAATTCTCTTTGATCTCTTCTTCCAGTTGGCCTGAGTCCCAGCCGGAATAACCTAAAAAGAAACGTACGTCTGATGGCTTCACCACCCCTAAGTCTATTTTGCTTTTCAGCACATCAAAATTGCCACCCCAAAATATATTTTCAGTAACCTGGATACTTCCCGGGATCATTTTGCCAAGTTTGTGGATGAAGTAGATCGAATCGGTTGAAACAGGGCCGCCGATATAAACCGGGACCTCGAACTCAGGAAAGTCTGAAACAACATCATGTATAGGGAAATCAACCTTTTTGTTTAAAATAAAACCAACAGCGCCTTTGTCGCTATAAGCAACAAGTAATATAACCGCCCTGTTGAAATAATTGCCTGCCAAAAAAGGTTCGGCAATCAATATCCTACCTTTTTGAGGCGCTATATTATTGCTTTGAATCTTAAATATGTCCAGATTAATATGCATATACTAAAATTGTAATTGCAATATAAAAAAAAACATCAACCAATCATATAATTACATAAATATGTACATGTAATTAACCGAAAGATAAAGATTTGGTTTAATAAATCATGCAATTTAAAGGATAAAATTCAAACAGCTATTAAAACAACTTCATTCCTTTTTTTCAATAATGATAAAAAGATCTTCGTCAGGTTTTGACATTTTGTATTGTTCGCGGGCATATTTCTCAAGCTCAGCCTTTCCGGCATTCAGTTCTTCGATCTTTTGCCGGTCAGACTTTATTTTTTCTTTGTAATAGGCTTGTTGCTCCAACAAATATTTCAACCTGTTTTTGTTTTTATGGTGGGCAACCAAACTATATTCATCAAAGAAGATTATCCACAATGCAAAAATAAAAATGGCGATAAAAAACTTATTCTTTAAAACTTTTATGAATAAACTATCATTTTTCATTTACCTCTGTCAAAAATGTTTGTTACAAAAATACGATTAAAAAAGAGCAAAAAAAAGGGAGGTGTAGAAACTCACCTCCCAATTATTAACAATTTACAGTTTAATCCCACTTATGAAGTCAGTCATCCTGGAAATTAGGATATGTATATTGCTTTGGTGGCATAAAAGTTTCTTTGATAGTACGGATAGAGGCCCAGCGCAGGAAATTGAATACTGTCCCGGCTTTATCATTAGTGCCCGAGCCGCGTGCCCCGCCAAACGGTTGTTGATTGACCACCGCCCCTGTCGGTTTATCGTTTATATAAAAATTGCCTGCTGCATGTTCAAGCCTTTTCGTAATTTTTTCAATAGCATAACGGTTTTGAGAGAATACAGCTCCTGTTAGTGCATAAATAGATGTATTGTCAAGGATTTCAAGTGTTTTGTCTAATTCATCGTCTTCATAGGCATAAACTGTCAATACCGGGCCAAAAAGCTCTTCTTCCATCGTAATATAGTCGGGTTTTTTTGCAAGTATTACTGTTGGTTCGATAAAATACCCAACCGATTTATCATATTCCCCACCAAAGATTACATCCGCATCTTTATCCTGCTTTGCTTTTTCAATAAACCCAACCAACTTATCGAATGCCGCTTCGTCAATAACTGCATTTATAAAATTGGTGAAATCTTCGGGAGGCCCCATTTTTACGGTGGCAAGCTCATCGCCCAGTTTTTTGCGCACATCGCCCCAAATGCTTTTTGGCACATAAACCCTGGAGGCTGCCGAACATTTTTGCCCCTGGTATTCAAATGCGCCTCTTACCATAGCTATTGCCAGGGCTTGTGTGTCGGCAGTGTTATCCGCAAATATAAAATCTTTACCTCCTGTTTCGCCAACAATACGGGGGTACGACCTGTATTTATAAATATTGTCCCCGATTGTTTTCCAGATGCTTTGGAAAACTTCTGTTGACCCGGTAAAATGAATCCCCGCAAACTGAGGGTGCGACAAAACAGCACCGGCAGCAACCGGCCCTGATACAAATACCTGGTTAATAACTCCGTCAGGCAATCCTGCTTCACGCAAAACCTCCATAATTACGCCAGCCGAATAAACTGCTGTTTTCGAAGGCTTCCAAACCACGGTATTCCCCATTAATGCAGGAGCTACAGGCAGGTTTCCGGCTATTGATGTAAAATTGAAAGGAGTAAGGGCGAACACAAACCCCTCCAGTGGCCTGAACTCATTGTAGTTCCATACCCCGGGTGACGAACCGGGCTGCATCTTATAAATATCGCTCATGGCTTTTACCCCAAACCTGAAAAAATCGGCCAACTCGCAGGCTGCATCAATTTCAGCCTGATAGGCATTCTTCGACTGCCCCAACATTGTAGCGGCGTTAATTTTTGCACGGTAAGTACCTGATAACAAGTCAGCGGCTTTTAAAAATACGGACGCCCGGTGCTGCCACTGTAAAGCTGCCCAATCGGCTTTTGCCGCTAATGCAGCATCAATAGCCATTTCAACATGGCCGGCATCCCCCTGGTTGTAATACCCCAGTGTATGTTTAATGTCATGTGGAGGGTACATTCGTATTTTCCTGTCGGTATGCACCTCTTTACCACCAATAATCATCGGTAATTCAACCTCTTGCGAACGCAGGGTGCTCAGCATATTTTGTAATTCTTCCCTTTCGGGAGTCCCCGGGGCATAGGTTAATATAGGTTCGTTCTTTGCAACCGGGACATTGTAAAAACCTTTTGGCATATCGCAATATTTTTAATTTGTTCATTACTTATTGGTTACAAAATTAAGCAAAACCAGCCACTTAAATTATAACAAAAATCAGCGATAAAAATCACTAATTCTTAATGCCGCATTAAAGCCATGGTTACTTGTAATTTTAACCCTTTTTATGAAATTGAATGATTAATTCAAAGATTTTTTCCGTTTTACTTGGATGTGTAAAAAAGCTTTACTTTATTAGGCAAATGACGCAAGACCCTTATATTTTTATGTTATATTTCAGTTCGATAACTTTTATGCACAATTAATGCTGTTTTTGTGAGGATTAATTTTCTGAATAATGATGAAGATAATCTGTCCGTTTTCGAAAAAAGGAAGATTGTTCAACTGGCATGGGTCAACTTTGCCGCTTTATGTACGGCATTCATCTATTTCATATACAAGTTAGTTTTCAGCTTCGGACAAGTATGCCTGCCCTGCGATTTATCCATGATCTTCCTGTTAATGCTGGCACTATATTGTTTGTCTAATAAAAGAATAAATTGTGCGCTAAATATTGTTTTTTTAATCCCATTTTTTGTATACGGCTACTATTTATCTGACTTTTACAATCACATCCCAAAAAATGAAACGGTTTTTAATACTCTTTGGTGGGTTGCCGGGGGATTGGTTTACCTTGCTGTTTTTTCTGTAAATATTACCCGGCTCTACCTTTTTTTTGCCGTGGCAGTTGTTACTTTATGGTTTCATATTAAAGAAGCGGGCCTGATTCAGGAATATTTTTATGAAAGCCAGTTAAGATTTCAGAATCCTATACTGATTATCCTTTTACTTTTTATTTCGATAGCGGGAATCCGTTATTATTTCGAAAAAGGTTTAATGCAGGTTTCCAAAACACTGAAAAAAACAACAGATAAGATACAGGAATTAATTAATACTTCGAAGCAACCTATCGTACAGATTAAAATAATATCTGATGAAGAAGGGCAGATAACAGACCTGATTATCAAAAAAGTAAATGTATCGTTCGAACAGCATTTTAAAATACTGAATAATAAGGTGGTAAACCAGAAGGCAAGCTATATATTTAATTACTTATTCCATAATTCGATAAATAGTAACGACCTGTTGATAATAAACCCGAAACCGCAGAGAGATGTGTTTATTGAGCACCTGGAGAAATGGTATACGATAAATACCATCCGGCCAAACGATGATGAATACATCTGTATTTTTTATGATGTGACCCAACAATATAAGGTAATCTCAGGGTTAAAAGACAGCCGGCAACGGTTTAAAGTACTACTGGAAGCCATTCCCGACATTTTTTTCATCATTGATAAAGACGGGGTATATGAAGACTTTGTTATTAAAGATGGTGATAAACTTAAAATCAACGACTCGGAAATAGTCGGGCACAGTATTTATGAAGTCGGGTTTTCTGAATTGATGGCTAACAAGATATATCAATGTATTCAGGATACGATAATGAATGACAGTATTGAAAGTATTGAATATGCTTTGGATACGCCTAACGGGACATTCATGTTCGAAATGAGGCTGGCAAAACTGAACAGCCACTCGGTAATTTCTATTGCCCGTGATATTACCAAACGCAAAACTGCGGAGTTTCAATTAGAAGAGGCGAAAAACAGGGCTGAGGCTGCCAATAGTTTAAAATCAGCTTTCTTAGCCAACCTTTCACACGAAATACGTACGCCTATGAATGCAATAATGGGCTCTGCCGAAATTTTAGCTGAAGCTGACCTGCCAGAAGAGGACCGGGGGGAGTACTCAAGTGCAATACTTAACAGCGGGCTTCAACTAATGAAAATGATAGATGATACCATCAACCTCTCAAAAATTGAAACAAAAACAGTGGAGGTGGAAAAATCATTTATCCGTATAAACCCGCTTATACGGGAGTTGTTTAGTATGTACGAACCCATTGTAAAAATGAAAACGGAGGTCGAGTTTGAAGCATTGACAGATATTAAAAGCCCTGCATTCGGGTTTGTAACCGACAGGGTATTGCTGCATGAGTCATTAAGTAAATTAATTGACAATGCAATAAAATTTACAGAATCAGGTATCGTCACTTTTGGTTACAATATGGTATCGGCCTCGGCGATTGAGTTCTTTGTCGAAGATACCGGGAAAGGGATTCCTGCTGATGAGATGGACAAGATTTACGGGCGGTTCTATAAAATTGATAAATCGAATACATTGAAAAACAGTGGCACTGGTTTAGGGTTGGCTATAGCAAAAGAGTTTGTCTCACTTTTGGGAGGGAAACTAAAAGGGGAGTCGACATTGGGCGAAGGATCCCGGTTCTATTTTACCCTTCAGTTTGACAAGGGAGAAGGTTTTATGAAAGTGGTGCATTAATTTTCAAGGCAAAAAAAACTTGTAATTAATCCGGGTGTGGAGGTTTCCAACCTCCAGGATATTCCCATAATATTGTTAAGGATCATCAAACTTACCTTTGTGTGGTTAGTGAGCGGGCGGCTGCGAGTCATCCGCTTACTAATTCATATTTGTACAATTCTGCAATTGAATTGCAAAATTGTACAAATTTTCCTATTTTTGATTCATGATTAAAAGGCTGATAGCAACAAAATTAAAACAAACCGCCACTCAGTTTCCGGTAATAACCTTAACCGGGCCAAGGCAATCGGGGAAAACCACCCTTCTCAGAAATCAGTTCCCCGACTATGAATATGTTAGCCTTGAAGAACCCGATACCAGGGAATGGGCAGAACAAGACCCGCGAAACTTCCTTCGCCAATACAACAAATTTATAATCTTTGACGAGGTTCAGAGAGTTCCCAATCTATTTTCGTACCTTCAAACTAAAACTGACGAACAGAATATTCCTGGGCAATTTATTTTATCCGGGTCACAAAGTTTCCTTCTTAACGAAAAGATATCGCAATCACTTGCGGGAAGGGCTGCTATCTTAAACCTGCTTCCGTTCAGCCTTTCTGAACTTCAAAACACTGATCCGGGGCATCTTTTATTAAACGACTATATATTCAATGGTTTTTTCCCAAGAATTTACGATCAACAAATTGACCCTGTTGATTTTTATAACTCCTACATAAAAACCTATGTTGAACGGGATGTCCGGTTAATAAGAAATATCACCGACATTAGTGATTTCACCCGTTTCCTGAAGCTTTGTGCCGGCAGAACCGGGCAACTTCTTAATATCTCGGCAATTGCAACCGAATGTGGAATATCGACCAACACAGCTAAAGGGTGGCTGGCTTTATTAGAACAAAGTTTTATTGTTTTCCTACTAAGGCCTTTCCATAAAAATTTTAACAAACGCCTTGTAAAAATGCCAAAACTTTATTTTTATGATACAGGGTTGGTTTGTTCATTGCTTGAGATAGAAAACACAAAACAATTAAACATGCACTATTTGCGTGGTAGCCTTTTTGAGAATTTTATAATTCTTGAGCTTTTAAAAGCAAGGTTTAATAAGGGTAGAAACTCAAACCTGTACTTTTGGCGCAATAATCACGGAAATGAAATAGACTGTATAGTTGAAACTGCCGGGCAACCAATTGCAATTGAAATAAAGTCGGGAGAAACATTTACTACTGATTTCCTAAAGGGAATAAATTATTGGAATAAACTAACTGGTGGAGGCGAAAAGGATAGTTTTATAGTTTACGGAGGTGATATTCCCAGAAAAGTTAACAATTCAATATTGCTAAGTTGGAAAAACCTGGATCAACTAACAGGAAAATCATAATTCTTACGACTTTTTACTTACGACTTCCTACTTAACCCTGCTATTCAATTGTTTGTACCCTATTAACCTGTCGTACCGCCCTGCAGTGCCTTTATAGTAAACGTAAATCTGGTAATCATCTTCCGTTTCCCAGAAGCTCCCTTCTATATTGGTATCGTTGGCAACTGCCGACCCTGTTTCAACATAAACATATTCGTAATTATAATACCCCTGCTTCAACAGTAATGTCAGCTCATAAGTGCATTTCTCAAAATTCCAGGTCATTTCGTTACTTTTGTTGGCATTCCAGTCGGTCAACCCGCCAAATACATTTACCGTCCCTCCTATTAAGATTGATTCGAGCGGCAAACTGAAATGGACAAAAACATAGTCGCATTCCAGGTCATAGTCATCAACCAGCTCCTGGCTTTCAATAACATATTTCCCATTCATCTCTTCATAAAAAAAATACTTCTTGTTTGCCCTTACCTCATCGGGATGCAGGGTAACATGGTAGTAGGGGCGGAGAAAATCGACCCGCATTACTCCTTCGCCATTCATACGCCTGGTCCTGATATCGAAATACCTGAATTCATTTCCTGCCCGGAATATATTCTCCCGGTTATAATCATATTCCAATTCATTATCCTTAATAAACAACGGTTTCAGGTCTCTTATCGAATTATCCCAGCGGTTATTCTGTGTAATCACAACTTTTACATTCTCCCGGGGGTTGTCAATCCTGAAGTTCTCATGGAAAATTGAGAAATCAATTTCATGGTTCTCTCCTCTGAAAGCATCCAGTGTTGCCCGCCTGACTCTCCCTTCTACCCTTACCATTGGCTCAACTACATAAAACCTTTTGGTTAAAACAACATTTTCTTTATCGTTATCCTCATACACCAATAATACATAATTCCCCGAAAGGGTGAACCTAACATTCTCATTAGGAATTACCAATTGGTAATTAACATACTTAAATGTTGTATTGAACGACATGGCATAGTCGTCAACCGGATTGTCGGGAAAGCCTTCAATATATTCATCCTGGGTCAGGAAACTTTCATTCCAGTCGGCATCGCAATGTATTATTGTATAATAATAATCTTTTGCCTCACCTGAAAGGTCGTCAAATTTCAGCAGCAAAACAGCATCTTCATTCAAATTAATAACCGGATTCGATAAAACAGACCCTTCTCTGTAAAGTTGCACCGATTTAATATCTTCTTTGAAAACGGCATTCTCATAATAAAAATTATTCCCTTGCGAAAAACACCAATGGGTAATTGTATAAAATATTAATGTAAAAATTAACTTTTTCATAAAAAATGATTTCATATACCTTTTTTTGATGAAGTTGTTTTAAAACGAAGTTGTTTAAAGTTAAACAACTTCAACAAAAATTTAACCAAAAATGGCAAATTGCTATTAATTTAGTGCTCCTTAAAAAGCTATATGTTTTCAAGTGCCTTCTTAGAAAGCGTCAAGTACCGCTCTCCCCTGTCCCATATCCCCGTTGTTCAACCGCCCCGTTATTCTGATATACATAGTTCAATATCACCTTATTTGCACCCCGGCAATAATGACAAACCCGATGCTAAAACATTTCCCGGATTAATCATAAAGTATTTACTTATTTGTATATCCTGAGTATCGAACTTTGTTGTTCAAAGATTGTAAAAAGATATTAATTTATTTACTTTTGCCTTCCTATTTTAAAACTATTCAGGTTTACAATGTCAGAAGTTATAAAATTACGGAAAGGGCTTAACATAAAGATAGCAGGAAAGGCAGAAGCTATAATCGAAACAGCCTCAGACCCTGAAGCTTATGCAATTAAGCCTACTGATTTTTATGGATTGACGCCAAAATTGAGTGTGAAAGCAGGAGAAAAAGTAGGAGTCGGGGAACCGCTTTTTTACGACAAGTATAATCCTGCAATTCTTTTTACATCTCCTGTTGGTGGAACTGTGGTTTCAATAAACCGTGGAGACCGGAGGAAGATCCTGGAGATTATTATTCAACCGAATGGGGATACAAAGCCTTTGGCATTTTCAAAAGCCAACCCGCTCGACTTATCCCCGGAAGAAATCAAAGCGCAAATCCTAAAAAGTGGTTTATGGCCGTTTCTTAAAAGAAGGCCTTACGGCATTATTGCCAATCCTAATGAGGAGCCTAAAGCTATTTTTATTTCGGCTTTCGATACGGCGCCGCTGGCTCCCGATTATAATTTGATAGTAGCGGGGCAGGAAAGTACTTTACAAACCGGGATTGATGCACTTTCGAAATTAACCAAAGGTAAAGTCCACATAGGGCTGGCTGCAAACGGCAGGTCGAAAAATTTCGAGGCCCTTAAGAATGTAGAAAAGCACTGGTTTGAGGGGCCGCACCCGGCAGGTAATGTTGGCATTCAGATTCACCATGTTGCTCCATTGAATAAAGGCGACATTGTTTGGACAATCAACCCTCAGGATATTTTATTTATTGGCCGTTTATTTGAAACAGGAAAACTTGACTTTTCAAAAATTATTGGATTAGTAGGGTCAGAGGTTGAAAACCCACGCTACTATAAAACAAAACTGGGTGTAACTATTTCATCATTGGTTGAAGGGAAGCTGAAAAAAGGAGGCAATGTACGCATCATTAGCGGCAATGTCCTTACCGGCACTAAAGTAAGCAAAGATAATTTCCTGGGATTTTACGATTCGCTAGTAACAGTCATTCCTGAAGGAGACAAATATGAATTTTTGGGTTGGGCTACGCCAGGCATCAATAAATTCAGTGCAGGGAAAACATTCCTTTCAAGTTTATTCCCTAAAAAAGAATACATCTTAGATACGAATATGCATGGTGGAGAGCGTGCATTTGTATTAAATGGGCAATATGAGAAATACCTTCCAATGGATATCCTCCCGATTCATTTGTTAAAAGCAATTCTTGTGAATGACATTGATAAGATGGAGCAACTTGGTATTTATGAAGTAATTGAAGAAGATTTGGCATTGTGCGAATATGCCTGCACCTCAAAAATCAAAGTTCAGGAGATATTGCGTAATGGTATTAATTCGATGATAAAAGAGTTCGGGTAAAAAAATGCTAAAAATATAAATCAGGCTGATTGAAATGAAAGCTTTAAGAAATTTCTTTGAAAAAACGAAACCTTATGTACAAAAGGGTGCTAAATACCACTGGTTGCACTCTACTCACGATGGTTTCTTTACATTATTCTTTGTCCAGAAGGATACATCAGAATCGGGGACACACATTCACGATTATTCTGATCTAAAAAGGACAATGAGTATAGTGGTACTGTCGCTGGTACCTGCAATATTGTTTGGAATGTACAATACCGGATTGCAGCATTATAAAGCAATTGGGGAATTGGCATCAACAGGATTTTTCGAAATTTTCCTGTATGGTTTGTTAAAAGTAATACCTGTTATTGCTGTTTCGTACATTGTAGGGCTGGGGATTGAATTTGCGTTTGCCCAAATGCGCGGGCACGATGTGAACGAAGGATTCCTTGTTTCGGGGATTTTGATCCCATTGGTTATGCCTATCGAAACACCACTTTGGATGATTGCCGTGGCAACTGCATTTGCGGTTATTTTCGGGAAGGAAGTATTTGGTGGCACAGGTATGAATATCTGGAACCCTGCTTTGATTGCCAGGGCATTCCTGTTTTTTGCCTATCCGGCACACATGTCGGGCGATTCGGTTTGGATACCGTTAGATGGTGCAGCCAAACTGGTCGATGGTTTTTCGGGAGCTACGCCATTGGCTGATGCAGCAGCAGGGAATATTAATTTTAGCATTGCAGATGCTTTCTTTGGGTTTATTCCAGGTTCAATTGGCGAAACCTCAACACTTGCAATCTTATTAGGGGCTATTCTGTTAATTGTAACAGGGATTGGCAGCTGGAAAATAATGGTGTCAGTTGCTGGTGGTGGTTTGTTTATGGGTGTACTGTTAAATATTTTTGCAGTAAACCCATTCATGGAACTTCCGTTCTGGCAGCATCTGATTCTGGGAGGGTTTGCCTTTGGTGCTGTGTTCATGGCCACCGACCCGGTTTCGGCAACTCAAACCGAAAAAGGGAAATGGATTTATGGATTCCTCATAGGAGTTATAGCAATTCTTTTCCGTGTGTTAAACCCGGCATACCCCGAAGGCATGATGTTAGCCATTCTGTTGATGAATACTTTTGCGCCTTTGGTTGACCATTACATTGTACAGAGTAATATTAAACGCCGTTTAAAGAGGGCGGGAGTTTCAGCTTAATTCTTAAAATCTTGATTATGGATCGAAACGGGAATACATATACTTTTATTTATGCAGCAATATTAGTTATAATTGTTGCAGCCGTCCTCTCTGCTGTAGCTATGTCCTTAAAACCTTTTCAGAAAAGGAATTTTGAAATAGAAAAGAAACAAAATATCCTTGCATCGGTAAATATTACAAGCACATCTAAAAATGCGGAAGAAATTTATGCGCAAAAAATAGTCAAATCGTATGTTGTTGATATACACGGGAATCAGATAGAAGGTGACGCATTCAACATCAGCCTTAAAAAAGAACATGCAAAAAAGGCAGAAAACCGTAGCCTCCCTGTATTTGAGTGCGAAACCAGCAAAGGCACAAAATATATACTGCCGTTAAGAGGTGCCGGGCTTTGGGGCCCTATTTGGGGGTATATCTCGCTGGACAGTGATATGAATACTATCTATGGAGCTACTTTTGACCACCAGAGTGAAACGCCCGGACTGGGTGCTGAAATCGCAACTAAAATGTTTCAAGCCCCTTTCAAGGGTAAAAAGATCTTTGACGAGTCAGGAAAACTGGTTTCAATAGTTGTAGCAAAGACAAACGAAACAGCTCCTGCCGAACACAGAGTTGATGCAATATCCGGTGGAACCATTACAAGTAAAGGGTTGCAAAAGATGTTGTTCGATGATTTAAGTACTTACAAAGAATTTCTCATCAAGAAAAAATCATAGGTAATGAGTGAAAGAGATCCATTATTTTCAAAGAAGAACCTGAAACTGATCAGCGACCCGATTAATAACAGTAACCCGATTACAGTACAGGTACTAGGGATTTGTTCGGCATTAGCGGTAACTGCCCAGTTAAAACCGGCTGTGGTTATGTCGCTTTCAGTTATAGCAGTTTTGGCATTAGCAAACGTCATTATTTCATTGCTAAGGAATACTATCCCAAACCGTATCCGGATTATTGTCCAGCTGGTAATAATTGCTGCACTGGTAATCTTAGTCGACCAGATACTAAAGGCTTTTGTTTACGATGTAAGCAAAGAACTATCGGTTTTTGTAGGATTGATTATTACAAACTGTATCCTTATGGGCCGTATCGAAGCATTTGCACTGGGAAACAAACCCTGGCAATCATTCCTTGATGGGATTGGCAATGGAGCCGGTTATGGTGCAATACTTATTATTATTGCTTTCTTTCGTGAGTTATTAGGGTCGGGGTCGGTATATGGCTTCAAAATAGTCCCCGATAGCTGGTATATTACCAATGGTGGTTTTTATTCTAACAACGGGATGATGATACTACCCCCAATGGCTTTAATTACCGTGGGGATCATAATCTGGGTACAGCGCAGCCGTAACAGTAAACTTATTGAAGATTAACTCAAAATAAGGAAAAATGGAAAATCTTATCAACATATTTATCAAATCGATATTTATTGAGAACATGGTATTTGCCTATTTCCTGGGCATGTGTTCTTTCCTGGCCGTATCAAAATCGGTAAAAACAGCTGCAGGCTTAGGCATAGCAGTAATCTTTGTCCTCGGAATAACAGTCCCGGTCGACTATCTGCTCGAGAACTATATATTAAAAGACGGAGCTCTGGCATGGATGGGGCCTCAGTTTGCCGATATCGATTTAAGCTTTTTATCATTTATAATGTTTATTGCCGTAATTGCATCAATGGTGCAGCTGGTTGAAATGGTAGTCGAAAAATTTGCACCTGTTTTATACACCCAGTTAGGGATATTCCTTCCGTTGATTGCTGTAAACTGTGCCATTTTAGGAGGTTCTTTGTTTATGCAGCAAAAAGCATTCTTAAATATCGGAGAAGCAACTACCTATGGATTGGGTTCAGGTATCGGATGGTTCCTGGCGATTGTTGGCATTGCTGCCATCAGGGAGAAAATTCAGTACTCGAATGTGCCCGCACCATTGCGTGGCCTTGGTATTACCTTTATTGTAACCGGGTTGATGGGGCTGGCATTCATGGGATTCATGGGAATTAAACTTTAATAAGAACTAAAACATCTTTATAATGATATTGTTATCAACACCAACTACTGTAGTCCTTATAAGCGTGGTTGTCTTTCTTGCAGTAATAATCTTACTAGTAGCTATTTTGCTGTTTGCCAAGAAAAAGTTAACCCCTTCAGGTATTGTTAAAGTTGATATTAATGAAGGGCACATTGAGGTGGAAACAGAACCTGGAAGTACCCTTTTAACAACACTTGGCAATAATAAGGTACTTCTCCCATCGGCATGTGGAGGTGGAGGCACCTGTGGCATGTGCCGCTGCCAGGTACTCGAAGGAGGTGGTTCTATCCTTCCCACCGAAACAGGTTTCTTTACGCGAAAAGAACAAAACAACAACTGGAGGCTGGCATGCCAGGTGAAAGTAAAAGAGGATATGAAGATTCAAATCCCGCAAGAAGTCCTCGGCGTGAAAAAATGGGAATGCGAAGTAGTTTCAAACAAAAACCTGGCTACATATATTAAAGAATTCGTGGTTAAACTGCCTGAAGGGGAAACACTTGATTTTAAATCGGGCGGGTATATTCAAATAGACGTGCCTAAAATTGAGGTTGACTTTAAAGATATCGAGATTGACGATGAATACCGTGAAGAATGGGAAAAATACGGGATGTTCGACCTAAAAATGAAAAACCCGGAGCCAACCTTCCGTGCATACTCAATGGCCAACCACCCTGCCGAAGGGAACATTGTAATGCTGAATATACGTATTGCAACTCCGCCGTTCGACAGAGTAAAAGGAGGATTCCAGAAAGTGAACCCCGGAATTTGCTCATCATATATTTTCTCACGCAAACCAGGCGACAAGGTAACTATATCCGGCCCTTACGGGGAATTCTTCCTGAAAGATAACGATAACGAAATGATGTTTATTGGTGGTGGAGCAGGTATGGCTCCCATGCGTTCGCACCTTTTCCACCTTTTCCATACGTTAAAAGAACGCAAAAAGAAAATAACTTTCTGGTACGGGGCACGTTCGTGGCGCGAAGTTTTTTACTACGAGCAGTTTAGGGAAATAGAAAAGAATTTCCCAAATTTTAAATTCCACCTGGCACTATCCGACCCGCAGGAAGAAGATAAATGGGAAGGGCCTACGGGTTTCATCCATCAGGTGATTTACGACATGTACTTAAGCAAACATGAAGAACCCGAGGAAATTGATTACTACCTGTGCGGGCCGCCGATGATGAACGATGCCGTACAAAAAATGCTATACAATTTAGGCGTACCAGATGAAAATGTATTGTTCGATGATTTTGGGAGCTAACCTCAGATGGAGGCATCTAAAACTTATATTTAAGAAGAGCTGCAAAAAAAAGCAGCTCTTCTTATTTTTAGCAAGATTCAATTCCAAATATTGCTTGCCCAATTTACCTAATCAATAAGATTTACCCTTCTATACCTACTGTTTATTACAGGAAATTAAAGCATAAGAGGGAAAAATTGATAATTATCATATCTTTCATAAAGAAACTTATAATCTTGCAATCCCGCCTTTCAATATACTGAATTACAATAATATAAAAGCCAATCATAAAATAAGCCATGGCGTTCTTTCTTTAATTAAAAGATAATTCGCATCAAAAAAAAACTTAAAAAACCTTTTTTTTAATGCGAATGATAAATCTTTATTCTATATTTACAGCATTAATTAATTAAATATTATGCAAGAAGGAATAGTAAAATTTTTCAATGACTCCAAAGGATTTGGATTTATTAAGGACAAAGAATCTAACAAAGAATACTTTGTACATGTATCAGGACTTATTGATGAAATAAGGGAAGATGACGAAGTAACTTTTGAACTTACTGAAGGTAAAAAAGGTCTAAACGCAATAAATGTTAAACTAGCATAGTTTAATTATTTTTTGAGAAACTGGATTCTAAGCTTCACATCTGTGAAGCTTTTTTTATGCCCCTTCAATTAATATTATCCGATACTTCTTTAAATTTATTCAAAATCCCTAACTTCGAAGCCTGATTTTTCATTAAAAAGAGAATGAACTTTAAATATCTTATAATTCTGTTGTTCCCCGTGGTTCTGGTGAGTTGCGGGAATAAATCTAAATATGTTTTCAATGAAGGTTTCGTTTTCGGGACTATTTACCACATTGTGTACGAAAGCCCCGGAGGCAAGGACCTGAGTAAGGGAATTGAAGAAGAGATGGTAAAACTTGGGAATTCGTTTTCCACGTTTATCGACACCTCTGTAATTTCAAAGGTAAACAAAAACGAGCCGGTAAAACTAGACAGCCATTTCCTGAAAGTATTCAATAAAGCAATGGAGGTTTCAGAAAAAACAGATGGAGCCTTTGATATAACGGTTATGCCAATGGTAAATGCCTGGGGGTTTGGATTTAAGAATAAAGAAAAGATTACTCCCGAATTGATCGACAGCCTGAAAAAGATTGTTGGCTACAAAAAAATTGCTTTACAGAATGGTAAGATCGTAAAACAATATCCTGCAACAATGCTCGATTGCAGTGCCATTGCAAAGGGTTATTCATGTGATGTAGTCGGGGAATTCCTGGAAAGCAAGGGCTGCAAAAACTACATGGTAGAGATTGGCGGCGAAGTGGTTGCAAAAGGAGTAAATAAAAAAGGTAAACTCTGGTCAATCGGCATAAGCGACCCTGATGAAAGCGCGTTTTTCACACAGGAATTGCAGGCTATCGTACAGCTTTCGGACAGGGCACTTGCTACATCAGGCAATTACAGGAACTTTTATGTAGAAAACGGGAAAAAATATGCGCACACCATCGACCCAAAAACCGGATACCCCGTACAACATAGCCTGTTAAGCGCAACGGTACTGGCTGCCAATTGTATGACTGCCGATGCTTACGCCACCGCTTTTATGGTGATGGGGCTTGAAAAGGGTGTTGAACTATCGAAGCAGATACCCGGAATTGATGTTTATTTTATTTATGCCGATACCGATGGGATGAATAAAATTTATATGTCTGATAGTTTTAAATCAATGCTTGTTGAGTGACCCAAAGCAGGAACAACCTATTTATTCTGAAAAAAAGTCAGGTTTTTGTAGTTAATTTCCTTCCTGGCTTTTGCCTGCTCAATACGGTCATAGGTTTGGGCGCATGAGATACCCTGCTTTCTCAGGTGTTTATTTCCGCTCACATGCGTATTCGGGAACCGCCCCCCTTTTTTAAGCAAAATACGCATTGCCAACCCAAGCATTGCCAATGATAACAAGGCAACTGCTAATAATATTATTTTTATAACTTCCATGATTTATCCTCCCATACCCTACAAAAATAGGCTATTAATTGTATTTGTAAAAGATTCCTCTTTAAATAATTAACTCATTCATAGTAAAAATGTTGCGTCAGGCACTGTATGCCTGCCTATTAGGGGACATCTCATAAAGTTGTGGATTAAGAGACTGTTTAAATTAAACTGATTTAGCAATTCTCCCCTCTTTTTTGTATTTTTAATCGGCAGAACAAAAACATAATAACATGGAAAAACATATAAATATTGTTGCTTCCCTGCAAATAGGGTTTAGTATTTTCGGGATTTTAATTGGAATAGTCGGATTTTTAATCCTGCATGTAGTTGGTAGCTTCTCTGGCGATAATGAAGCGGAAATGATTCTTTCAATAATTGCGAATGTTATAATTATCTTTTTCGCATTAATGAGTATCCCCGGGATTATTGCGGGGATAGGGTTATTTAAGCGGAAAGAGTGGGCACGTATACTGACTCTTATTATTTCTGTACTCAATTTATTTAATTTTCCATTTGGTACAGCAGTAGGCGTTTATTCAATCTGGGTTTTGTCGAACGAAGAAAATGCAAACGCTTTTAAAAACTAGGCATGGCCCAATGCGGAAAAGAGCTGAAATTACTATTAAAGGACGTGTACAGGGGGTTGGCTACAGGTTTTTTGCAGTGAATAAAGCAAAAGAATTAAACCTTACCGGTTATGCTCAAAATAAAGACGATGGCGATGTTTTTGTTGTTGCTGAAGGAGAAGAGGAAGATATCAGGACTTTTCTTGATTGGTTAAAAACAGGGCCGCAGCTTTCTATGGTAAATAAAATTATAACCAATTGGTTTGATGTTAGTAATTGTTTTACAAACTTTACTGTTAAATACTAATGCCAGTCCATCCATACGTAATCTTCGCCAAACACATTCTTAAAACTAATAATTGTGGGTAATAAAAGTTTTCACATGACCCCTTCGCAATTCAGGGAAGAAGGGAAAAAAATGATTGACTGGATAGCCGATTACTACGAGGGTATTGAAAATATGCCTGTGCTTTCGCAGGTTAAACCCGGGGAAATAAAAAACCGGTTGCCCGGCTCGGCGCCTCAACAAGGTGAAACCATGGAGCAGATGATAGATGACGTTAATAAAATTATCATGCCCGGTATCACCCATTGGCAGTCGCCGGATTTTTATGCTTATTTCCCGTCAAACAATTCTTTTCCATCTATTTTGGGCGACCTGCTTTCATCGGGTTTGGGGGTACAGGGAATGATATGGGCAACCAGCCCTGCCTGTACCGAACTGGAAACACGGGTGATGGACTGGCTGGTCGATATGCTGGGGTTGCCCGGGAAATTCAAATCAACCTCTATGGGAGGCGGTGTTATCCAGGATACAGCCTCGTCATCGGCACTCACAGCAATTGTTGCAGCCCGTGAGAAAACAACTGCATTTAAATCTAATGAAAATGGGGTTGCAGGAAAACTTGTTGCTTATGTCTCAACACAAACACACTCTTCGCTCGAAAAAGCAGCAAAAATTGCCGGGATTGGGAAAAACAACCTCCGGGCAATTGACGTGGACGGCAATTTTGCAATGAAGCCTGATGCGCTTAAAGCACAAATCGAAAAAGATAAGAAGGACGGTTTTACCCCATTCTTTGTTTGTGCGACAATTGGCACCACCTCCTCGAATGCAGTCGACCCCATTGAGGAAATAGGCAAGATATGCGAAGAAGGGAATTACTGGTTACATATTGATGCAGCCATGTCGGGGACAGCCATGCTGTGCCCCGAGTTCAGGCATCACCAGAAAGGTGTGGAGCTGGCAGATAGCTATTGTTTTAATCCCCATAAATGGATGTTTACCAATTTTGATTGCGATTGTTTCTGGGTAGCCGACCGAAACCACCTGATCAATACTTTTTCTATTTTGCCTGAATACCTGAAAAATAAGGCAACCGAATCGGGGGCAGTGTTTGATTACCGGGACTGGCACATCCAACTGGGCAGGCGGTTCCGCTCACTAAAATTATGGTTTGTAATCCGCCATTATGGCGTTGAGGGGCTGCAATTCCATGTGAGGGAACATGTTCGGCTTGCCCGGGATTTTGCCCGGTGGGTGGATGAGTCAACCGATTTCGACCTGGTAGTTGAGCCATTGTTCAACCTTGTATGTTTCAGCCACAAAGCCGGCGATACATTTAACATTAAATTGATGGATACGGTTAACCGTACCGGGGAAATATATTTTACCCATACCAGGCTAAATGGGAAGGTAGTGCTAAGGATGAGCATCGGGCAGTCGAATACTAATGAAAAACATCTGCAGAAAGCCTGGAAGTTAATATTAACAAAAGCAAGGGAACTAATCCTGAGAAGGTAATTCATGGGTGATTTGCCAGGCTTCTCCGGCAACCCCTCCTGCCACGTCCTTTGAACATATCTTCCGGAGTGAACATCCCTGAAAATATTTGGTTAAATTATGGGACTCGGCAGGCGGGGATGAAATTTAGTACTAAGGGATTATTCGTAAAGTTATTCTATTCCTAAGTCAAGCATAACCTACGGGTCAAGTCTTGTTCTTTTCCGTTTTTATCGGAAGTTCCAGGTAAAATGTTGTGCCTTTTTCTTCTGTACTTTCAAACCCGACTTTCCCTCCAAGATACTTTTCGCCCAGCAATTTCATACCATAAGTCCCAAGTCCGCGGCCAATGCCTTTGGTAGTGAAAGAGCGTTGAAACACTTGTAGCTGTATTTCGTCATCCATAAACCCATCATTGTGGACACAAAACCTCACAGAGCCATTCTTATTTTTGCACGACAATTCCACCGTCCCTCCCTCAGGGGTTGCTTCCAGTGCATTCTTAATCATATTGCCCAATACTCGCCTCAGTAAAACAGAATCGGAGTAAAATAAAATAACCGGAGAGCCTTCTTTAACAACAATATTCCTTTTATTAGAAACTTTATGTGCCGAATACAGTTCGGCAACTTCTTTAAGTATTCTTACAGAATTAAGTTCCGTATGAGCAACCTCCAGGTCGCCATGTTCAGCTTTGAAAAGTTGCTGTTGCGACTTAATTTCTTCTACCAGGTATTCCGAGGTACGTTGAATGATTTGGATAATCTGTTGCACCTTCTCCGGGTCTTTTTCTTCAAGCAGGATTGACGATAAGCCTGATATTCCTCCGGCACTGTTCAATACATCATGAAAAAATATCCGTTCCAATGCTTCACGCCTTTTTTCATCGCCGATATCTTTCATTGCAAAAATGGTGTACAAACTCCCTTTTCGAAGTATCAGAGTAGTCATCACCTCTAAATCTAATGCTTCGCCATTTTTAGTTGTTATCCTACACTCCTGAACAAAGAATTTATTTTT
>JAADGO010000058.1 GCA_013152355.1 Chlorobiota bacterium
ACACCAACCATTTGGCAGGGTACAAGCCATGGACCCCTGAAGACCCAAATACCAAGAACCCAAGGGTTATTTATGCCGACAACAGGAATGGCAGGCGGGATCAGGACCGGTGGATCGAAAAAGGGTCGTATTTCAAAATCAGGCAAATGACGCTTGGCTACTCATTTGACATCCCACGGGTTAAGGAAGTTTTTGACAACCTCCGTGTTTCGATAACAGGGCAAAACCTGATTACCTTTACAAAATATACAGGGCTTGACCCCGAGTTTAAAGCCCCGGATCTTTGGCAAAAAGGGCGGGATGATGCTTCATATCCATCTCCAAAGTCCGTTGTATTTTCACTTTCTGTCCAATTCTAATTTTGAAATATTATGAAAAAGAAATTATTATATAGTTTTTTTGCGGTTACGTTGTTACTTACCTCCTGTAATAAGGATTTATTAGATATCACTAACCCGAATGCACCAACTACCGATACCTTCTGGAAAACTCCTGAAGATGCACAACTTGGCTTAAATGCGGCTTATAATATGTTTTCTAAACCGGGTAGCTGGTCTCGCTGGATTTATTTCCGTTACGATTTAACTTCCGATGAAGGGTTCAGTAAAAGCCCCTGGAATGCATTAAAAGAATGGACCCGGTTTATTTATTTCAATTATAATTTCTGGCCAGGAAATGGCTTGATGTGGCGCGACCATTACAAAGCAATTTTCAGGTGTAACCAGGTTTTAGATAACGTACCTGGAATAGAGTTTGAGGACCAGGCAGAAAAAGCACAGATACTGGCACAGGCAAAATTTTTACGTGCATTCTATTATTACAACCTGGCGTTGATGTTTGATAATGTCCCTCTGGTATTGAATGTGCCAAACCTTGATGATAACCCTGAGCAAAAAACCGAAGCAGAGGTATTTGCCCAGGTGAAACTTGACTTGCAGGAAGCTGCTAATGATTTACCGGAACAATGGGGTAGTAGTGAGCTTGGCAGGATAACAAAAGGCGCAGCCCTGGCATTACTGGGTAAAGTGCATATGCAAATGCACGAATGGCAGGAAGCAAAAGATGCTTTTTCATGGTTGGTTGAAGGAGCAGGTGCTTCTCACTACGACTTGGTTGCCAACTTCAGAGACAACTTTTTGCACACCACCGAAAACAACATAGAATCGGTATTTGAAATTCAATTCTCGGACATTAACCCAAACGACCCTTGGGCAGCTAGTGACAAACCTAATCCTAATGTGGGCTCCAACAGGGCACAGTTTTTTGCGCCTCGCGGAATTGGCTGGAGCGATGGGCAGGTAAGAAGATGGCTGGTAGATGAATTTAAAAAAGAACCGACTGTTGACGGGCAAATAGACCTACGCCTGAGGTACAGCATATTTTACCCTGAAATACAGAGTGATTACCCGGGCGAGAAAATTTATGGCAGGGATTGGCGAACCCGTTGGGGGAGTGATTGCTTCTTTAGGAAATACCAGCGCGATTATTACCTTGAACGTGAGGATTATTTCTCACCAATCAACTTCCGTGTAATAAGGTATGCTGACGTTTTGTTGTGCTATGCCGAATGTTTGGCAGAATTATCAGGCGGGGCGCCTCCTGCATTGGCAGTCCAATGCGTTGACCGCGTACGTGAACGTGCAGGCTTGCCTAAACTTGCAAACAGTACTCTGTATTCAAGTGTTGTTAACTCAAAAACCGATTTCCTGAAAAGGTTACAAATGGAGCGTACCCTTGAGCTTTGCCTGGAAAGTGTACGTTGGGCAGACTTGAAAAGGTGGAAGCTGTGGGACAGTGCTGACGGGTTAAATGAATTGATAAGCCGTGACCCTGATTTTACCTATTTCGTTCCAGGCAAATCCAGCAGGATACCAATCCCGCAAAGCGAAGTGGATAATAATCCTAACCTGAACCAGAATCCAATGTATTAGTATTAGTTTTAGGTGTATGATTTTAATTCCATCAGGGCCTTTCGGCAACGGGAGGCCCTGATTTTTAATTTTAACCCTTAAAATTGATAAAAGTGTTAAGTCCAGTAATTAATAATTCTTGCCAGATGAATGGGTAATTACCCAACCGTTTTGATAGATACATTGTGGAAGTACCATAAATATAATACCTGACAGATTATGAGATGCATAATAAATCTTAAAAAGAGATTATTAAAAAGTTGTGGCAACAAATTTCAAGAGTATAAATTATTGTTATTGCCTATTTTGTTGGTATCGGGTTTTATTTTAAATTCGAATGCCCAGGCTCCGGGGCAGGGCCTCATTTCGTTTGACCTTTCAAAAAGCAATGGAAAGATAAAACCTTTGAATGGGATGAGTTTAGGTACTGATGTAAGGTACGCAGAATGGACAGATTACCTGACACAAGCTTATGCCGACCTGAAAATACCATATACCCGGCTCCACGATTGCCATTACCCCTACCCTGACGTAGTGGACATCCCGGCTATCTTCCCCCTTTTCCACCTTGATGCCGATGACCCGTCAAGCTACAATTTTAAAAAGACAGATGATTATATCCTTGAGTTACTCAAAAGCGGAAGCAAAATAGCTTACAGGCTTGGAGTGAGCATTGAGCATTCAAAGGTGAAATATTATATACACCCTCCGGCTGATTATGATAAATGGGCAAAAATATGCGTGAACATTATCAGGCATTACAATGAAGGCTGGGCAAATGGTTTCCACCTTAATATTAAATATTGGGAGATATGGAATGAACCCGATGTAGATGTATGTTGGGGGGGGAGCAAAGAACAATATTTCGAGTTATATAAAACGGCCGTCAAAGCTATAAAGAAACACAACCCTGATATTATGGTCGGGACTGCCGGAGCTGGGAATGTGTATGCATTCGGGCCGCCATTGCTCGCTTATTGTAAAGAAAACCAGTTGCCCATTGATTTTTTCCCATGGCATATCTATACTGCCGACCCTAATAAAGTGGTCGAATCCGCTGTATATGCACGTAAACTTTTGGACGATTACGGTTATACAAAAACTGAAAGCCACCTGAACGAATGGAACCACTGGCCGGGTGCCTGGGAAAAATTAAAAGACAGGTACTATTGGAAAAAAATGGCCACTACGGGGATGGGAGGTGCGGTGAGTACGGCATTCACTGCTTCAACATTAATCAACCTACAGGATTTACCTGTGGACCAGGCTTTTTTCTACAGTGGGTACCGGGGTATTTTCAGCCTATTTGATTTTTATTGTACCCCGAGGAAGCAATTCTATGCCTTCAAAGCAATGGCAATGTTATTGGGTGCATCTGGGCGCGTAGCCTGTGAAAAAGACAGCCTTTACAGTGGCATATCTGCTATTGGCGGGTTAACAGAGCAAAAAAACCAGGCTATAATCATGGTTAGTAATTATAATTCAAAACAGGGGTTAGTAAATATCCGGGTTGCAAATGTACCATGGAGAAATGCCACAAGGGTCGAAGTTTTCGTAATCGATGAGGAAAACAACCTAAACCTTTCACCCCATACCAGGGTAATTAAAGAGGGTACGTTTACCCTGGAAGAAGAATTGCCTGCCCCCATGGTTAAAGTTTTACGGCTAACCCCAATAGCAAAGGGGAGCCCTGTAAATTAAATATTTGAGTATATGGGCACCAGGAAAGAATAAAAGTTAAAGTATTAAAACTATAGCTAACAGTAAATCCTATGAAAAACCTGACCTTGAAATATATATTGCCTTTAGTAACCATACTAAGTTTTTTAACCACCGAAGCCCTGCCCCAGAGTAGCAAAGATAACCTCCTTGAAATACCGGCAAGTATAAACCCGGCAATATGGGCTGAAGTAAAAAATATACCTTTTATTGATACGCATGAGCACATAATAGACGAGAGTGTACGCCTTGGCGATGGGGAGAAATTTTTACAGGCAGATGATTGGACAG
>JAADGO010000041.1 GCA_013152355.1 Chlorobiota bacterium
TCCCCGGATGCCCTGTTTGGAGCATTTATTTTGGTTGAGTAGAATGTACGATCATTTTGTGCAAAAAAAGAATCATTTTGTTTATTGCCACAGGCACAATTTGTCCATATTTTTGAATGATGTGACTTTTTCTGTTCCGGGGTTATAAAAAGATCCCCTTTTAGGTATTCCGATTCAACATTTAAATTAAATACACCATAGTCATGAAAAAAGCTACCAACCTGTTAACCTTTATTCTCATAAGTATATTTATTTTCCCTGCTTGCGAAAGGGTGAAATCACCTGTACGGTTATATGACTTAAAGTGTGAGTTCCAAACACGTCCGTTGGGTATCGACCGCCCACAACCTTTGCTACAATGGAAAATACAGGACAACAGAAGAGGGGCTGCCCAATCGGCTTATCAGGTTATTGTTTCAGGCAATGCCAAACTGCTAAAAAAAGGCAAAGGCGATATTTGGGATAGCGGGAAGCTGGTATCCGCCCAATCGGTACATATAAAATTCAATGGTACTGCACTTGAATCGTCAAAAGATTATTATTGGAAAGTACGCATTTGGGACCAGGATGGCAATATGTCGAAATGGAGTGAGCCAGCCAGCTGGGGGATGGGGTTGCTGGACCCGGGCGACTGGCAGGCAAAATGGATTGCACGGACAGGTAAAGATTCGTTACGCTCGGTGTATATGCGGACAGAAGTGGAACTAAAAAACAAAGCCATTGAAAAAGCCAGGGTATACGTAACCGGGCTGGGCAATTACCAGTTTTTTATTAACGGGAAGAAAGTTGGAAGCGACTTATTTACTCCCGGATGGACACAATACCCAAAAAGGGTTGAATACCAGGTTTATGATATTAAAGATTACCTACAGGAAGGGGAAAATGGCGTTGGCGCAGTACTCGGTAACATGTGGTGGTCAAGCGGGCTTGGATGGAAAGGTGGCGCCAGGTATA
The DNA here is from genome assembly GCA_013152355.1 of Chlorobiota bacterium. Classification (GTDB taxonomy): domain Bacteria; phylum Bacteroidota; class Bacteroidia; order Bacteroidales; family Prolixibacteraceae; genus JABMQB01. The sequence goes on from JAADGO010000041.1 coordinate 955, forward strand.
GCAGAGGCCCGTTGAAATTGCTGGCGCAGATACAGATTGACTATTCCGATGGATCAAAAGATATTTTTATTTCTGATGAATCGTGGAAATGGCACAACTCACCCATTGTTTCAGACCATATTTACCATGGAGAAGTTTATGACACCAACCTGGAAGAACAGGGGTGGAGTTCTCCCGGTTTTGACGATTCGGCATGGGCAGCAGTTAAACCGGACCACTACGAAGGATTGCTGGTCGGGCCGGAAGCTCCGGCTTTGAGGGAACAAATGCAGATGGTACCGGTGGCAATTAACGAACCTGTTGATGGCGAATATGTTTTCGATTTTGGGCAGAATATTGTAGGATGGGCAAAACTACATATAAAAGGCGATAAGGGCGACACCATAAAAATGCGGTTTGCTGAGCTGCTGCACGATGACGGCACGGTTGCCCAGGAAAACCTGCGAAGCGCAAAAGCAACCGACTATGTTATTTGCAACGGGAATGAAATAGTATGGGAACCGAAATTTACCTACCATGGATTCCGGTACGTCCAGGTATCCGGGTTAAAGAGCACCCCGGACAGGTCGGTACTGACCGGTAAAGTGATCTATACCAATGAACCGCTGATAGGGAGTATTGAATGCTCCAATGAATTGATCAATAAAATATATACCAATGTCACCTGGGGGCAGCGGGGCAACTTCTTTGCTGTGCCTACAGATTGCCCTCAGCGTGACGAACGGCTTGGATGGATGGGCGATGCGCAGATATTCGCCCCAACAGCCAATTTCTATATGAATCTCGACCGTTACTGGACAAAGTGGATGTTCGATATTGCCGATGGGCAGGATGAAAAAGGGTGGGTTTACGATGTCAACCCTGCGATTGTTGTTGAAGGCCCGGCAAAACCAGGGTGGGGCGATGCATGCATTGTGATCCCCTGGTTGACTTACCGCTATTTTGAAGACACCCGTATTATTGAAGAGAATTATAAAATGATGAAAGCCTGGGTGGAATACATGCGTTCGGAAAGTAAAGATGGCATTTATATATGGGAACATGGAAAACCAGGCTGGTATGGGTATGGCGACTGGATCGCTGTCGAGAAATCACCTTCGGAACCTATTGGGACAGCCTACTATTTTTATTCTACCAGCTTGCTGGGTAAAATGGCGGCTATAATTGGTAAAACGGAAGATGCTGAGCAATATGCACAATTGGCAGATACGATTGCCGCAGCTTTTCAAAAGAAGTATTGGGACTCCACAAAAATGAACTACCCCGGGGGGACACAAACTGCAAACCTATTGCCGCTGGCATTTGGTATAACCCCAGAAAACCTACGAGAGCAGGTGGTTAAGAATATTGTTGACGATGTGGTTGCCCACAATGTACACCCAACCACCGGATTCCTTGGCACAGGTTATATACTGCCCATTTTAAGTAAATATGGCTATCAGGATCTGGCCTTTAAAATGATTACCCAAAAAGACTACCCAAGCTGGGGCTATATGGTAGAAAAAGGAGCAACCACTATATGGGAACTATGGAACTCAGATTCTGAAAAGCCCGATGGGATGAATTCCCGGAATCATTTTGCCCTTGGCTGCATTGGCGAATGGGTGTGGAACAATATTGGCGGGATAAATATCTGTAATGACCACCCCGGATTTAAAAGGGTAGTGATTGAACCAAAGCCTGTTGAAGGGCTGGACTGGGCAAAAGCCAGGTACGAAACAAACTACGGGGAACTGACTGTCGACTGGAAGGTTGATGCAGATGTTTTCACCCTGAATGTAACTGTACCGGCAAATTCAACTGCTGTTATTATTCCTCCTGTATTAAAAGAAGGGGCAATACTGAAAGAGGGCGGCATTGAAGTTGCATCAGGGAATATTCCGGGCATTTCACAAACCGAATGTGGTAATATATTGGTTGCATCGGGTAGTTATAAGTTCACCCTGGAATAGGGTTAGTTTTTTTATGCTTCGCAACCATTCAAAAAGCATGAATGCCTCAACTACTCAGCAGGCAACCTGGGCCACCTGTTGAGTGAGGCTCGCAATGGCGTGACTGGCATTCCGTCCTCAATGCTTTACCCGGCATTGATTCATAATAGAATAAATTGTAATTTCATGCCGGGAAATATATGGTTGATTATGAAATTCCTTAATCATAATTTTACTTTACTGGATGATAAGAAGGACCGATTCCTTCTTATCGGCATTTGCTTTGTTTTCAGCATATTCTTTGTTAATTTATTTGTCCCCTTCAATATTAACCGGTGGGTAGACGACTCGGGGTTTATACAGTTTATGCGTTTGTCAAGCTATGGGCTTGTTGTTGCTTTAGTCTTCCTGGTTTCTCAATTTCCTCTTCGGAAACTACTGGGAATACAAAAATTCAAAGTGAAAACTTATATCTTATGGCTTACAGGAGAGATAATCCTGATAAGTTTTGTTTACATATTGCTCTACGGGAACATTATTGGAAACCTGCTTAACGACTTTATCTACTCGCTTAAATATACATTATTGGGAATCTTCCTCCCGTATTCATTCGCTTTACTCATTATTTTTTATAGAAAGAACAGCATTGAAATAAAACGGCTTAAAAAGAGCCTGTCTAAACCTTTGGAGTCGGAGATGGTTGCTTTGAAAGACGAAAATGGTAAAGTGAAGTATTCATTCTTACATGAGAACCTGTTGTTTTTCGAATCGGCCGATAACTACGTGTCTGTTTATTTTTTACAGGAGGGCAAAGTTCAACGGAGATTATTACGCAACAGCCTGAAAAATATTGAAGGGCAACTTTCGGGGTATACATTTAAACGATGCCACCGTTCTTTCCTTATTAATCTGCGCAACCTGGAGTTCACCCAGAAAGATTCCAAAAGGTTGCAACTAAAAATGAAAGGGGTGGACACTTTTATCCCTGTCTCCCAAAAGTATTCATCCCTGTTTGCCGATTTTATCCCTGTTTGCCGATTTTTTGTCCCGTTAGCCAACCGGTTTATACCATAATATGCCGATTCGCCCCTTTTTTTTGCAATTGCAGATTAAGTATTCCAAATTTACAGAAACTTAGGAAAAAAATTAATTATGAAAAAACTGGCAATTATTATCATCCTGTTAGGATCGTTTACCTGCATCCTTAATGCAACAGTTATAAGTACGAAAGTAGTAGGCGACTGGAAATACGAAGTCCCTACCGCACCTTATGGTTATGGGTTATGATAACGGAATGATTACAATTCTTGAAAAAGAAGGGCAACTCAGTGGGTATGTCAAATTTAACGATGGTTATAAAGTTGACCTGAAGGATGTAAAATTCGAGGAAAACATACTGAAATGCGGGCTGTACATCGACTCCAACTACATTTCTTTAAAAGCCACTATTACCGGTAATAAATTAAGTGGTACAGTCAATACGCCGGAGGGCGAAAAAACTATTAAAGCAACAAAACAATAAATACCTGTCCTATACCTAAACCAGGTAAACAGTTCTTTAAGCAGGAACCGTTTGGTTCCTGCATTAAGAGCGGTATTCCTTATTGGGTGTTTTAGAGGATCATATAAGAATTAGGGTGGAGTAATATTGGATTCATGGAATAGCTTGGGAAGGAAAGTCCCTAAGGATTTCCAGGTAAATTTCAGATTAGCCATCTCTGATCATTGGCATAAGTTCATTCAACGAAGAATTACTCTTCTTGTTTTGTCTTTCCAGACGGGATTTCATTTTTTGCCTTGACGCAAAAAACGAAACAAAAAAAGTCAAGACTGGCGAGCCTTTTGAA
>JAADGO010000004.1 GCA_013152355.1 Chlorobiota bacterium
AAAAATAAATAACACAGAATCAGGAATGTAAAATCAGGAAGTACTAAGACTTGGGTGCTTCTTATTGGGTGTTTGTCTTTTTGAAAAAGTTCTTTCCCCACAACTTTCCCATCTGACCCGTTTCTTTCGGCATGTGCCCCAACAGGGAAATATCATTTTTTTGTTCAGATAATAAACAATCATTCCGGGCCTGCCCCGAGGCAGCAAAATGGGGGTTTAATCGCCAAAATTGAGCTTAAATGTTTGCCTTAGCAACTCCAGGTCGGGATTCTTTTTTAGCATCTCCTGGTACTTATCCGTATCGGTATAAATAACACGCCCCTCTTTTCGTTCCTCAATCTTCGTAATAATATCAATCTTAGAGTTTTTCAATTCACGCCGCAACCACGATACCAATTCCGGCTTAATACTTTTTACCGCCTCTTCCTGCACCGAATTTTCAATACTCAGAATCAACTTATAATCATCAGCCAGTTTGGGTATATTCGACAATGTAGATTTTAGGTTGCCGCTTCCCGATACCTGTTTCACGTATTCCTGCCATTTATCTTTCAACTGCTTTTCGGTAAATTCTTCAGACTCCGATAAATTGGTGTAGATTTCATGTTGCTCTTTAGCCGACAATTGCTCTTTCCCGGGCATATTACCTAGCAAAGCATCTCTGATTGAAGGGCCTTTTACCTGTTGCGATAATTTCCTCTCCGGTACTTTCGGGCGTGTGTCCCGTTCAGTACCCGAAGCCTGCCTTTGCTTAGGTTGGGTAGTTTCTTTCTGTGAAAATATGGGTTCAAGGTTTTCGTTGCTGCCTGGCCCGTCAGCTATTTTTTTTTTAAGGTTAGCTGTGCTATCCTGATCAGGGCCAGTTCAACCAACAGCCTCTTATTCTGGCTTGATTTGTACTGCAAATCGCATTCAGTTGTAATCTTCAATGCCTCCAGCAAAAAATCACTTTCGCATGAGGCAGCCTGGTTCTTGTACTGCTCTTTTACATCGCCTCCTACTTCAAGCAACTGGACGGTTACCGGGTCTTTGCATACCAGTAAATCCCTAAAATGGCTGCTTAGCCCATTTATAAAATGATGCCCATCAAACCCATGGTTCAGTACCTCGTTGAAAATGAGCAAAACTTCCGGGACTTCATTTTTCAGGAATTGCGTTACCAACCTGAAATAGTAGTCGTAATCGAGCACATTCAGGTTTGATATGACATCCTTATAAGTAATACTTTTACCTGAAAAACTAACAATCTGGTCGAATATTGAAAGGGCATCACGCATAGCCCCGTCAGCCTTTTGTGCAATAACATTTAACCCCTCGTGTTCGACAGAAACACCTTCACTCTTCGCCACATACTCCAGGTGCCCCACGATGTCGCCAATTTTAATGCGGTTGAAGTCGAAAATCTGGCAACGCGATAAAATGGTGGGTATAATTTTATGTTTCTCCGTAGTAGCCAGGATAAAAATAGCATGGGCAGGCGGCTCTTCCAATGTCTTCAGGAATGCGTTAAATGCTGCCTGAGAAAGCATGTGTACCTCATCAATGATGTAGATACTGTATGTACCAATCTGCGGTGGGATACGTACCTGGTCGGTAAGGCTCCGGATGTCGTCAACTGAGTTGTTTGAAGCAGCATCAAGTTCATGAATATTATATGAACGACTGGTATTGAACGATTTACACGACTCACACTGATTACAGGCTTCCGTATCAGAAGTAAGGTTGCTGCAATTAATTGTTTTTGCAAAAATCCTTGCACAGGTAGTTTTCCCAACTCCGCGCGGCCCGCAAAACAGGTAGGCATGTGCCAGTTGTTCACTTTTTATCGCATTCTTCAGGGTCGAAGTAATTGATTCCTGGGCAACAACACTCTTAAATGAATCGGGCCTGTATTTCCTCGCTGAAACAATAAAATTCTCCATGTCCTATTTTCGTGCATCAATCTCTCAAAGATACATATTTCTACTTTTTACCCATGGAAAACTTATTAACAAACCTTTAGAAGCTGCCTAAAGATTATTAGTGTTAAGTCAAGCATAACCTTATGGGCCAAGCCTTGTTATGTGGTTTTTCAATTCGCAGCCTTTGATATTTTTTTAAGAATTTCTTTGTCTTCGCCAAACTTACAAATTGCATTGCAGTTTTCTTTTAATTCTGAAAACAATATGTAGTGTATTTCAATTTCACTATTTTTTATTGATGGCCTTTGTAATTGATGTATCACTTCTTTTTCTCTGTTGTCAGGAATAATGAGGTATAAAGTTGGTGGGTTATCTTTAAATGAATAATGAAGATCCGTAAGCCTTAAAATACCCGAGTATATAGATGTACTTTTTTCTACTTCAAAAGCACAGGAGATATTATTTGTCCCTTTTTCAAACCATACCACATCGATTAGCGTAATAGTTTTATATATGTCTTTTTCTACTTCTAACTCGGGGAATGTATCAAGGCTGATAAATGACAGGCTTTTCCCATTATGACATTTAGACCGATCATTTGATGCTGCTATAACATCATACCCTATAGAGCCACCAATTGTCATAATATGATACTGCATTTCAGTATGGAGGCCTTCTTCCTCCATTTCACTTATTACTTCTTTATGTCTTTTCTTTAGTTTCTTTTCAATTTTCGTCCATTCTTCGTCAGAAAGATGGTCATCACTTATTAGTAATTTCTTTTCACCAATATCAAATAAAAGGCCAGAAAAAGCACCTAGGTCATTTGATAATTCAGATCTTAGTTCATTATTTTTTTCTATTATGACTTCCCTCATTCTTAGGTATTCTGTCCATGAACCAAGTTTTACTTTGTCTTTGAATAGAGAATTAAAACCATTCACTATAGCTGTATTGCAAGGTGGGATAATTGTAGGGTGTAAAAAATAGAGGATACTTGCAACTGCTGGCCCTAAACCTTTAATCTTTCTTTGATCTAGTAAGATTATTTCTCTTAAAACCTGCTCTTCTTTTGTAGCATTAATGCATTTTTCAAGAAACTGCCCAAAAGCGATTTTATTTTCTTCGTTTTCATATATGTCGGGTATCCGTAATTTAGGCTTCCAATAGAATGGATGCGAAGCCCCTTTAAATACTTGTTTTTGTTCTGTAATACAGTTTAATACAAACTCTAAAGATGAACCTTTAAAGTCATTGCCAAATTCACCACTTTTTATATCCTGTATTACATCAAACACCCCTCTTCTAATAGAACGGAATGCTTTTAATCTTTCATCATTATTTACAAACCAACTGTTATAAACCGTTTCTTCGTCTTCTTTATAATCTTTAATTATCGACTTCAAATCTTGACTCATTATTTAAATCCCATAGGTTCATTTTCTCATATTATTCTACTGCCAATAGCGGCATAAAAAACAAATATAAGCACATTATCCAGGTAATCCACTAAAAAATCCACGTTTGCAGTAAACTAATCCTCCTCGCTAATTTCTTTTTTAACAGACAATATACCTTTCATGGTAACCTGTACCTCGACCTCATTCCCTTTCAATTCAAGGGCTACTTCATAGCCGGAAAAATCAAGGGTTTCGACCAAAGAAGCTTCTTCAATTTTATAATCACTATACTTTTGTTTGATAGCCTTTAAAACTACATCAGGTAAATCTTTTTTACCAACCTCCTTTTCAGTTTCCAACCATTTCCCTTCCTGATCGAAACATGCCGATAGTTCGCTTCCGTTTTGTTTAAATTCCGCTTCCCATTCGTTTTCTTCTTCCTGATCCCATTTTACTTTGGTGGCATTCGGAAATTTTTTGGCAAAATTATCGGCAACCTTTTGTGGAGGAATCTGTGCGCATGCAAACAATCCGAATGCAAGCGCAGCCATGATAAACAGTAATTTTTTCATTTTAGTAATTTTTAAATTATTTTAGAGACTGT
>JAADGO010000216.1 GCA_013152355.1 Chlorobiota bacterium
TTTACCCATCCAAAAATATTTCGACTCCGGTATATTGTATTTGTTACTGGCTTTAATTATTATACTGTCTGGCAGTTGTGTAGCAATATCCTTTTGTTTGGCACCGGCAGCAAATGTTTTTTTGTAAATAGTTTTTCGGAAAAGCTCCCCTTTAACCCCGGTAAAGATTAACTCACAGCCTCCTTCTGAAGAAAAGCCCAACCTGGCAAAACCTTTTTCGGAGCTACCGAACCCGGGCAGGCCCTGGCGGACAAACCCTGTATGCACCATAGAGCCTGAAATTATATAATGGACATTATCCAAGTTGAAATACTGCAAGTTGGCATCACCGGCAGAAACATATATTATATCAGGGTATTTTTTCAAAATAGAAAGCATGGCATCACGGAATCCCTTGAAATCCGGGTGGTGATTATCCTCCCTTGTACCAAGGGTTTTCCTATACAGTGTATAAGGGGCCTCTAAAACATTTTGTTTTAAAGAAAAGCAGCCTCCGCTATTCCCAAAACTTTTAAGTGTATGATGCCCTGCAATCACTACATGTTTTGAGGGGTAATACCTTCGTATGGCATCTTCAACCTGAACCAATACATCCCCACTTGTTGCAATGCCACACTTATTAAAACGCCTGTCGTATTTATGCACCCACCAATATGTATCCAGCAGTATTACAACCAAATGTTCGTTAAGCACTACCTCCTTTGGCCCCGGGCAAGCATTATCAGGCATATAAACAGGCCCTTTATACAGTTCCTGCAACTCACCCTCAATATCTTTAATCACTTTCTTCCCTAAAGAACTGCCATTTGCCCACTCTTTCCCCCCGGGGGCCACCAGCAGGGGGTATTTATTGCCTGAAAACAGTTTTTCCGGAAATTTATTCCCTCTGGGATTATAAATATTCCCAAGCAGCAGGAAAGCCAGGCTTTTTGAATCTTGTGATACTTTTTGCCATTCCTTAAGCAATTTACCATCCTGTATACCTTCTGATGTATTGCCTGTAAACAAGATACTGTAAGAATTTGATTGCTGAGCATTTAAAAAACCTGTACTAAAAACAAGCAATAATAGCATGCAAACCGGAATAAGGATTCCTGTTGCCGCTCTAACAGCTAGTAGCTTTTCCTGAATCTTCATATTTTGTATAAATTCCTGCCTTTGAATAATTGCCAATTCCCTATAATTTCAGGAATACCAGTAAAAACGCAATAACCGAAACTACTATTCCCACCATGAAAACATTATAGGCCCATCGTAGCAATTTATATTTTTTTGCAAGTACCTTCCCCAAAGAATACTGGTCTTTTGCCATAGTGGAATACAAGTACTTGTCGTCATTTATCATTTCCCTGATTGCCCATTCGTATTCGTCCAGTTTCATATTATAAAAATTCCCGAAGAATAACATGTTGACCTTCTTTTGTTTGATGTCGTCCCGGGTAAACTTCCCGGAAGAAATATGCGGGCGGGTGGATAGAATAGCAAGAATAATAGTGGTAAGGCTAAAAGCTATAAAAATTACAGTAGGTAAAATAATAGCCGGTTCTTCTTTAAATTTACTCGTTAGCCCTGCCAACCCCAGCGAAATAATGATACCATTAAGAGATATCAAGATATTAGATTTATTGTCGGCAATAGAGCTCAGGTTTATTTGGTTCCGGGCGGTAAGTTTAAACATTGAATCCACACCCCGTGAATATTTTCCTGACCGGCCAGAAGCACCCTTCTTCTTCAGTTGCCGTGTCCTTATGCTATCCTGAAGGCGTTTTAGGTTTTCCTCTTTTATTTTTGAGGCCTCTCCCCGGCAATAATTTGTATAATAGGAATGATTCTTAAATACAAGGGCCGACTCTTTTTCAAATTCTAATTTCTTTAGCTTCCTCACGCCGGAATTTGCAAATTCCTGCCTTAGTTTTTCAGCAAGTTCAAAATAGTCCCCCATTCCTAAATGCATCATATCGGCATCGCATAAAACCTCAGCAATTTTATTGGTTGGTTGTTGAGGAAAGGTTGTTGCCATGATACATTTTGAAACAAGGCCCCTGATTTCTTCATCAACGCCTTTGAGCTTCAAAAAGTCCATGGCAATTGCCACGCTTTCTGCTTCATGCCCCTGGTATTTCCTGATGTATCCTGTATCATGAAACCAGGCACTGGCCAGCAGGATATTCATTTCATCCTCATTCAGATTTTCCTTCGCCCCAATAATTCCTGCATTTTTCACTACCCGCCTGGTATGTTCGATAGTATGGTATGTTAAATTTTCCGATGATTCTTTAATAATAAGGCCACTGGCATATTTCTCAATCTCTTTTAATAATTCCGAATTAATTCTCATTGTTTCCATTATTAAAGTTTTTTTGATATTTCTCTTTTACAAATTTGTATAGTAAAACCAGCTTTTCACTACCTTTTATTTTCGAGGAGCCCAGCCTGTCAAATGAATTCCTGGTAACATCATTCAGTTGATTATATACTTCCTCTGATATCAGGAGGCAGGTATTATATTGCTTGTTCAATTGCTCTATTCGTGAGGCCATTATAACCACTTTGCCTGTAATTGAGTATTGCTTGCGTATAGATGAGCCAATATTCCCGGTAACAGCCTCATCGTAATGAAGCCCTATGCCTATACGTGTTTTGGGTATATTCCCTTTTTTATATTCACTGCTTATTTTGCCGATTATTTCCTGTGCTGCCTCTGTGGCATGCTGGCTGCTATTCCCTATTGAAACAGGGGCACCAAAGGTTGCCATAAACCCATCTCCGAGAAACTGGTTGATTACTCCGTGATGAGACTCTATTATGTCGATCATAAAACCGAACAAAGTATTCAGATAGGCAACGACCTCTTCCGGTTGATGTTGCTCGACATAAGGAGTAAAATTTCGCAAATCGAGAAACATAATACAAACTTTTTTCCTTGCCCCGGAAAGCTCATTGCGGTTTTTTAAAATATTATCTGCAATCTGCGGAGATATTTGTTGCCCGAATAAATCAATCACCTCGTTTTTTTCCTGAATACTATTCCATGATACAACCATCTTCTTTTTAATAAGGTCAGCAACAAAACCAGCCGCGATTCCAGTAATGGCCATAATTAACCCCTGCCCCAGGTACTGCATACCTGTCAGGCCGGGAAGAGCGGGATCAACCGGAGTATTTGCAAAATAAGTTGAATAATATAAGGACATAAGAATGTATTCAGAAGCTGCCAGGATTCCGGTGAAAATTGACAATCTGAAGTTAAGACGAAATGTGGAGAGGACTATAAAGATAAAATAGGTTAATGTTGCCGGAGCCTGCAAAATAATGACCTGCTTGGAATATTCGACTATGAATATTAAAAGGATACTGAGTAAGCTGACTTCTGAAAAGCTGTTAAAGTATCCAAATATCCGTGGATGCAACAAAAAGGATTTGCTTTTTTTGCCTAATAAATAATGAATAAGAAATTCATAAATAATTATGATAGTTGTAAAAATTAAAATGGCATAAATAGCAATATGGGTTTTGAACATCCGAAGGTATTCTTCACTATAAAAGAAATAAATGATTAACAAAAATAAAGCCTCAAGCCCTAAAAGCCCGACCAGGATCATTGCACGCATGCGTTCACTTTTGGAAATCTCTGTATTAAATAGCTCCTCAACCGACATCATTTTATGCATATATTCATCTGTTTTATTTATGTTTAATAATTTTATTGATTCGACAAGATTCTTTCCTTTATTGGGTAAGTTAAAAGAATATGCCGAGAATTGCCATTTCTTTAAAACATTATTGTGTTCAAATCCTGCTTTTTTTTGTCCAAAAACTTTATCACAATAAATTCATTAATCAACTTGCAACAAAGTTAGTTAATATTAACTAAC
>JAADGO010000170.1 GCA_013152355.1 Chlorobiota bacterium
ATACTGTAGCCGGGGATGCAAGGAATGTATCAATTTCGTCCTGGGTAAGTTCCTTGTAAGACAACAGTTCCTGAATATCTGCTTCTGTCCAGTCAGGGTACAGCCTTTTAAGTACATCAGGTAATTGAGGTTTACAAGTCTCATAAAATTCTTTCGCCCAGTTCAAGGCCGCTTCCATCCCCTTTTTAAAATAAGTCTGCGCATCGCCATTCCTCAACCCAAATAGTGCTGCCTCAGCAAGGTTGAAATACACCTCTGAACAACGCAATACAGGCTTCTCGATTACAGGCACATACCAAAGGTCACTAATCCTGGAAGCAGATTCCAGTTGCCACGGGTATTTGTACTCAACCGGCACATATCCAAGCAGTGGCACTCCACGATACCCAAAGAAATCAATGTTCGGATCGTCTTTAGGGAATTGGGCTTTGGCAGTATCGGCCCATATCTTAATCCGCGGGTCATCCTTAAATTTCATGTTATTGACAATTTCCTGGCCAATCTCATTTTTCACAAGGTCTGAACCTTCATCCAACACTCTGTTATAAAAAGGATTAACATTATCCTGATTATCCGTAGAGGGTATACATCCTGGCATCATCTTCCCTGGTCAGGATCAAATCCGACTCCTGCAAATCACTTATATTATTAATAGCCATTTGTTTATCGGCATACCGTACACGCAAAGCCAAGCGTAATCTGAGGGAATTTGCCAGTTTTCTCCATTTAGTGACATCTCCACCGTAAACCAGGTCTGCACCCCCATAACTCTCTTTGGAAGCATCCAGTTCGCTAGCCGCCTCTTTGAGCTCTTTAAAGAAATCTTCATAAATACTTTTCTGCGTATCATACTTTGGATGTAAAACAACTTCATCCGGTGGTAAACTTGATTGAGAATAAGGTATATCTCCGTAGGTATCAGTCACTTTGGCAAAAGCCCATACTCTCAATATCCTGGCTATCGCCTTTTTATTGACTAATTCAGGGTCATCTTTAGTTAACCTGATAATTTCGGACAGGTTATTCGTAAACTTTTTATATGCATTGTTCCATACGCCCGGCCTATCCTTTTCCTGGAAAGGGTAGCCTGCTGAAGAATAAGACATACCGCTATATTCCCCAATCATCCCTGAGCCACTGGGTGTGTCTTCCATTATTGCCTGCACCTGGACGTGCGTAAGAATCAGGTTTACATTGACAAGGTCCTCTGTCACCAGGTTCTTTTTCGTATTCATTTCTTCAAACTTATCCGTACATGAATAATTCATGAGGACAGCTATTGAAAAGAGGATGATAAATTTTATGCTTTTATATGTTTTCATCTTTTTCTATAATTTAATGTTGGTTAAAATGTAAGATTAACATTCACCCCAAATGTTCGGGTTGTTGGCATGGATAATACTTCAACACCCCTGGCACCAGCAGAAGTATTTGGCGCTGATTCGGGAGATATCCCCATATCCTGCATGTGTTCCTCCAGGTAAAATAAGTTCCTGCCTACCACTGAAACCCGTACGCCTTTGAAAGGTGTCTTTTTCAGTACGTTGGGTTTAAAGTTATATCCGAATATTAGTTCCCGCAACATAATGTAGCTGGCATCAAGTACAAATTCTTCGCCAATACGCTGCCATCCCCTGGTGGCCCAATATGTCTGGCCATCTACGGCTTGTGTATTTTCTTCATAACCCGTTACATTACCATTGGCATCTGTGATTTCCACCACGCCGTCTAATACTCCTACATAAGGTAATTGGTTACCCTGGTCGTCCGTATCCCGTGGCCGCCTGCCTTCTTCAGTAATAAGGGCACTACCCTTTCTAATCATCTGGTATTTAGTTGTTGACGTAAGCTGTCCGCCTTGCACAAAATCAATCAAGAAATTCATAAAAAACCCCTTATAGGAGAATGAATTATTCAAACCACCAATCCAATCCGGCGTAATGTTTCCTAATATGCTTTTATCAGTTTCTTTGAGATAGGAGCCTTTTGAGCCTACTATTCTCCTGCCATCCGGGGCTCTTTTGTATTTATAACCTATAATATTCCCGAATCTCTGTCCCGGCCTGGCTTCTATAATATTTGGATAACTATCTACCAGCAAATAGGTTTCTATACCCGGAGCCAACTCAACTACTTTAGATTCATTTTTAGCATAGTTAAAGCTTAAGTCCCATTTGAAACCACTGCCTGACCGAATAATTCCGGCATTCAATACCATCTCAAGACCACTGTTTTTAATCTCGCCCGCATTAATCACTACTGTCTGGTAACCGCTGCTGCAAGATACCTGTACAGGCAGTATCTGGTTTTTCGTGGCGCCATCGTAGTAAGTCAGGTCTATCGACAACCTGTTTTTGAAAAACCTCAGGTCTGTGCCTACTTCCCATGATTCAGTTAATTCGTTTTTCAAATTAACTGCCGGCAGCCTTGTGGAGACGTCTGCATACCCATGTCCATTATAATTTGTAGTATAGGACCTATAACCAATTTTGGTCAGGTATGGGTCAGAATCGTTACCAACCTGCGCCCATGAAGCCCTTAATTTACCAAAGCTTAGGATGTTTGAATTCATCTCAAAGGCGTCAGTGAATACAAAACTGGTACTGACCGATGGGTAGAAGAACGAGTAATTATCCCTACCCAGGGTAGATGACCAGTCATTCCTACCGGAAATATCCACAAACAGATAATTCTTATATGCCAACTGGCTCATAAAATATAGAGATTGTATCTCTTTTTCCCATAAATAATTCTCAGGACGGATATCCTGGGCATTGCTTACGTGATAAACGCCTTCAGCCTTAAAATCACGGGCATCCCAACTCATCTCAGTGGTATACTGTTTTAAAAGGCTACCACCAAAAGAGAAAGACCCGCTAAAATTACTGGATATATCTCCGGATGCAGTCAAAAGGAAGTCTGAGTTACTTTCCTTAACTTTCCTGGAAGTTTCTACTAACCTGCCTTTTTGATTAGCTCTGCCTTTAGCACCTACGGGCCAGGTTTTCTGCCTTTCTTCAGAATACCAGTCAAGCCCTGACCTGGCAGTTAAATTCAACCAGTCTGTAAATTCATACCTTAATGAAGCAAAACCAATGATACGGTCTCTCTGGTCATTGTTTTTCAATTCATTGAGAACATAATACGGGTTGTATTTTATACCTGGCCATCTGCCATAGTCTCCGGTTTTTTCATAATATTTCTTTAAAAAGTCGAGAGGTACATACCTGCCCATAACAGATAAACTGTAAACATAGTTATCGCTGGTTTCACCCAGGTTAGGCCTGTTCTCATATTTTGTATTGGTATAGTTAACCTTACCATCGAAGGATAATTTGTTGGTAAGTTTGCTGCTTGCCCTCAGGTTAATTGTATTCCTAACCCCTTTGTTTTTGGGGGTGATACCCTTAATATTGGTATTACCGAAGGATAACCTGGCTGAAGTCTTCTCGTCACCGCCTGTAAAGGCTACGAAATTATTTGCGATTAACCCGGTTTCCCAGAAATCCCTGATATTATTAGGGTCTTGAGGCAGTAGCGTAAGTGTTCTCGGTTCTTCGCCAGGAAATACAAACGGGTCTACAACAACCCTTCTTCCATCAAGGGGGGGGCCCCAGTTATCACCATGCCATGCTGGCAATGTTTCGTAAGATTTCCCATTGATTTCAACCATTTTCCCATACAAGTTGGTGCCTTCGTAACCTGTACCATATTTATTTTGCACCTTTGCACCTTGGGTGTAAGGTTAATTTTCTCAATTGATGTTGAGGAATTGAATTCGACCCCAATGCCTTTTCTGGCTTTCCCGGATTTTGTTGTAATAAGTATTACACCATTCGCACCACGAGACCCATAAAGGTATGAAGCATTTGGCCCCTTCAAAACAGAAATGGATTCCACGTCTTCCGAGTTAATGTTTCCAATACCATCACCATAATCATTACCTCCCGAGAGCCCACCGGAGTCGTGCCCCTGGTTATCAATCGGAATACCATCCACAACATACAGGGGCTGGTTATTACCTGTCAGCGAGCTGTTCCCACGAATGGTTACCGTTGTTGACCCACCTGTCCCGGCTGCCGAGCCTGAAACCTGTACCCCGGCAATTTTACCTGTCAGGAAATTAGATACATTCACTTCCCTGGCTTCAGATAAGTTATCTTCTCCGATCTGCTGTGCCGAGAAGCCAAGGGCTTTTACTTTCCTTTTAATACCCAAAGCTGTAACAACAACCTCATCGAGCGATTCGGTAGATGACTCCAGCGTAACATTTATGACACTGGAATTGCCAATTACAATTGTTGTTTGCGGCACCATCCCGATAAAAGAATATTCAAGGGCTTCAGCATCAGTAGGCACTTCTATGGAATAATTCCCTTCGAAGTCGGTAATAGTACCGATATTACTTGCCCCTTTTACCACAACATTCACGCCGGGTAGCGGGTCGCCACTTTGGTCGGTCACTTTACCTTTAATTTCTTTTTTTTGCTGTTCAGTTTCCAACTCAGATTTTACTTTATCCTTTATTAATACAGGCGAATCCGCTTGTTTGATTATAACCAAACGGTCGTTAACAGTATAGGTGAGGGCTGTGCCTGTAAAACATGCATCAAGGATCTGGTCGACTGTAGCATTAGCCACCCGAAGGTTAATGCCTTTTACAGATTCCACATCTTCATTGCTGTAAAGGAATGTAAACTCGCTGTTTTGCTCAATCTCTTCGAATACATCTACTAAAGTTGCATTCTCAAACTGGAGTGCGAGTTTCTGCTGTTGAGAGTAGACACTTGCTGTAGATTGTAAAATCCCCAGCATCAAGAAGATAATCAATAGCTTCATCTTTAATAAAAATTCATAACTTCCTACCTCTCGGAGAAAGCCAGTTTCTCGAAATTTTTTCATAAATTTGACATTTATTAGTTAAACAATAATTTTATCCTCTACCTGCTCCCTGCTTGTAGGGATAAAATTGTATCTAATTCTAAAGGGGGTGTACCACCACCTCCTTTATTTTTCAGAATCTTTTTATTACTAATACTTTTTTACCTTCTATTCTAAAATTTACTTTATTTGTTTCTGCAATCATTTTAAGAGGCATGGAAAGCTGCTCATATTTATCCATATTCCCTGTAAAGACCAATGCCTTTAATTCTTCAGCTTCAAATTGCACATCAAAATTGTACCACCTGGCAAGGATCCCCATAATACTTTCCAGATTTTGCCTTACAAAAATGAAACGCCCTTCTTTCCATGCAATATAATCGTTAACATCAACTTTCCTGATTAAGATACCTTTTTCAACTTTATTCAGGATAAGCTGCTCATCGGGTTTTATACGTACCTCGTTGCCCGAATCATCAAAATCCTTTATTTTAACACTTCCTTCAACCAGTGTTGTAACTACCTTGCTATCGTCTTTATAAGCCGACACATTGAAAGTGGTACCTAAAACCTCGATATTATAATCGTTGGTTTTTATGATAAAAGGCTTACGGATGTTTTTAGCAACCTCAAAATAAGCTTCGCCTTCCAGGGTCAACTCGCGTGTGCCTCCAATGAATTTGACAGGGTATATTAACTTTGAATCGGCGTTTACCCACACTTTGGTGCCATCTGACAGAACAAGGTTGTATTCGCCTCCCTTTGGAGTAATTAATGTATTGTATATTATTTTCCTTTGTTTCTTTTTTGCATTATCAATATTGCCTACTGCTTTGTAGGTTAGGACATTCCCTTTGTTTTCGATTAGCAAACCATTCTCCTCCTTAAGCGAATCTTTCTTCTCCTTATCGAGTTTTACAGTTACACCATTCGACATTACCAAAAGAGCCTGTTGCCTGCCTGGTACTAATTCAGGGGTATCGGAATAACCGACAACATGATTATTGCCTGATTTGTTTGAGAAGTTCCAGTATATGATTCCTGAAACAGAGAGGAGCAAAATAACAATGGCTGCATATTTAAGGAAATTAACATAAATATTGGGTTTGCCAAGCTTACTGGTTTCCCTTTCGATGATACTCCATGCAAGTTCTTTCTGGATATCAATTTTGTTTTTGCTGCTTTCTAACAATTGAGATTTTATCTTGTTATACAGCTTTATATTCTCGGATGCAGAACTAAGCCACTTACTTAACTCTTCTTTTTCGCTTACATTTAATTCACCTGTGACTTCAAGTGCAATTAATTCGGCAATCCTTAAATAATATGAGGTAAAATCCATATTCATTTTTAAATTCTATTAGTAAAACAACTTAATATATAAAATGGGTAGTCTGGAATGATTTTTTTTTAATAGGGCAAAGAAAAATTATGCCAACATATAAAAAATATAAGCCGCAATGGGTAACAGTATCCATATTTTATTTTTTAAATATTTACGAAGTATCCTGTATGCCCTGGTTTTATGATACTTAACAGTATCGACCGTGATCCCGATTTGTTCACTTATTTCTTTATTCTTTAATCCCTTAAGATTTAATAGGATTACTTCTTTACTTTGTTCAGGGAGTATATCAATTGCTCTTTTAATAAGGTGCATCGTCTCCATTTGAATTATATGGTCAATATAATACCTCTCTGACTTAATATTGTTAAGACTATTTGATAAATAATTCTCCTGGACTTTTTTATGTTTTAAAATATTTAACGATTTATTGCGGGTAGTTGTATAAAGAAAAGCTTTTATGTGAATGATGTCTGATTGAATTACATCGTTTTCCCAAAGTTCGATAAAAGTATCCTGGACTATATCCCGTGCAATCTCAATATCATTATTTACAAACTTTAATGCAAAATTGACTAAGGTTTGGTAGTAGGAGTTAAATACCTGTTTGAATAGTTCTGTATCCTTCTTTATTCTCATAATTGAGTCAGGTATTTATCAATGGTTTGTTTTCTGTCAAAGGCCTATAGCCTATCCAATCATCAGTTTTTATATTTGCAGGCAATTCAACCGGAGGCTTCATAAAAGCCCCAGGTACTTTTGCGCTGCTATGCCTGATAACCTCGTGCATACGGCTTCCCCTGCCTTCCTTTTCAATATCGGAAACGACAAGTCCCTTTTTATTGTTTTTGAATCCAGCCATGCTTTCTTTTTCTTTATACCCTCCAACGACTATTCTGCCGATTTCGGCATCGCCACTTCTTTCCATGGCTTCCATAACCTTTTTCTTAAACAACCAGCATGTTTTTTGCCTCAGCCCAAGCTTCCTGCTTAATTCTGTACTACTAACTTTTTTGTTACTTGTACTTACATAATAAATGATATAAAAAGCTTTCAGGATAGGGAATTTTACATTGTGGAAAAGGGTACTGCTTGTAGGAGAAAAGATCCGGTGGCAACTTGTACACTGCCTGTCGTATTTACGTTTGCCTTTGCAATAGTTTGTATGCCCACATTGAGGGCAGCGGAATCCGCCTCCCCACTTTAATTCTGCCAGATATTCAAAACAAGCATTAACGTCAGGAAACCGTTTTTGAAATTCACAAATTGTAAGGCCTCTGAAACTACCCTCCATAGATTTAAAGTTTAGTCCCCCAAAGATAATAATGTTTGTTGTATTTACAAGATGCCTAATTCAATATCATAAGCTACCGGAAGCAATGATAAGCTTAGTGTCAAGTCAAGCATAACCTTATGGGCCAAGCCTTGTTTTTTTTATACTCAGGTTAAATGAGAGTGACAACCTCCTTTCACCACAGCACAGCCATCTCTATAGCCTGGCTGTGCCCAACATAGGGCATGGGGCCCTGCGAGTCCTGCCAGGCGTATTTCCAATGCTTCCCTATCGATACCAGCAATTTTAGTATTCCCGTATTCCTGAGCTAACCGGATATTATCAGACAACGACTCAATTCCATTATGCCCAATCAGGGCACTTGCAACTCCTTCCTGAGTCCATGCATATTCCAGTAATTCTTTTGGCGTAGCTTTTTCCCCAACAATATTGCGCATTACTTTCATTGCAAGTACACCTGTATTTTTCTTCTTTGCTACAGGCAGGGCATGTTTTGCAAAATCACCGTATTTGGTTGCATTCATAGTTAACAGGGCTACATCAAAATCAAGCTTGCTTCTCCAGCATACCTGCCGCATGTTGAGCATCTTCCATACTTGAAAAACCAATGTTTTTCACTATGCCTGATTCTTTGAACCTGGCCATTGTTTTATATAACCCTTCTTCAATATCTATGATTTTGTCTGATTTACTAATTCCATGGATCATTAAAATATCTATATAATCGGTTTTCATCTTTTTCAAGCTGCTTTCCAACTCTTTTTTTGCCTCTTCAGGGCTACGTGTTTCCAGTTTTGTGGAAAGGATGATTTTGTCACGGAAGGCGGGTAAAATCCGGCCAAATCGTTCTTCGCTGCTATCCAGCGATTTGCCATCGCCAATTTGATAGAACTTGGATGCATAATAACTTGGGGCTGTGTCAAAAAGGTTGATGCCGCCTTCAACGGCAGCTTCCAATATCTTTTCCCATTCCCCATCGTTATTGTCCAGGAATTGAGTCCCGCCCCCAAAGGAAACGATAGAAATGGCTAATCCCGTTTTGCCAAGTTTACGCCGTGGGATTTTATATTTTTTACCGTCTTTGCCCGAAAGGAATGAACAGGAACTAACAAATCCGGCAGCTGAAAGAGCCAATGCTGCTTTTGAGGAATCCTGAATAAATTCCCTCCTTGATAATTTATTTTGTTTTTTCATTTTTATATTGTTTCCCTGTTTAGTCCAACTTTTCTATTATCCTTTCCGACCATTGGTAGGTTTCAGGGATTTCCCCTGAAATGGTTACTTCTGTCGGATACAACAATGCCGGGAGCTGGCAGACATCTGTAATCCTCAGGCAATTAAGCATTTCAATTGTTTCGCCCCTCCCATCGGGTTGGCTGGGGGCATCCTGTGTCGCCGGAGGGTTGCCAAGGATAAGTTTCTCGCATTTCCCATCCATCAATGCCGCATATAAGGCTATCGCTGCCATCCCACCCCTGGCAGCAATCCCTATCTTTTCAGGGTCGACATTTTCATTTGCCCTACAAAATTCTATACAGCGTAGCACATCAAAAACCTGCATCGATGCAACTGTCCTGCCCGTCCAGGCAGATGCACGGCGTACGTGCCAGTTTA
>JAADGO010000145.1 GCA_013152355.1 Chlorobiota bacterium
TATCCAATGAAACTTCTCTGTTGGCTTTAGGCAGCAGCGGCCTGAAAAAGGTATTGGAACAAGCCGGTTTTAACTCATTGCAGTTTTATGCCGATTTTAAGAAGAATGCTTTTGGGGGCAATCATCTGCCCCTCGTGGCATGGTGTAAGATATAGGCAGCCTTCTATTTGATTATTTTTTTGGGTGCGACTTTCCCCTTTTTCCTGTAGCCTGAATACCATAAAAAGAATCCGCTTAGTAAAACTGTAATCAGGCACAATCCGGCAATTGGGACATACAGAATATAAAACGGGCCTATAAGGTGTTCAAATATTCGTCCGGTATGTACCTCCAGAGCCGTATTCCAAAGTGTATAGGGGATTCATTTAAGATATTCTCCGGCATAACCGGGAAGCCTGCTGACGGCATACCACTGTGGGCTGACATGCTTAAGGCACCGCGATTATAATCGAACCAAAATATTTGCCCGTTATTTTTTACGATCATACCGGTAACCATATTGTGGGCAATCGGGCGGGTTACACCTTCCGGAGTTACGTATGGTTGCCTGGAGAAATAATCAACTGCCAACCCATGGTGGGTATTCCAGAGGAACATACCAGAAAATGAGCCGACCAGGAATACATTATCTCCAACCTGTTTAAAAACATTGCACCCCATTACACTAACAGGGGGCTGTATTTTAAATGGCTGTAAAGGATTGGTTAAAGATTCATCGGTAAAATAAAAACCTTCTGATGTTGAGAAAATATACTGTCTGTTGTATTTGTCCCATGCCACCCTGCGTAATTTGTCAAACCAGGGGTTTGGTGAATCAAGGTGGGTATATGGCAAGATTCTAACTTTACTGTTGGCAATTGCAATCAAAAGGGGGGGGCGCAAAAACATTCCGGCAATTATATCTATTACCAAAAAGAATATGAAAATATATCCGACTATATTATGCCATCTCAGGTTCTTTCGTTTGGTCGAATGGAGGGCAGATACTGCTTTCCCCCTCTTTTTTTTATGGCGGATAATTTTAGGGAAGAAAAAGTGGATTAACCCGGTTACCGACAACAGTATGGCGACCAACCCCAGCGCATCAATAAATAATTTCCCGGCAAGTCCGAAAAGTTCTCCGCTATGAAGCTCCCATAAAGTATTGAAAAGCCCTGTTTCCCTTTTATAATTGACAGGTGGGGGTAATTGGGTTTTTTCGAAATGTCCAAGGTTGGTACTCTTAAGCAGGTAGTGCCTTGTCAACACGATAAGGGTATCTCCTTTCAAAGTGAGGTCGGCAATTCGTTCTTCCCCGACTGGTAATTTTACTTTCTCCCACAAAGCACTTTGGCGGACTCGTTTATATAAGCCAAAATGAGTCCCGGCAACAAGGTTGCCGTCTTTAAAATTAACTATTGAATATATTTTCCGGTTGTCAATCCCACTTGGGAATCCCTGGTTGAAATCCCGGAATGTGTGAAAATCATCTGTTGTTTCCCAAACGCCAATATTCCCATACATCAGGGAGGTACCGTTGCCAAGGGAGACAGACCCCCTGACCGCGGCCAGGTTCCAGTTTTTATAGTGGTAGTCGGAAGGCAATAAGCTTCGTGGGATATCAACCGAAGATAAAATATTCCGGTGGTTCATTATTATTCCCGAAGAGGCAAAGAGAATGACAAGGAATGCTATAATAATTCCCGGCCATTTGTGAAATTTCCGAAGTATCTTGACTAACCTGTTTTTTTTCATTAGAAGCTATTTGCCTGGCATTCATCGTTATTTTAATGATAAACAACTGACAACAATAAATTCCTAAAAAATACCGGGAATTTTATTTTATTTAAGAAATGTTGGTACAACAGACAGCATTACATAAGCCCAGCTTTGCATAACTGTATAGTCTCCGCCTCTTAGTATTTCCATTGACCTGGTTGCAAAAAGTTGTGACCAGCCGACTTTTAGTTTCGAGGTTGGGTTTATAACCCATCCTACCGACAGGTCTAGCTCTGTCCCTAAATAATTAGAAATGCCCGGGCCAATTTCTGCCGCTGAAGCAAAATAATGAATGTCGGAATTAAAAGAGAATTTGTTTTTTGAATGGCTGAATTTCAGGTAAATATCGTTTAACCCGACTGAATTTATGTGGTTGCCTACATAAAAATAATCCATAAACCCGTTGAATTTATGGTTGGTGCCGTAAAATGGGGTAAATGACCTGTTTTTACTGCTTTCATCCCAGGCTGTCCCCGAAAGCAACTCGTAACCTATGCCAATATTGCTATTCTGCCCTGCTTTTGTCGAGAGTTCTAATAAAAAGTTGAATGCCGAAATACTTTTGTCAGAAATGTCTTTGCCGGTTTGGTAATACAGGTTCGAAGCCAGTTTGATTGCTCCAGGCGCGAGGGTTAGCCTCCCTCCCAGCGTTTGTGAATATTTAGTTATTTCGTCACCCCATTTCATAACAGGCTTGCCATTGTTAAGGAATAGTAAACTAAGGCTTTCGCCCCCCCATTTTTTATTAAACCATACAAATTGAAGGTCTTTATAGGCATCCGGGCCCTGGTAGATATTGTTTCTCCGGTTTAAGTTCTCATGATGGGCTAACCCAAAATGAAGCTTTATGCCTTTTTCATATTTAAGAAGTGCAATATCATGCGACCTTGCCTGTTGTGTCCAGCCTACATTGCCGAATATCCGGTGGTCATCGTAAATCAATTCCTGGCGGCCTGCTTTTAATGATAGTCCGGGGGCAAAAAATACCTCCGCCCACGCTTCATGCACAGAGGTGGCAAAATCTTCGTTGGTAACAAGCTGTGCCTGCCCTCCCCAGTTCCTGACATCCTGAAGCACCAGTTTGGTTTTTACGCCTTCTGTTTGGTACATTACATTTAACCGGGTACGCTGGACCGTAAAAATAGATGTAGACTGGTCTTTCGCGGCAAGCGATTTATAACCGTGGCTTATTTCAGTTCGTGGCCTGAATTCCCCGGAAAGGGTGAATTGAGCTTTCGCAAATTGAGTAAATAATATCCCTGCGGCAATAATGCCGATATATTTTAATTTTTTCATTGTAATCAAATTAAGTTTTAAACTATTTATTACTGATACTAGTTTTTAGTAGTAATATCGTATGTTTTTTCGCGTTTCTCAGCTTCTTTTATCCATTTTGGGATAATATTCTTTTCAAATACTTCTTTCTCAGAGTTTAGTTTATCCATATCAAGCTTAATAAATTTTTGTGCCTTTGCTTTTGTTGATATATCCGGGTACGCAACCTCTTTGTTGTACCCCAATGATGCTAATAAGCGTGCCAACTTTAGTCGTGTTTCCTGAGCTGTTGTTATTCCTGTGGCAATAATCCTGCTTGTTTCAACCGGGGCGTGGAAGGAGCCTCCGTGGCTTGCCGCAGCATAATCCCAACGCCATTGAGCATGGCGGATACCCATTAAAATATCTTTCATTTGAGACTCTTTTGCACCAAGCTCCCAGGCTTTCTTTGCTTCAACATGGGCACGCACCAGGAGCTCTTCCAGTTTGTCGCGGTTTTCTATTATTTGGTCCTGCCTTTCATAAACATTCTGGACTAGAGTAGATGCTTCTTCGCGGTGGCATACCTGGCATGAGTTGGCAATATTGTTCAGGGGCGATTGCATCTTGTGGTCAGTGAATTTCTGCCCTCCTTCACTTTTGTATGGCATGTGGCAGTCGGCACACGAAACACCACGCTGGGCATGAATCCCTTTCATATAGATTTCATATCCCGGATGCTGAGCTTTTAGCATGGGGGCTTTACTTAATGAATGAGTCCAGTCTTTAAAGTCAGCTTCATCATAGTATTTCTCCATTGCCTCAACCGTCAGGCCATTGTCCCAGGGAAAAGTAAGGTAGGCAGCTCCATCTACTTTCTTTTTATCAAAATAATATTCGACATGGCATTGCGCACAAACCAGGCTGCGCATTTCCTGATGGCTGGCTTTGGTAATATCTTTCCCCATCCTGTCAAAAGCCTCAATCAGCGCAGGGCGGGTAATGGTAAGGTTCATGGTAGTAGCATCGTGGCAGTCGGCACAGCCAATCGGGTTTACCACCTCAGCCCCCAGGCTGGCCCATTTCCCGGTATAAAACTGGGCAACCCCTTTTTCATTCATTAACCTTGGGACATCCGGGCTTTTACAGGTCCAGCAAGTCGATGGCATGGGGCCTGAATTTGCATCTTTCGGAGCACCTGTGCGTAAAGTGTTCCGAATATCGTCAATAGCATAATAATGGCCTCGCCCCTGGTTGTAATCTTTTGAGAAACCATATCCCGCCCAAAGCACAACAAGCCTCGGGTCAACTTCAAGCATGTCGATCATGGCATTGCCATTATATTTGCTTTTGAAGGTCGTATCAGCTGTCCCGTAATACGATTGGTATTCACGGGGGTAATTCTCTCCCCACACTTCATTCCTGGGTTCGAAATCACTGATCTTATTTTTAGGTACATTTACAAAGGCTGCTTCTGTCCTGCGTTCAACAATTGACGAGGCCAATAGCCCCAAAATAAATACAAAGGCAATGGTTGTTAAAAATATAACCCATGCCAACCATGGCCGTTTCTCTGTTGCTTTTGAAATTGATTTCATATTGGTCTCTATTTTTTGTTATTTTTAGAAAATTCTTTTAACCATGCCGGGACGGGGCTCTCGGGCAAAGGTACCCGGGCATTGGGGACACTCGACAGGCTGTTTACCCTGCCATGAGGCACTTCCCTGTGGCAATCCCAGCATTTACGGCCTTCCGTGTGTTCTTTGTAGTATTTTACCGTAGCTGCCAGTTTGGGGTCGGTTACCTGATTCGTATGGCAGCGGATACAATTATTATGTACCACTTCCGCCCCGTCTTCTTTTATGAAAATTACCTGTGGCTCCAGTTTTAAGGTGAACATTGTAGCATGCCTTAACCCGTCTTTTGCTTTAAAATAATACTTTTTTACCACATTTTCGTGGGGAACATGGCAATCGTTACAATTTGCCACTTCCCGGTGCGAACTATGGCTCCATGTAGCATATTGGGGAGCCATAACATGGCAGTTTACACAAGCCCTGGGGTTGTCTGACAGGTATGAGTGTGCTTTTGAAACATAAAACAGGAAAAATATGACTCCCAGCATAACGCCGGATATTATCATTACCGGGAATCTCCATTGCTTAGGTGGCATTAATTTACGAATCATAGGTTTTGCAAATAGGTTTAAAATTTGATAAAATAAAGATACGCAACAGAACAGTAAAAAATGTACCAAATGTTACAATATTTCATTATTGCTGTAAAACGATTCTTTATTTATACTCGGAATAAATTACAGAATAGTGTTGTTTAATACGTTGATCCTGGAACAATGAAATTCAACCGATATTAATTTTGCCGTGTCTTTCAACAATGTGAGAATTGTTGCTATTTCAATGCGATTTAAGTGGTATATAAGTTTGGCATTTTTGCCGTATCGCCATTTTTTATGTTGGCTAATCATAGAATTTGTATCTTTGGATGGATAAAAAATTGATAAATGAAGAAAATTGCCATACAAGGTATTGCCGGGTCTTTTCATGAAGATGCTGCAAGGCGGTATTTTGAAGAAGAAATTGAAGTTATAGAATGCACATCATTCCGTAAGGTGTGCGAACTGGTCGATGCCGATAAAGTAGATTTTGCCGTAATGGCGATTGAAAATTCAATTGCGGGCATTTTATTGAACAACTACGGCCTTATCAGGGATTATTATTTAAGGATTGTTGGCGAAATATATATCCATATACAGATGAACCTGATGGCTTTGCCAGGTGTGAAAAAGAAGGATATTAAAGAGATATACTCTCATCCGGTATCTTTTCAGCAATGCAACGAATACCTCGAAAATTATTTCCCTAACGTAAAGACTAAAGAACTTGGAGATAACGCAAGAGTAGCTAAATTAATCGCCGAAGAAAAAATTACTTATGCTGCGGCAATTAGTAATGTCCGCTCTGCCGAACTTTACGGGTTGGAGATACTGGAAAGAGGCATTGAATCCAATAAAAAGAATTATACACGGTTTCTAATCTTGTCGAAACAAGGCAACTCCACCAAAGGGACGAATAAAGCCTCCATCTGCTTCGAAGTAGGGCATTTTTATGGTGCCCTGGCTCGTGTGTTAAATATATTTGCAAAGAATCAGATTAATATGGCAAAAATACAATCAGTGCCAATTATTGGAAAGCCTAATGAATACACAATCCATGTGGATATTGAATGGGACTCGTTAGAGAATTACGAGCACGCCATACATCAGGTGCTGAAAAGTGTTTCAAGTTTGTCAATCCTTGGAGAATATGTCCGGGGCAAGGTAGCTATTCAAAATCAATAAACGTAAGTTATAAAATTATGGGGAAAATAGGTTTGTTTTTTGGCCCGTTGGATGGGTCGGTGCATAGAGTTGCCGACAGTATTAAAATAGAAATGGGAGAAGAGAATATTGAAATGATACCGGTTAAAGATGCTTCTTCAGTTGACCTGGAGAAATATGATAAAAT
This sequence comes from Chlorobiota bacterium, assembly GCA_013152355.1. GTDB lineage: Bacteria > Bacteroidota > Bacteroidia > Bacteroidales > Prolixibacteraceae > JABMQB01. The sequence goes on from JAADGO010000145.1 coordinate 6,537, forward strand.
TATATTTGGGATATCGACAGTAGGTAAAGACTCCTGGGACTCCAGTTTTTCTTCAAACGACTGGGGGAAATTCCTGCCCGAGGTTGGTAAAGTTGATTTCTCAAAAAAAACAGTGGCTATTTTTGGTTTAGGAGACCATATCACCTATTCAAATCATTTTGTCAACCACATAGGCCTTTTAGCCAGGGAACTGATGAAAAGAAATGCTAAGATTATTGGCCAGGTATCAACCGATGGGTATGAATTTGATGAGTCGGAAGCTGTTATCGATGGCCGGTTTATTGGTTTGCCAATTGATGAGGATTTTGAACCTGAGCTGACTGCTGGAAGAGTAAGTAGATGGGTTGAGCAAATAAAATCCGGGTTTGGATTGTAAAAGGCTGTTTAAATTATTTAAGCTTTGCTTATTCTAGGGTGTAAATGCGATGGAAATGAACAATTCCCCTTTAAAAAAAGAGGTTGTTGACCAAAAAATAAAGGAATTAAGGATTCCTGATATTGGGAAGGCTTCAATTCGTGAGATTGTCGCTTTGGTCAACCTTGTTGAGGAAGAAACGGGGGTGAAATATGTGCGGATGGAAATGGGGGTTCCCGGGTTGCCACCTGCCGAGATTGGCACAAATGCCGAAATTGAAGCACTGAAAAGGGGGGTTGCCTCTATTTACCCAATGATGGATGGTATTAAACCACTAAAAGAGGAAGCTTCGAGATTTGTTAAAAATTTTATGAATATTGATGTGAGCCCCAAGGGCTGTATCCCTACTGTTGGTTCAATGCAGGGGACGTATGCAGCTTTTATGCTGGCTGGCAACATTGATAAAAAGAAAGACACCACGCTGTTTATCGACCCTGGTTTCCCGGTTCAGAAACAGCAAATGCTTGTCCTTGGGCAAAAATATAAATCATTTGATGTATTTAACTTCCGGGGAGGGAAATTGAGGCAAAAACTGGAGGGGTTACTATCGCAGGGGGATATTAACTCCATTATTTATTCCAACCCAAATAATCCATCGTGGATATGCTTTACCGATGAAGAACTTCAGATAATCGGAGAACTGGCAAACAAATACGAAGTTATTGTGATGGAAGACCTGGCATATTTTGCCATGGACTTCAGGAAAAATTTATCAAAGCCCGGAGAGCCTCCTTATCAGCCAACAGTTGCCAACTTTACCGAAAACTTTGTATTATTTATTTCGAGTTCGAAGATATTCTCCTATGCCGGGCAACGTTGTGGGATGATGATTATTTCAGATTCGTTGTACGATAAAGAGTTCCCGAATCTTCAGAAACGCTTTAAAAGTGCCACCTTCGGAAGCACCATGACACTTCGTATATTATATTCGTTTTCTTCCGGGACATGCCATTCTGCTCAATGGGCATTAACTGCCATGTTCAGGGCTGCCAACGAAGGGCAATTCGATTTTGTTGAGGTAGTTAAAGAATACGGGGAAAAGGCAAAAGTAATGAAACGGCTGTTCCTGGAAAATGGCTTTAAGCTGGTTTACGAGAAAGACCTCGATGAACCTATTGCCGATGGTTTTTATTTCACCATTGCCTATCCGGGGATGAAAGGGGACGAATTAGTGCAGAACCTGCTTTATTATGGAATTAGTGCCATTGCCTTAAATAATACAGGTAGTGAAGAGGAAGGCGTAAGGGCTTGTGTTTCGTTTGTGAAGAGAGAACAGTTCAATGAGCTGGAAGACAGGCTTAGGCGGTTTAATCTAAAATATTCAGGGAATTAGTTTGGACTGAAAAACATTATATGGACAAAAGCAAGGTTATATACCAATACAATCTGACATTAGAGCAATTAAAAAAAATGTCGTTGAAGAATAAGCCGGCCTTATTAAAAAAAGGAGAAGCATTTATTGAATATGGCGAAAAGACCAAGAAGATTGGTATCCTGGTAAAAGGCTTGCTTTATGCGTCTTATATCTCTTCTAATGGTAATGAATGGATATCCAGGTTTTTTTACCCTCCGAATAACTTTATTGTCAGTAACCATGACGGCTTTTATTTTGGGAAAAATTCATCAGAATGTATAAAGGCATACGAGAATTCGGAAATAATCTATATAGAAAAGGATGAATTTAAAGATTTGTTGGATAACAACCGGCAGTTTGAACGGACTGTAAGGATTCTGGCAGAGGAGAGTTATATACAAGCCTTGAACAGAATCCATGCCCTGCAATCATTGAATGCGAAACAACGGATTCAGCAATTTTTAAAAGAAAATAATGGCCTTGCAGCAAAACTGCAAAGGCAACATATCGCTTCCTACCTGGGAATTCACAGGAACATTTTCACCAAAATTCTAAATAATAGCTGATTTCGCAACATTTGTTGCGTTTATTAATTATCTATCCATATAGATTTGTAACTGGCTTAGAAATCAGTAATAAATATTATAGGGGGCTTAACTGTGGAAAAGGAATATATTCTTCCAATGGCTTAAGTCCCGAAATGTAATTCTAAAAACTATAATATGGCAAAAGTTAGAGGAGCAGTTGTTGTCGATAAAGAAGGATGTAAGGGCTGTGGAGTATGTGTCGAGGTTTGTCCGCAAGATGTGTTGTCACTTAATAGAGAGGTCAATAGCAGGGGATACCACTATTCGTACATGAAAAATCCTGAAGCGTGTATCGGATGTTCAAATTGTGGGGTTGTTTGCCCCGATACCTGCCTTACTATCTACAGGGTGAAGGTTTTAGAATCAGAAATTTAGAATCAGGAAGTAATGAACTTGGGTGTTTGTTATTCCTTATTGGATATTTTAGATTAAAGAATAAACATAGAAAAGAATAACCAATAAAAACGTAATAAATGGGAGAATTAAGACTAATGAAAGGCAATGAGGTGTTGGCAGAGGCTGCTATACGTTGTGGTTGCGATGGTTATTTTGGCTATCCCATTACACCACAGTCTGAGGTAATGGAGACCCTGATGGCACGGCAACCATGGGAGGAAACAGGCATGGTGGTATTGCAGGCCGAAAGCGAAGTAGCGGCGATAAACATGATTTACGGAGCTGCTGCTACAGGGAAGAAAGTAATGACCTCGTCATCAAGTCCGGGGATTAGCTTAATGTCAGAGGGAATATCATACATTGCCGGGTCCGAACTCCCGTGCCTGATTATCAATGTGCAGCGGGGTGGCCCCGGGCTGGGGACAATCCAGCCCTCGCAGGCCGACTATTTCCAGGCAGTAAAAGGGGGAGGGCATGGCGACTATAAGTTAATAGTATTGGCTCCTTCTTCGGTACAGGAGATGAATGATTTTGTCGATTTAGCATTTGAACTGGCTTTTAAGTACCGTAACCCGGCAATGATTCTTACCGATGGTGCTATCGGGCAAATGATGGAGAAGGTCGAATTGGCCGATTTTAAGCCTCGCTGGACTAACGATGAATTAATTGAGAAATGCGGCTCGTGGGCTACAACAGGAAAACCTGCCGGCCGAAAACCGAATATAATTACTTCCCTGGAAATGGACTCTGCAAAGATGGAGGCAAACAATAAGCGTTTTCAGGAGAAGTACAGGAAAATGGAGGAAGAAGAGCCCCGTTACGAAGCACTGATGTGTGATGATGCTGAATATGTAATTGTTGCATTTGGCACCTCCTCAAGGGTTTGCCAAAAGGCGATTGAACTGGCCAGGGCAAAAGGGGTAAAGGTCGGGTTGTTAAGGCCTATTACACTGTACCCCTTCCCAAAAAAGGCAATTGCTGAATTATCCTGCAGGATAAAAGGATTCCTGTCTGTTGAAATGAGTGCCGGGCAAATGATTGAAGATATCAAGCTTTCTGTTTTTGAAGGAGGTTGTATTGTGCCGGTTAAGTTTTTTGGACGCCTGGGGGGTATCATCCCTAGTCCGGGAGAAGTTGTTAAAGCATTGGAAGAAAACTTTCTTAAAGGTTGAGTCATGGATATTAAAGATATAATCAAACCGGAAAACCTGGTTTACAAAAAATCAGAATTACTGATTGATACCATTATGCACTATTGCCCGGGCTGTTCGCATGGGGTGGTTCACAAAATCCTTTCGGAGGTGATCGATGAGATGGGGATACAGGAAAAAACCATAGGCATTGCTCCGGTAGGCTGTGCAGTGTTTGCATACAACTATATTGATATTGACTGGCAGGAAGCAGCCCACGGGCGGGCTCCCGCAGTTGCAACAGGTGTCGTCCGGCTGAATCCGGATAATATTGTTTTTGCTTACCAGGGCGATGGCGACCTGGCCTCGATTGGGACTGCTGAAATAATCCATGCCTGCAACAGGGGTGAGAATATAGTGGTTATTTTTATTAATAATGGTATTTACGGAATGACTGGCGGGCAAATGGCTCCAACAACCTTGGTAGGGCAGGTAACATCTACCACACCGGCCGGGCGCAATGTCGACCTGAATGGCTACCCGATGAAAATTACCGAGCTAATTGCACAATTGCCGGGTACATCGTATGTAACCAGGCAGTCGGTACAAACGGCTGCTGCCGTACGTAAATGTAAGCGTTCGATCAAAAAAGCCTTCCAAAATGTTATCGATAAGAAAGGCACTTCATTTGTCGAGGTCGTATCAACTTGTAATGCGGGCTGGAAGATGACTCCTGTTGGGGCAAATAAATGGATGGAGGAGAATATGTTCCCGTTCTACCCGCTTGGCGATATGAAAGACAGTGATAAAAAGGAAGTTTCAAACAATTAAATGGGGAGTTATGACTGAAGAAATTATTATAGCCGGATTTGGCGGGCAAGGTGTCCTTTCGATGGGTAAAATTATTGCTTATTCAGGCATTATGGAAAATAAAGAAGTTACCTGGTTTCCATCGTATGGGCCTGAAATGCGGGGCGGTACTGCCAATGTTACGGTGGTTGTCAGCGACGACCGTATAAGTTCTCCGGTAATCCAGGAGTTCGACACGGCAATTATCCTTAATCAGCAGTCGATGGACAAGTTTGAAAAAGCTGTCAAGCCGGGCGGTACGTTAATCTACGACCCAAACGGGATATTAAGGCCACCTGCCCGCACCGATATCAATATCTATAAAGTTGAGGGTACCCGCACAGCAATTGAAATGGGCAACCCAAAAGTTTTTAATATGATCGTTGTAGGGAGCTACCTGAAAGTAAAGCCCATTTTGTCGCTCGCCAATGTTGAAAAAGGGTTGGAGAAATCGCTTCCACCCCGCTACCATAAATTGATTCCTCTGAATCTGAAGGCAATCGAAAAAGGGCAGGAGATAGTCGAAAAAGTTGGAGAGGTTTAAACAACTTCGAAATAATTACTGCTTCTTCAGCTCAAGAAAATAATTTGAGAAAAATCATCCTGGAAGAAAAAAGAAGAGAATTTATACCTATATTTGGTATTGAAATTCTATAATAAGCCTAATCTGAAACTTTATTTTTCTGTTTGGGTTATTTTTTAGTAAAATAAAGTTTAGTTGATATAAAGGCAGAGTATTCATTACCAACCGGAAGGCATCAACAATACATCCTAATTATTAATATCTTAATTTTTCATTTTATGAATATTTTTGTAGCAAGACTAGATTACTCAATCCAGGATTCCGATTTAAAGGAAATTTTCGAAGTTTATGGAGAAGTTAGTTCTGTAAAGATTATTACAGATAAATTCTCAGGGCGTTCTAAAGGTTTTGGGTTTGTTGAAATGCCTGTTGAAGAGGAAGGCCTTTCAGCTATTGAAGGATTAAATAATACGGAACTGAAAGACAGGAATATTGTCGTGAAGAAAGCAAATCCTATGGAAAGCAATAATCGTTCCGGGGGTGGGCGGGGTTTCAATCGCAATCGTTACTAACCGTCAACTTATTTTTATTGATTTTACCTGATTACCCGTGCTCCCTAATAGTTTTTAACCGTTTCAGGTCAACGATCTCAATATCTTTCCCGTAAATTTTAATGATCTTATCTTTCCTGAATTCCGATAAAGTACGTATCACATTCTCGGTAGTCATTCCAATATACTCGGCGATTTCCCTCCTGGAGATAGGAAGTTCAAATTCGTTCCTTCCATAAATATGGTCTGAGAAGTATAGCAATATATGTGCAATCCGCCCGCGAAGGTGTTTACGTTTTATTTCAAGGTTGTCTAAAACAATATGGTCTGTGGCTTCGCTAACCCTGGTCATCAGGTTCATTGCAAACATGGCATTGTTTTGTGCCATGTTTTTAACAATATCCAGGGCTATATTACAGGTGACAGAATCTTCGATAGCGGTAACCGAATATTTATATTCTTCAGAAGAGAAAATGCTTAAAAGGCTCACGAAATCAAAAGGTTTTGAGAAACTGATTATCTGGTCTTTCCCATCGGCCGATTTCTTGGAAAGTTTCACCAGCCCTTCTTTAAGGTAAATGAAATCCTTAATCTTATCGCCTTCACTTATAATTATATCACCTTTATTATATTCTCTTTCCTGTTTTATCTCACAAATATCGGTAAGGGCATCAATAGAGATATGAGTAAAAAAGAGTGATTTAAGCAGGCAATTCTCACAACTGCAATTTGTTTTATCTGGATTCATGGCTTGTTCAATCATTTTACTTCCTAAAAATACCAAAAAGTTATGATATTTATTACCGAATGATATTTATCATATTGGATTTCTGGCAATAGAGTATTTGCCCGGCTACTTTTGAGGTGTGTTTTTAAATTTAAAAAAACTTGAATATGAAGCGCATTTTGATATTAGGGGCTGGTACAGCTGGTACAATGATGGCGAATAAGCTAAGGAAAGCATTAGATAAAGAAGAGTGGGAAATAACCATTGTCGACCAGTTTAAAACACATTATTACCAACCGGGGTTTTTATTTATCCCATTTGGGATTTATAACAGGGAGGACGTTGTAAAGCCTAAAGCTGATTTTTTCCCTGCCGGGGTCAGAGTAATTTATTCTGAGATTGGCCGTATAGAAGCTGAAGCAAACAAAGTACATCTGGCAGGCGGGAAAGTTTTACATTACGATTATTTAATTATAGCCACAGGTACTAAAACCTTCCCGGAAGAAACTCCAGGGCTGTATGGTAAGCTTTGGTACAAAGAGATATTCGACTTCTACACCGTTGAAGGAGCTATTGCTTTACAAAAGTTCTTTAAAGGCTGGGAGGGCGGCAAGCTGGTAATGGCTATTACCGAATTGCCATATAAATGCCCGGTTGCCCCAATTGAGTTTGTATTCCTGGCCGATGCCTTTTTTACTGAAAAAGGGATTCGCGACAAGGTTGACATTACTTATGTAACACCAATGCCGGGTGCATTTACGAAACCAACCGCCTCGAAAATGTTATCCGAACTGTTATTAGAGAAGAATATCAAAGTTGTGCCTGATTTTTATATAGAACGGGTCGACAACGAGAAAAAAACAATTGTCTCATACGATGATGTAGAGATCCCATTCGATGCATTGGCCGTTGTGCCTGTAAATATGGGTGATAAAATGATTGAACGAAGCGGACTGGGCGATGATATGAATTTTGTCCCCACCAATAAAGAAACTTTACAATCGATACAGCATGAGAATATTTTTATTTTGGGAGACGCATCTAATATACCGACATCGAAAGCAGGCTCGGTAGCCCACTTTGCTTCTGAAATATTATTCGAAAACCTGATGAATGCCATTGAAGGGCGCCCTGTATTGGCAAAATTCGATGGGCATGCCAACTGTTATATTGAAACCGGTTTCGGCAAAGGGGCATTAATCGATTTTAATTACGAAACAGAACCATTGCCCGGCACATTTCCCCTTCCGGGGATCGGGCCATTCGGATTATTGAAAAATACGAAGATAAACCACTACGGGAAAGTAATGTTTAGGTGGATTTACTGGCACATTCTTTTAAAAGGGAAAGAGCTGCCTGTTGAGTCACAGATGACAATGGCTGGTAAAAAAACAATAAATTAATTGGAAAAAAAGACCGGTGATGGAAGAAAAAACATTACAAACAGAGATAAGTGAATTAAACCAAAAGGTTGACCTGCTGCTGGAATACGTGAACCAGCAGAGGCTCAAAACCAATCAGCTGGAAGACCTGATGTCCGACCTTCAGATAGTTGGGAAAGATATGTATGACACAGCTGTTGAGGAATTGGATAACCGGATGGTGGAGATCGACCCCGGCCAGGTAAAAGGGCTGGTGTTGCGCATACTCAGGAACATTGAAAACATGAACCAGTTCATGGAAATGTTTGAAAGTATAACAGACCTTATGCACGATGCTTCGCCAATTGTAAACGAAGTTATCATCGACTTTACAAAGAAGTTGCATCAACTGGACCAGAAAGGGTATTTCGAATTTTTTAAAGAAACAGGCACCATTTTCGATAATATTATTACCCACTATTCGCCGGAGGATGTGAAAGCATTGGCTGATAATATTGTTACCATTATGGAAACAATTAAATCGGCTACACAACCCGAAATGATGCATGCAATGAATAATGGATTAAAGGTGTTTGAAAGTATCGAAACCGAAAATATCCCTGAATATTCTATCTGGAAATTAATGAAGGAGATGAATCAACCCGAAATGAAGCGGGCACTCGGATTCTTTATAACGTTTATGAAAAACTTATCAGCAAATAATTAATCAAACTATTAAAAATACCATTATGGCAGAAAAAGTTATTGCAGGCAAATCAATTGAGGTAACCGATGAAGGTTATTTAGTAAATATGGAAGACTGGAGTCGTGAAATAGCTGCAGAATTAGCCAGTGAAGCCGGGATTGAATTAACCGGCAAGCACCTGGAGGTTCTGGAATACCTGAGGGAAAAACAAAGTGCCGGAGAAACACTTACAATTCGAAAAGTAGGGAAATCAGGTATCGTTGATATTAAGGGCCTATACAAATTATTCCCCGGAGGGCCATTAAAAATATCTTCAAAATTGGCAGGGATACCTAAACCAACAAGTTGTGTTTAACTTAAAAAAACTATGTCATGAATGATTCAAAAAATGAAACTCCCTTAAAAAAGGTATGTATGATTTGTTCCAAAGGCACCATTGAGGATGTATACGCAACATTAGTGATGGGCAATGGAGCCGTAATGGAAGGAATTGAAGCCAGGCTCTTCTTTACCTTTTTCGGGCTTGATGCAATTACCAAAAAACGGATGAACAGGCTGCATACCGCAACGGTTGGCAACCCGGCAATGCGGATGCCCGGGGGTCTGCCGTTCCCAACACTGTTAGGTGCTATCCCGGGTGTAGAGGCAGGAGTCTCTGCTATGATGAAAAAAGAGATGGAAAGGCTCGACATCCCTCCTGTAGATGAATTCCTGGATATGATAACTGCCGGGGGAGGTGAAATATATGCCTGTAAACTGGCTGTTGACATGTTTAAACTAAAAAAGGAAGATTTGAGCGAACATGTGTTAGATATAATTACAATTGGCGATTTTTTTGCGATGTCCGGAGGGGAAGGGACTCAAATTATCTTTACGTAAATAGTTTCTGCAAGAAAACTGTCGAGTTTTCTTGCAGAAACTAAATAAGAGGGGGGCACATTTCCCCCTTGATTTTTATTTTTAATTGACAGACAATTTTTTTTTCAGTTGAACTAAGCCTATTTTTACCAATGGATATTTAAAATAAGGCAAGTGTCACGAATCTTAGTAATTGATGATGAGCGTAGCATCCGGAATACGCTGAAAGATATATTGGAGTACGAGAAATATGATGTTGAGCTGGCCGAAGATGGAAGCACAGGGTTAGATAAAGTCAGGGAAGGAGAATTTGACATTGTCCTTTGTGATATCAAAATGCCCGGCATGGATGGGATAGAGGTACTTGAGGAACTCACTGTTTTGGCTCCTGACACCCCGGTTGTAATGATTTCAGGGCATGGGAACATTGATACCGCAGTCGAATCCATCAAAAAGGGGGCATACGATTATATTGAAAAACCACTCGACCTGAACAGGCTGCTGATTACCATCAGGAATGCATTGGATAAATTGAACCTGGTAACGGAAACAAAAATCCTAAAAAAGAAGGTTAGCAAAAAATACCAGATAATAGGGGAGTCTGACGCTATAAGGCAGGTTATTGAAATGGCCGACCGGGTTGCACCTACCGATGCCAGGATATTAATTACCGGGGCCAATGGGACGGGGAAAGAGTTGGTAGCAAGGCGGATTCATGACCATAGCCATCGGGCTTCAGGGCCTTTTGTTGAAGTAAACTGTGCCGCAATCCCTTCTGAATTGATTGAAAGCGAGCTTTTTGGCCATGAGAAAGGGGCATTTACCTCAGCTGTAAAGCAGCGCCAGGGGAAATTTGAACAAGCTAGCGGAGGCACCTTGTTCCTGGATGAAATCGGCGATATGAGCCTCTCTGCACAGGCTAAAGTATTGCGGGCATTACAGGAAAATATCATAAGCCGGGTTGGTGGCGATAAAGCTATTAAGGTGGATGTGAGGGTTATTGCAGCTACCAATAAGAATATATCCGAGGAAATCAGAAAAAATAATTTCAGGGAAGACCTTTACCACCGGATAAGTGTTATCCTGATCAGAGTGCCTACATTAAACGAACGCCTGGAAGACATACCAATACTTGCCGAATATTTTATCAATCAAATTTGTACAGATTCACGAATGCCTTTAAAAGAAATTACTCCGGATGCTATTGATGAGCTAAAAAAAATCAACTGGACAGGGAATATCAGGGAATTCCGTAATGTCATCGAACGTTTAATAATCTTGTGCGATGCAACTATTGACGGAGTTGATGTAGTGAAATATGCAGCCCCGATTAAATAATTCCGTATTCTTTCATTCAGTTTAAACAACTTCTGTAATTTATTGTTACAACTAACAGAAGTATAGATTGATAAACATCAATGTGTACTTTTGCGTATTTTTAATAAACCTCTGGAGAAAGGTTGTATTTTGTCGTGGCGTATTACATTTGTTTCCCTTCGGGGCCTGATGTTCTAACAGCTTTTGTCTTCAGAGGTTTTTTATTACTCTTAAGAAAAACAGTAACTGATTTACCCGCTTCTCCATTTTGTGGGAGTGCAATGGTTATTTTGGTTTCCCCATTTTTAACCAAAGCATTTCCGTATTGGAACTCTCCATGAATTGAAAGTTGGATATCAGGTAGTAACTGAGTCGGGTCGGCAATTGAAACTTCCACCCCATCGTTCTCTTTTTTCAGCATGACTAAGCAGGGCCTGTTGACTTCAATGCCACCGAAAACATCCGATTTCCCCGGTTTAAAGAAAGTTATCCCGGCCAGCAACCCGTCAGGAGAGGCAACAAGTTGCAGGTTTTTTTTATTAACTATTTTGAAAGGATTTTCCTCCTCCATATCTTCCAGTTGATCTTTTGTTGCGTTGGGAACCAAAATATAAGCGTACGATTTCCCTGCAGGGCTAACGCCGTGTTCAAGCCACAGTTTGAATATATAAGCCTTTATCTTTTTGTCGGGGTATCGCGAAGTCACGCGGCTCCATGAACCTTCCACTTCTTTTGCCTCCATTTTTAGGCTGCCTCCATTGGGGAAAAAGTAACCAATACTGTCGTGCAGTATCCATTTAGGATTTATTATATCCCCACTTTCCTCTGATGTTATTTCCCCTGTGCTCGTTTTTACAATAGGCTTTCCTTTTAAGTAAGATTGATTAACCGAGGTCGTTACCGGTAGCCCTGCCGAGGAGCTTATTCCTGCACCCAAACAAACTATTTTGCCATTGAACATAAACCACGACTTTTTAGCTTTTAACCCGTTCCTTTTATAATCCATAGCAGCAATCCCGATTTTGCCATCAGACACACCTCCCACGAAATTACTTTCGATGCGGTAGCCGTACCAGCCTAGAACAGGCAGGGGTTTGTTGTCTTGTGGAGTGGTTGTTCCCGGAATCTTTTTCCAATCCCAAAAAGGGAATATATTTTTGTATTCATCGCCTGTCTGATAAAGGAATGTTACTCCATCGCCCATATAAAAACCCAGCATATTCTCCGAATTGCCCGATTGTGCACCAATTACACGCTCCGAGCACATTTTTACCGAGAAATAATATTCAGGGGTTCGTTGTACCTGAAAATCTGACCGCCAGAAATGTTTGTTCCCCACCAGGGTTTCATACCGGTTAGCCTTTTTATAATCCCCGGCGAATTTATAGTCGAGTTTTTCCATCTTTTTTATTGAACTTGATAAGGCCAGTGCTTTTTGTGCCGGCGAATCGATAAAAAGTTGCCGCCCACAGGCACTAATATCCATCTGTCCCTTCCAGGTTACCCATTGCAGCCCCTGAAGTAAATAGTTTCTTAAGATCGAAACTTTATCCTCGTCAAATTCAAAAGGGGTATGCTGTAAGACTGTAATATACTTTATCATATCAATAGCATACGACAGCCCGTAGCTCCCAAACTGCAATTGTGGCCCGTGCAGGTGGTACGACCAGTCGGGTTGTACCCCTTCGTGTAAACTCACTACCAACTCGCTCTTAATGGAATCGCCCGCTTGTTTTATGGTTTCCACATCGCGAATCAGCAACGACTTTAATAAAACATTCCCCGATAGCCAGACTTTGTTTTGCCCGGTCTTCCCGATCTTCGAGCGGTCGAGGATTTTAACCCCCATCTCTTTTTGCTCAGGAGAAAGTTCGTTCTCCATCAAAATCAAAACAGGGGCGAGTACCTCCGGAACCCCAATATCGTTGAACCACCAGTTGGGGCTTTGAAAATCGTTTTCGAGCCAGTAGTTTAATGCCAGCCGGATCTTTTTTGAAACCTTTTTCTTATGGTAAAATTTTGTGCCACGCGTTTGATAGGCTTTTACAATCTCCATTAGGTTTGTCAGGTGCCTCCGGGGTTGCCACGCACCTCGTTCCTTGCTTGTGTAATCAATATCCGGCCACGAGCCGTTTTCGTTCAGGTCAACTAATAGTTTATCAACCACGTCTTCCTTTGCCGGTTTATCAAGGAAGTAGGCTATGACATTTTTATGTAACTGTTTCAGGCTGTCGGGGTAAGTAACTTTTTGCGGAGAACAACCGGTGATAAAAAAAGAGATAAGTAAAAAGAATACAAACAACGAATTAGTTTTCATGTTATTTTTTTTATGAGATTTCCTGTTCAGTATATTTTAATTTGAGTTGAATTCCAATTTAGCAATAGCACTATTTGAGAAAGGGATGAACATTTCCC
>JAADGO010000221.1 GCA_013152355.1 Chlorobiota bacterium
ATTTTTCGGGGAGCGGGCAACTGGCAGAGGCAGTGGATTTATTGACTACCCCCCCGGGTGGGAAAATCCACCTGAAGGGGCTTATTGGCTCGTTGAAAACCATAGCAATAGCACAACTAAAAGAAAACACGCAAAAAAATTTCCTGGTACTGCTCAACGACAGGGAAGAAGCCGGTTATTTTTATGATGACCTGAACAACCTCGGATTCTCAGGAAATACACTTTTTTTCCCGTCATCTTTCAAGCGGCCATCCCATTACAGCGAACCCGAACAGGAAAACATTGTACTCAGGACAGAGGTACTCAACAAACTGGCAAAAGGGGATTTAAGCCAAATAGTGGTAACATACCCGGAAGCCATTGCCGAAAAGGTAATTAAAGGTAATTACCGGTACCGAACTCAAAAAAAACACACTGCAACTGGCAAAAAACGATAAGGTATCGATAGAATTTATTAATGAATTTTTGTACGAATACGGTTTCGAACGGGTTGATTTTGTCTATGAACCTGGGCAATTCTCGATTAGAGGCAGTATTGTCGATATTTTTTCATTTTCGAACGAAGACCCGTACCGAATAGATTTCTTTGGCGATGAAGTTGACTCAATCAGGAGTTTTGATATCAATAATCAACTTTCAAAATCAACGCTTGAAAGAATCACCATTGTCCCCAACATTCAGGAGATAGCCGATTGCGGTGAACGAATCTCACTTTTGGAATTTATGCCGCCCGGCAATATCGTATGCGGCAATAATATTGGCTTTTCCCTTGAACAGGTGGATGCTATGTATAACCAGGCAATGCCTGCTTCGCTCAATGATGAAGCAAACAATACCAAGGCAAATTTCATTTCAGGCAATGAACTAAAAACATTCTTAGGGAAAGAAACAGTTATTGAATTTGGTACTGACCCATATTTCCCCTCATCAAAAACATTCAGTTTTGCTGTTTCCGGGCAACCGGTATTTAATAAAAATTTCCAGCTCCTGGGGGAAAACCTCTCTGAACATCAAAAAAACGGATACCGGCTTTTTATCCTCTCGAACAACGAAAAGCAAATCGAACGGTTGCAGGCAATTTTCCATGATACCGGTGTGAAAGTAAAATTCACCCCCCTGCTTTTTACACTTCACGAAGGGTTTATTGACCACGGCCATCAACTATGTTGCTATACCGACCATCAGATATTCGAACGCTACCACCGGTTCAAAATTAAATCAAGGAAAGCACAACGGGGGTTTATTTCACTGAAAGAGTTAAATAAACTCCATCCGGGGGATTATGTAGTGCATATTGACCATGGGATTGGGAAATTTGCCGGGCTGGTTAAAACCGAGGTGAATGGTAAAACCCAGGAGGCAATGCGGTTGGTATATAAAAACAATGACTCGCTCCTGGTCAGTATCCATTCCCTCCACCGGATATCGAAATACAAGGGTAAAGACGGCAGTGAGCCAAAAATGAATAAACTGGGCACTGGTGCGTGGCAAAAGATGAAGAACCGCACCAAAGCAAAAGTAAAAGACATTGCCAAAGAACTGATTGCCTTGTATGCAGAAAGGAGGTCGAAAAGCGGTTACTCGTTCTCACCTGACTCGTACATGCAAACCGAACTGGAGGCTTCCTTTATTTATGAAGATACTCCTGACCAGCAAAAATCGACTCTTGCTGTTAAAGAGGACATGGAAAAACCAATCCCGATGGACCGCCTGGTTTGTGGGGATGTGGGTTTTGGGAAAACAGAAATTGCTATCCGCGCTGCCTTTAAGGCAGTTGCCGACAGCAAACAGGTTGCTGTTTTGGTGCCGACAACTATTTTAGCATTGCAGCATTTTAAAACATTCTCTGAAAGGCTGGGGAATTTCCCTGCAAATGTTGCCTACATCAGCCGGTTGCGTACAACAGCCGAAATCAAACAAACACTCAAAGAAGTAAGCCAGGGCAAAATTGATATTATAATCGGCACCCACAGGTTGGTTAGCAAAGATGTGCAGTTCAAAGACCTTGGGCTATTAATTATTGACGAAGAACAAAAATTTGGTGTTTCGATAAAAGAAAAACTAAAACAGATTAAAATTAACGTTGATACATTGATACTTACGGCAACCCCTATTCCCCGGACATTGCAATTTTCATTAATGGGCGCCCGCGATTTGTCTATTCTTCAAACACCGCCCCCAAACCGCTACCCTATCGTTACCGAATTGCATGGGTTCAATGAACAAGTTATCCGTGATGCCATCCAATATGAAGTAGGGCGGGAAGGGCAGGTATTTTTTATCCACAACCGGGTACAAAATATTTATGAAGTTGAAGCAACGCTTAAAAGGATTGTCCCCGGAGTAAAAACAATAGTTGCACACGGGCAAATGGAAGGGCCTAAACTGGAGAAGGTGATGCTGGATTTTATTAATGGCAAGTATGATGTGCTGATTGCCACCACCATTATTGAATCGGGTCTGGATATACCCAATGCCAATACCATAATAATCAATCAGGCGCAGAACTTCGGATTGAGCGACTTACACCAGTTACGTGGGCGCGTAGGCCGTTCAAATAAAAGGGCTTTTTGCTACCTGATTGCCCCGCCGCTTTCCACCATTAGCCCCGAGGCCCGCAGGAGGCTGCGTGCATTGGAAGAGTTCGCTGATTTAGGCAGCGGGTTTAATATTGCCATGCAAGACCTGGATATCCGGGGTGCCGGGAACCTTTTAGGTGCCGAACAAAGTGGGTTTATTGCCGATATTGGTTTTGAAACCTACCACCGCATTTTAAACGAAGCAATCCAGGAATTGAAGCAGGAAGATTATAAAGAGCTGTTTAAAGATGAGGATAAACAGGCGGCAAATGCTTTTATGAATGTAAAATTTGTAAACGACTGCCAGGTTGATACCGACCTAGAACTCTTATTCCCCGATGACTATATACCGGGGACGTCTGAAAGGATGTTGCTTTACCGTGAACTGGATAATGTAGCAGATGAAGAAGGGTTAAAAGAATTTGAAAAAATGCTGTCCGACCGCTTTGGAAACCCTCCCAGGCAAAGCAAGGAGCTCCTGGAAGTAGTTAGGCTCAGGTGGTTAGCCATCGGGGCAGGCATGGAAAGGATTGTCCTGAAAAATAATAAAATGGCCTGCTACTTTATTTCCGACCAGGGATCGCCTTTCTATCAAACTGCTGTTTTTGGTAAAATATTACAATACCTGCAAAACCACTCAAAAAGTTGCCGGATAAAAGAAGGCAGCAACAAACTGGCTTTGACTTTTGAAAGAGTCAGTACTGTTGAACAGGCGCATAAACTTCTTTCGGACTTGACTATTTAAGGAGGCTTTTTTGAGATTAAGCCGAAGGGGAAAGTTATACAAATTCACTTGCATATAGCTTCTGGAAAAAGTTTCGTAAACGTTATTGCAGGAAAGGAAAAAGCGGCATAAAACAATATATTCCTAAGAAATCAGATTTTATTAACAATAATAATCAATATATCAATAAATTAATAATGAAGTGAAACCGAAAAGCAAGGAAAATTTAAACTTTAGATCACATGGTTTTGTTTTTTTTATAACTTTGATCAGAAAATTGCACTTGCATTTTAAATTCTTGCTTCATCCTATGAGGCTATTATTTTCTCTGCAAATTGCTGATTCACATATATTTAAACTAATTGTATTTTGAATAAAAAGATAATTATCCTGATTATTGCGCTCCTCCCTGCTTTTGGGTGTAGCCTGCCTGAAAACTCGAGATTAGAATTTTCGTTCCATGTAAATGAGGTAGAAGGTGCTATGCCGTCATACCAGGTAGCAATATGGTTGGAAAAATTAGATGGGGAATATGTTAAAACATTGTTTGTATCCGACTACCTTTCTTACGGAGGGTTTAATGTTGAAGGGGTTTGCCCAATTTGGGTAAACAAATCCCAATGGGGTAAAGCCACCCAAGAAATGGTTGATGCGGTAACGCAGGCTACGCCAGATATTGGTAGCAATGTAATCCTTGAGTTTGACATCCCCAAAAGCGAAGTCCCCAATGGGGAATATAAGTATTTCATTGAAATCCATATTACAGAAGATTATAATGAACTTTATTCTGGTAATATAGAAATAAAAGATGGCGGCAACGAATCTATTAGT
>JAADGO010000064.1 GCA_013152355.1 Chlorobiota bacterium
GATTGCAGGTTCGCTTTACCTCGTTATTTTAGGGCTAGTACACTTATTAATGCCTCGAATGGCACCTTTAGATGAGAATTTGAAGCTGATAAGCAGCTAATATAAAAGAATTAATTTCCTTGTTAGGTTAATAGTTTAATTAGTTAGGTATTTTAAACCCCCGGAGGTATTCCGGGGGTTGTTTTTGCTGTGAAGTTGTTTAAAGTTAAAGTGGATTTTCGAGGTTCTCAATTTAACTTTAAACAACTTCTGTTATTACCTGGCTTGTGCGAGCTTTATTTAAATAAACCTTAAGATTACATCTTCCCCCCTAAATGCATCAGATAAACTTATTATTATATTTAAGGTTCTTTAAAAATTAAGTGGGTTGTGGAAATTGGCAGCAAACTGTAATGGACAAAAAAAAATCGGTTATTATGAAATCGCTTTCAACAATAGGGCTATTGATTTTATCTAATACCTTTATGACAATAGCCTGGTATGGGCATTTGAAATTTTCAGAATGGAGATGGTTTAATAAATTAGGGCTATTCTCAATAATTTTAATTAGTTGGGGAATAGCATTATTTGAATATATCTTTCAAGTGCCGGCAAACAAAATTGGGTTTAAGGAAAATGGAGGCCCTTTTACACTGGTTCAATTAAAAGTCATTCAGGAAGTGATAACACTGATTGTTTTTACTGTTTTTACCCTGATAGCTTTCAAAGGTGAAACCTTAAAATTAAATCATCTTATAGGGTTTGTTTTTTTGGTTATTGCTGTATATTTCATCTTTAAATGATGAAGTTTTGTTGATAAAATCGTTTAAGCCGTATCCCTGGCAGAAGTGAAGCGGGAATTAATTTTTTCTAATAGATTTAAGTGTCTGAAAAATATGAAGTTGGAATTTATAATTGGCTTAACACAACATCGTTTCCTGGGATATGTATTGGCTCCCTACCTTATTCAAAACAGCGGTTCATTTTATACTATCGATACATTGGTGAAAATGCACGGCATAAAAACATATCAATACAGGTTTTTACCGCATGAACTGGAACTGGTGCGCCTGATAGAAAAATACAGCGATGAGAAATTAGCCCGTAAATTCTCCCGTTCTGCAAATGTATCCGAATTCTATAACAACCTTAAACAAGATTATTTCCTTAAACAGGTCACTCCGTATATTGAAAAGGTTATTTTTAGGTGTGCCGGCATTTTAATGCGCGAAAATGTCCGTGTTTTTAAAAAAGATGCTAAATATGCCAATCTGTATGACGAAGATATAATTAAGGTAAACAGGTCGTTCGCGCAGGTTGTTTTTCATTTTGAAAGGAATTCAGAGGGGACACGTTACAGGCTGCAAACTTTTCAGGATGGCAAAGAGTTGAGTTTGTTGAATAAGAATGTGATTGTTGTAACTACCAACCCCTGCATCCTTGCATATCAGGGGCAGCTTTTTATTTTCAACGGTATAGATGCCAAAAAGCTCACCCCGTTCTTTTCGAAAGAGTATGTTTCCATATCGAAGGCTGTGGAGGATAAATATTATAACAGCTTTGTGCTGAATATGGTACGGAGGCATAAGGTTGTTGCCAATGGTTTTAAGGTTATTGAAAATAATACTACAAAACAGGCATGCCTGACATTGGAGCCTGATTTGCAGTATGAGCCATCACTTGTTTTAAGGTTTAATTATGATAATGAGGAATTCCTGCCCAATTCGGCACGTAAAGTGGCTGTTAAATTAGAAAAAGAAGGAGGGGATTATGTTTTTTATAAAGTGCAACGCGATACAGAGTGGGAGCACAGTATAATTAATTTCCTGGAAAGCATAGGGTTGGAGGAAAATAATGGCTACTATACCCCAAAAGGGGTTAAGTTGCTTGAACGGGTTAATGCCCTTTATTCGCTGATTAACTGGCTTAGCGACAATAAAAGTAAACTGCTGGGTAAAGGGGTGGGGGTAAGCCAGGCTAACCTGGGCAAAAAATATTTTACGGATAAACAGGAACTCAGGATTGAGCTGAATAATAAAGTTAGCGACTGGTTCGATATTTATGCAGTTGTGCATTTTGGCGAATACGAGATCCCATTTATAAAACTTAAAAAATATATCCTGAACGATATCCGGGAATTTGAACTGCCAAACGGCGAAATTGCTATATTACCGGAAGAGTGGTTCAGCAGGTACAAGGAGTTCATCCGGTTTGGGAAAGCTTTCGGTAAATATTTAAAATTCAGCAAATACCATTTCCCGATCCTTAAAAACAGGGTGAAAGGCTTTGACCGCAATTTTATCCGTGGGTTTGAAGAAATAAATAATCTCAATAATACGAAGGTAAGTATCCCCGATAATGTTAAAGCAAAACTACGGGCATACCAGGAAGAGGGGGTTAGCTGGATGTTTCAATTGCATAAAAACGATTTTGGGGGGTGCCTTGCCGATGATATGGGGTTGGGGAAAACATTGCAAACCCTTACGCTTTTATTGAAATTGAAAAGGGCAAAGAGGGGTATCGGTACGAATAGTACAAATTCGTCAGGGCAACTGAGTATGTTTGAGGCCGAAGAAGGTGAAGAAGGGGGGATACAGCCCGCTTCATTAATTGTGGTGCCAACCTCGCTTATACATAACTGGGAAAACGAAGTGAAGAAATTTACCCCTTCGCTGAAAGTTTTTAAATATGTTGGGGCAAAAAGGAAAAAGGTTGATGGGTTGGGTAAGATAATCAACTATTATGATATTATTTTAACTACCTATGGTACCGTAAGGAACGACCTTGAGCTTTTAGCCGGGTTTCGTTTTTTTTACCTGATACTTGACGAAAGCCAGAATATTAAAAACCCCTCCTCGAAAATATATAAAGCGGTAAAATCCTTAAAAGCCGGCCACCGCCTGGTATTAACCGGTACGCCAATAGAGAATTCTTTAATCGATTTGTGGTCGCAGGTTAATTTTTTGAATGATGGGCTACTGGGTAACCTGGCTTTTTTCAGGCAGTATTATATTACGCCGATTGAGAGGCACAACGACCCGGCAGTGCAGGAAAAACTACAGTTGATGATCCGCCCGTTTATATTACGCCGGACTAAAGAACAGGTTGCGAAGGATTTACCCCCTTTGATGGAACAAGTGAGGTATTGCCCTATGGCTGATGGGCAATTGCGTATTTATGAGCGTGAAAAATCAATTATCAGGAATGCAGTACTTGAAAATATTGAAAAAGAAGGGCTGGGGAAATCATCTTTTGTGGTGTTGCAGGGCCTGACTAAGTTGCGGCAGCTCGCAAACCACCCGTCAATGGTTGAAAAAGATGCTGAACATAACTCGGGGAAGTTTGACGAGATCTATAAAAGCCTTCAGGACCTGATGGCTGAAAAACACAAAGTGCTTATTTTTTCCTCATTTGTGAAGCACCTTGAATTGATTCGTAAAAAAATTGAAGAAGAAGGTTGGATGTACAGTATGCTAACAGGGCAAACCACTAACCGGGGAGAGGTGATCAGGCAATTCCAGGAAACCCCTGAGAACCGTATATTCCTGATCTCGTTGAAAGCGGGAGGCGTTGGGCTGAACTTAACCGAAGCCGATTATGTATTTATTATCGACCCCTGGTGGAATCCCGCTGCTGAAAACCAGGCAGTCAACAGGGCTCACCGGATGGGGCAGGACAAACACGTATTTGTGTACCGTTTTATCACTGAAAATTCAATTGAAGAAAAAATCCAACAGCTGAAAGAAAGGAAAAGTACGCTGGCAGATAAGTTTATTAATTCCAATAACCCTTTTAAATCAATATCCAAAGAAGAAATTATGGGGTTGCTGGAATAGTTTGGGTTACTTGAAAAGGTTATGGGGGAAAGATTTTTTTTCAAAAAGACAAATATCCAATAAGGAATAAGCCTGCCTGCCGCGAGGTATGGAATGCCCAAGTCTCAGTACTTCCTGATTTTAGATTTTTTATTCCTTTATTCTGTTAGTAGTGAGGGCTTCGCTTAAAGTGAAACCCTCACTAAAAGAGGAGTGGCTGATATTAAATTTTTCTTATTCAAATTAGCTGAAATTTATGCTTGGCCCACAACTTCATTTAAAGGCTTTCAGAATGCCAGATAATATTAACCGTAGTATTGCTACAATAAAATAGATTACCAGCGATAAAATCACAATAATGTGTAATTGCCCGAGTATTTCGCTCCAGCTGGTAGCGTATTTTGCAATTGCATATATATTCAGTAAAAAAGCTGCAATAAAACATACCAGCAGGATAGCCAGTTCTTTTTTCACGCGTTTAGCAGGTATCAGTATATCTTTCATTTCCTTCTTTTTCAGTATTATACTTCTTTTTCTAAAATGTACTTTTCCGGCCAGGAAACAATTTCGTTATTATCCATTGCCTGAAGCCCTAATAATACCCCAATGGACGAATGGAAGCCTTCCCTGAACAGGTTTTTATAAGGTTTGCCTACTTTTACTGCTTTCACAAAACCAACCATTTGGAGGAAAGTATCATTGTTTGCGTATTCAGCAATCATTTCACCTTTGTATTCGACAGCTGTTTCGGGCACCCAACTGGCCCCGCCAATTGGAATGACATCAAATACACCTTTCTCAATATTGTTAACCAACTGCCTGATCCCTGGGGCTTTGGGGATGGATTCTGAATAAATACGGTTTACCTCCGGCTCAATTGTGCCCTTGTCGCCCATTATTTGTTCTTCCAGCCCGTAATGTTTATTGGAGGTCAGCGAATCGTAAATACACCTTGTGCCATTATCGTAATCGTATACCAATGCTACCTGGTCGTATACCTCCCTGCCATGTTTCCAGTAACTGTTGCTCCCCGACCCCATCACACGGGTAGGTACCTTGTCGATAAACCAATTGGCAACCTGTAACTGGTGGCTTGCAAGTTCGGTCATTAACCCGGCAGAGTATTCTTTATACAGCCTCCAATTGATTTTCCTTTCCAATTCGGGGCTGGGCACCGGACGCCTCCAGTCGTTATTCCTGTGCCAGTACGCCCGTACCTGGGTAATCTGCCCTATTTCTCCGGCCTTCACCCTTTCAAGTGCATTAAGGTAAACAGGATTAAACAACCGCTGATGCCCAATTTGTAATATTTTACCGGTGGCTTTATGGGTATCTGCCATCCGCTTGCAGTCTTCTAATGTGCGGGCCATTGATTTTTCGCAGAAAACATGCAATCCGGCATTTAAAGAATCAATAGTAATATGTGCATGTTCGTGCAATGGTGTTGCAATAACTACTCCATCCAGCTTTTCCTTATCCAGCATCTTCCGATAGTCGTAATATGCGTTTGCCTTGCCATTTGTAAGTTTTATTGCACGTTGGTAATTAGGTTCATAATTATCACAAACTGCAACAATATCAACATTATTTACTTCTTGTAGATTTAAAAGGAGTGCCCTTCCCCTGCTTCCTACCCCGATTATCCCTAACCTTACCCTGTCGGATGCAGCAACATTTTTACCGTTCTCTCCGGCAAAGGCATTTAACCAGGGTATTGAGGACAGGAAAGCGGTAGAGCTGGCAATCAGGCTCATCTCTTTAATAAAATCCCTCCTGTTTTTCCTATTATTTTCCATATTTTAAAAAACTATAATATTGTTAGTCTTGTTTCAAAATCAGATTCCGATTTATAATTGATTTCCAAAGTTTCAACTTTCCTGCATTTTTCTGATAGGATTTTTCTATCATATTCTGGCAGAATTATCCAGGTTGTTGCTAAAAATTCCCCGAAGGTGGCTGAATCAGACTTCACCGATACAGAACAAGGTGATTCGATTGGTTTCCCGGATAACGGGTTGATAATATGCTGCCTTACCCCCCTTTTGTTTTTCTCGGTATTATAAACTGTCCCCGATGTTGTGACGGTTTCGTTGTTTACCTGGAAAACATGTATATATTCATCCTTTGAATAGGCATTCCTGATTCCAATTGGCCAATCTTCTCCATTCGGATGCTGCCCCAAAGCCAGCACAGAGCTGTCGCCCAGGTTAACGATTGCATTTTTAATTTTCTGATTTAATAATACCCCTTTGATAGTGTCAATAGCAAAACCTTTCCCAATGCCCCCCAGGTCGAACTCAACCCCATCGGATAGAAACCGGAGTTGTTGTTTTTCAATGTCGAATTCGACTTTGTCAAATCCGCAAATGGCTTTTGCCCGCCCTATTTCATCGTCTGGTATTTGCCTCCCCCCGCGATTTGTTTTCCAAAGGTTAATTAGCGGAGCCAGTGTAATATCGAATACGCCATTACTAACCTGGAAAAAGTCGTAACAGATAGTTAAAATTTCCCAAACTGTTTGCGAAGTGTATAGCCACTCACCTTTTGCTGCCCTGTTCAACCTGCTTATTGGCGATTGTGGTATGAAGCGGCTCAACTGTTTTTCAAGTTGAATCATCTCATCTTTTACCAGTTGAACTACCTGTTCTCCAAACTCTTCATCCACACCGGGCAACACCACATCGCACCGTGTCCCCATGGCAAAAAAGGAATCACTATAAACTCCCTGTTCAGGCATTTACTTTTTCAGTTGTTTTAGCAGCCATTCATACCTCATCTCTATCTGTTCTGGGAATGACCAGTGGCCAGTTTCCTGGAAGATATGCAGTTCTTTTGGAGCCTTGATTACATTGTATGCAGAGTACATCGAAGTTGGCGGGCAGGTAGGGTCGTTGTACCCCCAGCTATACCACCCCGGGACTTTAACAAACCGTGCAAAATTTACCACATCGTAATATTTTGAGGTCTCAATTTTTTCAGGTTTATTGGTGTATTCATCCCTGAATAAATGCGGCCACCCACCAGCCCTTCCATGTAAATAACCGGTAAGGTCGCACAATGCCGGATAAAGTGCAGCCAGTGATTTTATTCTTTTGTCGAGCCCGGTAGTAATGATCGATAAAGCCCCTCCCTGGCTGCCACCTGTAACAGCAATGTTTTTACCATCGAAGGCGTCAAGCCCGAAAATAAAATCAACTGCCCTGACACACCCCAGGTAAACCCTTTTATAGTAATATTTATCTTTATCACCAAGGTTAATAAGAGTGTACCTCCTCAACACCCCGGCCTTTAAATCATTATAAACCTCCGGCTTTAAATTTACCGGGATACCATGAATGCCAATCTGAAAAGTAATGACCCCTTTGGCAGCATTTTCCACATCGCCGTAATAGGGTCGGACACCGGCACCGGGGACATGTAAAATTGCCGGGTATTTACCGGGTTTTTTGGGTTTGCAGAGTATACCGTATATTTTACCCTGGATATTGTCCAGGCGGACATGGTAAACATCCACGGCATCGGTACACCTTTCAGGAATAAGTGTCAATACCGGTTTTACAGGTATTTTTGCTAATTCTTTTTTTGCATTATTCCAAAATGCTTTAAAATCATTGGGCAGTTGGGTGGTTGGTTCTATTTTACCGGGTGAGAATCCGGCCGTTGCGGTCGAATGATATTCTTTCCCGTCTACTTCGACAGACGCTAAGCACCTGATAAACCCCGCTTTCTTAATCTTACCCGATTTTACAGTAACCGATTCTTTTTTTATGGTTTCTGTACCACTTTTAATCGGATCCATTTTCTCGGGCATAATTTTATATTCAACCTTAATACCATTTAAAGGGACTTCATTCTTCAATACGGTTATTTTGAATTCGGCACTCTCCCCTTTATTGTAGGTCCAGTCGGCATGGTTTGGCGAAACGATAACTGTGACCAGTTTGACACGTGGTTGTGCCGATACACCCTGACAAAGAATACTACCAAGGAACAGGCTGATAAACAATAAAAAATATTTATAGGACATAGTTTTATTAATATTTAAAAGGTTTGCCTCCGGCAATTACCTGTTGTGTTTTTGAGTCGAAGGTTGCCCTCTGCCCTGTATGCAAGGCGGCAGTCACCATTATATTTGCTATTGAATGCTGGTAGCCGGCTTCAACAGGTGCATTTGTTTTCACGTTGTTTTCACGTACACAGTCCATCCAGTTTTTTATATGTGCATTGGTAAGCGGGTCGGCACCTGTATTTGCACCGGCAACCACTTTCATTTGAGGCAGTTCGAATTCATCAAGCAGGAAAGGCTTCATACCCATTGCTTTAGCGTGCCGCTCGGTTAGGCCGCCATCGCTATTCACTTTGTTTGTTGCCAGGTCAAGTTTCCCTCCATTGGAGAAGTACCACTCTTTTATCCCTCCCGAAGAGTTGGTTTGCCGCGATGAGTACGACACCTGGAATCCTTCATCAGGATTGTTCAACGGGCCATAGTCGAATACGGCGGTCATTGTATCGAAGTTCCTGCGCCCGTCTTTCCACATGTATATCCCGCCATTGGCAACTGCCGACCGGGGATGGGGTAAATCCAGGAACCAATGTACCGTATCTATCTGATGCGACATCCATTGCCCGGGTATCCCGGAAGAATACGGCCAAAACAAACGGTACTCCAGGTATTTACGGGGGTCCCATGGTTCATACGGGCGGTTCATCAAATAACGTTTCCAATCGGTGTCAGACTCTTTGATCTGTTTAATAAGTTCGGGCAGCCTCCACCTTCCGGGCTGGTTGACATTCCATGTCATTTCAACCATGATTGTTTTCCCAAATTTACCCGACTGGATATAATCGTGTGCAGCTTGGTAGTTTGACCCGCTTCGGCGCTGCGACCCGATTTGTATAACTTTACCTGTCTTTTTTGCAGCTTTCAAGCCTGTTATTGCATCGTCCATTGTTTCGGCAAACGGTTTCTCGCAATATACATCGCATCCTGCATTTACTGCTTCGGCTAAAAGCAATGCATGTTGAAAATCAGCAGTGCTAATGATAACGGCATCTGTTTTCTGGTTCCATAATTCATCAGAGTTCCGCGAAGTTTCGATATCATCCCCTGTCATTTTTTTATACCATGCCTGCCCCTCTTTCCGCCGCCTGCTCCAGAGGTCGCAAATATTTACGAATTCGAAATTCATTTCTTTGGCGTATTTCAGGAATGCCGGGCCTAATGAGTTTTTAAAACGGTTGGAAAAGCCCAGTATACCGACTCTTACTTTATCGTTAGCCCCTAAAATACTACCATAACTTTTAGCAGACATACCAATGCCGCCAATAGCTATACCTGCAGCCCCAACGGCTGACTTTTTTAAAAATATTCGTCTTGAGTTGTCCATTGTTTAGTTTATTTAGTTAGTTGTATTTGTTTTTTTATTGCTCTAATAGCAGTACCTACCTGTGAATTAAAGTTATCCCACCTGCATTCAACGGAGATGCGCCCCTGGTAGCCAACTTTTTTCAAAGCCTCGAAATATGGGCGGAAATCATCGCCGTGAGTCCCCGGGGCTGCCCGTCCTTCTTTTTCTGCAATGTGTATATGTTTAATTAAATTTCCGTATTTCAGGATACCTTCAGGCCCTTCTCCTTCCATTTCTATATGGTAAATATCAGCCATTAACCTGAAATTAGGATGGTTTACCTCATTAACTATCTCACCGCCTTCGGTAACTGTATTGATAAAATTGCACTCTTTCGAGTTCAGTGGCTCAAGTACTATAACCACATCGTATTTTGCAGCTATTGGCGCCATCCCGGAACAAAGGGTAATGAATTGCTTCCTGGCTTCTTCACGTGAAAAACCATCAGGTATATTCCTGGAACGGCCGCTGCCAAAAACAATCACCTTAACGCCGGCTATTTGCGCCCTGCGAAAAGCTGTTTCTGCGAATTTTAAAATTTCAGGGTGGGCAGCTTCTGCACCAACACTTTTTAAACTGCCCGGCAAAAAACTGTTACATACTTTTACCGGCAAGGGTGATTCTTTTGCCTGAGCCAGTATCTTATTAAATTCCTCTTCGCTTTTATCAGGGATTAAAAAACTCCTTACCCCTTCTTCAACATAAGTATAACCATTCTCGGATAAAATACCCGCATTTGAGAAACTTGTACACACACCAATATCTGAAAGAAACCCTTTTTTAGTGTTTTGCCCAATTGTCAATCCTGATAGCAGGACAAGCCCTGCCAAAGCCACTATACTTTTAATCTTGATCACCTGTCTTACCCAGTCCATATATTTTTGATTTAAAGTTTTGGCTTCCATCCTGGTTCATATTCACGCCCCCATAACTTCATGGCATCGCGGTCGAACATTTTCCCGGTTACATCGTCAATATCAAAACCTTTTCCGATACGGTATGCGATATTTGAATAATGTACCATCGCCTGGCTGATTACACCCTCTGCAATATGCGAGTTTAACCTGCTCTTCCCGCGTATCCCGTCAAAGAAATTCATAACATGGGTAGTCGACATATCCCCACCGCCACCGAGAGCTGTACCTGCTTCATTAGATGCTGATTTGCTGTCTTTTATAACTTCCCCGTTACGGTTGTATAAAATATATTTCCCACGGTCGATGAAGACTGCGCCCTCGCTACCATAAATTATTGTTCCCCGTCCGCCGCCGTACGTATCGTAACCATTCCGGCTTTTACCGTCCCATTTAATTATTTTGTTACCGGCAAATTTAAATGTAGCATCCATTGTATCGTACATCTCCCAGCCATCGTTAATAAAATGCCTTTTTGCAGCTTCCACATCTACACGTGTAGGGTAACCAGCCTGCAGTGCCCACCGTGCCACATCGAGCTCATGAGTAGCATTATTCCCTGTTTCCCCGGTTCCGTAGTCCCAGCCATACCAGTGCCAGTTGTAGTCCCAGGTTTCAATGGTATAATCACGATGCGGTGCCGGCCCCTGGAACAAATCCCAGTCTAGCCCATCGGGGGCAGGTGCTTTTTTCTGTACCGGGACTTCACCTCTCCTGTTGGTGTAAAAAGCAAGGGCTTTATAAGGCGTCCCAATAATTCCGTCATGTATTTCCTTAATAATTTCGATAGTATGGCCTGACGAACGCTGCTGGTTTCCCATTTGGACCACTTTGTTGTATTTTTTCCCTGCCTCAACCAGTAGCTCACTTTCATTCATGTTGTGGCTGCATGGTTTTTCAACATAAACGTGTTTGCCGCCTGTAATAGCCATAATTGACCCGGGGGCATGCCAGTGGTCGGGCGTGGCATTTATTATTGCATCAACTTTTGGGTCGTTTATAACTTTACGGATATCGTTTTCGAGCTTGGGTTTGTAATTGATGAATTTCGAAAATTTCCCGGCAGCTTTTTCCCGCTGGCTTTTCATTACATCGCAAAGGTAAAGCAACTCAACATTGCTTTCTTTTTTTGCAATAGGCTGGTAATAAGCGCCCAACCTGCGCCCCAGCCCTATGATTGCAATGTTTAACCGGTCGTTGGCCCCAACTACCCTTCCATAGCTGCGGGCCGGCATTCCTATTGCAGCTCCGCCTACTGCTACCCCTGTTGTGCCGGCTGCTACTGTCCTTAAGAATTCTCTCCTGTTTGTACTCATTAATTTAAAGGTTTTATTTTGATACTACGGAAATGGACGGTATTGTTGTGGTCTTGCAATAAAACAGGGCTTTCGGCAGTCATTGCGAAGTTTTTAAATTTAGCATATTTACTTTTGGCGACCAAGGCATTAAAAGCACTGTCGCCACGTGTATATTCCACTACTTTCCTTCCGTTCAACCAATGCTCGCCTCTGTTGTCGGGGAAAAGGACAATGCGCCCTCGGTTCCATTCCCCTGGTTTTTTAACAAACCGTTCTTCTTTCTTTGCAGCGATTAAGTCGTATAACGATGCCAGGGAATGATTGCCGCCAATACCATTTTTAGCGTCAGTATGCCTTTCATCGTCAATTATTTGATATTCGAGCCCAATAGAAGGGCCATTATTCCCTATGCAATATTTTACACCGCTGTTAGCTCCTTCGTCCAGGTTGAAATCAAATTTTAATTCAAAAGCACCGAACTTCTCAGTAGTAATTATGTCGCCGCCTTTTTTTGAGGCATCACCACCATTGTCGAGGACTGATAAAACACCATCTTTAACTTCCCACCCCTCTTTCGGGAAAGTACCGCCAGTGGCACTCTTCCACCCATTGGTTGTTTTCCCGTCAAACAGGAGTTTAAACCCCTGCGATGCTTCAGCCTTGCTTAGGTTGTTTGGGATCAGGTTTACTACATAAATGTCTTCGGCAGGCGATGGAACCAGGTTTTCCGTTTTTATCCGTATATTCCTCCATTTGATTTGCCTGCCTTCATGTTTCTTATCGCGGATTGCATGAACCTGGAGTGCAATAAACCCTTCAGGGGTCATATCATCGATCACGTGTGCAACAGGAACCCCGTTTAGCCATGTCCGTAATGAATTGCCGATACATTCGATACGGTATTTGTTCCATTCGCCCATTTTGAATGCTGTTTTGGCTGCCGGGTTCAGGTCAACGGGGTACAACCAGCCCCGGCGGGCTTCATCGTAGATGCCCGCGCTCCATGCCCTGTCCGAAGGGTCTACTTCGCACTGGTAACCATGTACCCTGCCGTTGTTATATTCCGGCGTGCTTTCCGAACGGAACTGTATCCCTGAATTCATCTCTTCGGTGAGTAACAATTCAACTTCGAAAATAAAATCGGAATATGTTTTCTCTGTTGCTAAAAATGAGTTAGGGGTGTTGGCAACAGTAGTACCTACAATCTCACCATTTACTACTTCGTATTTTGCCTCCCCGTTTAATTGTTTCCAGCCTTCAAGGTCTTTACCATTGAACAGGTACTCCCACCCATCACCTTTACAGCCGGAAAAAACAGATAGTAAAACGATAAAGGATATGCTTAAAGTGATAAATTTTTGCATGAAGAATAGTTTTAAATGTTATTATAATTTTTAGTTAGATTATTTCCGTGTGCGGTCACGGACATTTGCAAATGTAATTATTACTCACTTGAATGTATAATGTTACATAACATTCATTCAACCTAATTGCTTTTAAAATTAGCATATAAATTAAATCAGGTATATTTGTAGCGTCCGAAACTTGTTTTATAACTGTTATAACTTTGTTATTTTTGGCAGATGATCCCAAAAAAAGACCAGATAGAGAAGTATCTTCAAAAGATTACAGCAAGCCGGTATTTTGAGAAATCTAAAATAAGCTGTGACCTGTTAACCTATTTGGTCGAATCGACACTGAAAGGGCAAAACCCTAAAGAATATACCATCGGTATTGAATTATTCGGGAAAAAATACGAAAGCGGTTCGAAACAGGACTCAAATATCAGGGTGTACATCCATAATATCCGCAAAAGATTATCGGAGTATTACGACCATGAGGGTAGGAAAGACGAAATTCATTTTGAAATTGAAAAAGGGAAGTACAGGGTAAATTTTATTTCTTCGAAAGATAAAAAGCACAGGGGGGGTAATTATTTAGTGCCATTCGTTATTAGTTCCGTTTTATTGATAGCCCTGGTTATATTTATGCTGGCAAATAACAGGGCGGCTGAAAAAACATGGAGTAAATCGGCATTGTGGGCCGGGTTTAACAATGGGAAAAAAACGTTGCTGGTACTGGGCGATTATTTTGTTTTTAATGGTTCCCTACCCACTGGCTCAAGTGGGATTTTCAGGGATTTCAAGATCAATTCGGAGAAGGAGTTTAAAATCCTGTTGTCGGAAAAACCTGAACTGGCACAAACTCTTTCAAAATCGCACCTTACCTATTTATCAAAAATGGCTGTATTCTGCCAAAACGATATTCAACGTGTTTTCGGGTATTTGGGTGAGAATATTGAGGTGAAACTTTCCAGCGATATGCAACCCGATGATTTGAAATTTAACAATGTTATTTTTATTGGGAATTATAAAAATATGGGGATCTTCGAAAGCCTGATCTCCGAAATGGAATTCCCATACAATATAAAAAGCCCTTA
The DNA here is from genome assembly GCA_013152355.1 of Chlorobiota bacterium. Classification (GTDB taxonomy): domain Bacteria; phylum Bacteroidota; class Bacteroidia; order Bacteroidales; family Prolixibacteraceae; genus JABMQB01. The sequence continues at coordinate 13,855 of JAADGO010000064.1, forward strand.
TAAGGATATAATATTATCGCAGGACCCCTGTTCGGCAGAGTATCAGGCAAGCTCGCATGACGAGGCTGAAGTGGATTACTCGCTGGTTTTGTCGTTCAGCGGATTCAATAAAAACCGTTTCCTTTTCTTTTTGTCCAGCCAGGATATTGGCAACATTTCAACGGTTGGCATTTTCACTGGTAAAAAGAGCCTTAAAGAATTTGAGGAAAAATACCTTCGGAAGAAAGAAACCCCCGACTTTAAAGCCCTTTATAAAGTGCAGGGCATCAACAAAACCGATTTGTCATACGAATTGTTGAGGGTAGACTGAGAGACTGTTTAAATTTTAAAATTCAGGCAGCTTCTTAAGCATTATTTTTACCATTAGATTTTAATTCCCGGATAAAAGGTAGTGTATTCATCACATCGAAAAGCTCGGATAATATCATTGCCGTTGCACCCCAGATAACCTTTCCCTGGAAGAATATACACGGGACTTTTAGTTTGCCCGAGAAGGTGTCCACCTCGGTTTCTGAGGTTGAAGAGTTATTGACATGCTGCAAAAGTGGGAAGAGGATAAGTTCTTCTACCTCATCAGGGTTTATACTGAAACGGGGCTTGCTGTCCGACCAGCCAATAACCGGGTAAATATTAAACTGGCTGATTCTGACATACAGGCCTGACAAATGGCCAATAATCTCAACAGTGTTGCTGTCGACACCAATTTCTTCGTTTGCTTCCCGCAAGGCAGCTACTATTTCATCAGTATCGGTTTCATCGATTTGCCCGCCCGGCAATGCAATTTGCCCTGCATGGTGCTTCATGGTATCCGGGCGTTTTATCAGGCAGGTGTACAGTTCATCCCCTTCAGGGAAAATAAGGGCCAGCACGCTGCTCCTCCTCACTATCTGTGCTTCATCCGGGGCAACCGGCAGCTTTCTTTTTGGCATTGCCATTTTCCTATGCGAATATTCACCTGGTAGTGGGCCGGAACAAGCCTCTTTTAATTGATATTTAAATTGTTGAAAAAGCATCTCCTGCTAAAATAAAAAAAAACCGGTAAAAAGGCTTTGCCGAGCCTCTGTTTATTCAAACCGTATGGTTTTTTCCGGCGATATTTTACTGATAAAATAACTGGGGACAACCAACATTGCCAGCGTTGCAACCATTGTCCCGGCATTGAGGAGGATAAAATATAAAATTGAAAAGTTGACAGGCACTACGTCAACGTAATAGGTATTGGGGTCGAGGTGCATCAGGTGAAGGTATTTTTGTATGGAGATAAGTGTAAGCCCGATTATATTCCCCCACAACAAGCCTCGTGATATAAGGAAGCCCGAAAGATACAGGAATACCTTGCGGATACTCCAGTCGGGGCTGCCAAGGGCTTTCAATATCCCGATCATGGAGCTTCGTTCAAGAATTAAAACCAATAATGCAGAGGTCATGTTAAAACCTGCAACCAGAACCATTAAAGTTAAAATAACCCATACATTCATATCGAGTATATTTAGCCAGTCGAAAAGTTGTGGGTACTTCCTGGCTATATTGGTGGTTCGAAGGGTTGTGCCGGGTTCTTCGTTGTAATTAACAACCAGTTCCCTCACTTGCATCTCGGCTTCGTCCAGTTTGTCAAAATCGGTTATTATAATCTCAAAACCACTGATCTGGTTGCTGTTCCAATCGTTTAGGCGCTGAACATGTTTGATGTCGCCAATTACAAATAGGTTGTCAAATTCGCCAAGGTTGGTATTGTAGATGCCGCAAATTTTAAACTGTATGATTTTTGGCGGCCATTTGTTCCCCTGGATAAAATACATGAAAATGGCATCCCCTAATTTCAGCCTGAGCAATTTTGTGAGTGATTCTGATATCAAAACATCATTGACTCTTGAAGAATCGTTGATTTGCGGTATGCGGCCTTCTGTAAGGTATTTTTGAAAAAAGCCCCAGTTATAGTCGGTGCCAACGCCTTTTAGGATCACTCCCTGGATATCTTCATCGGTATTAATAATCCCCGGTTTGGTTGTAAATGCCTGAATATATTTTACCAATTCAAGCCCCTTAACTTTGGGCAGGAATTTTTGAGTTCTATTAATTGGCTGCGTTTCGTATGACCTGTTTGTGTCAAAATTTGTAATCTGTATATGCCCGCCAAACCCAATGGCTTTATTCCTTATTTCAGCTTTGAACCCGGTTACGATTGAAACAGCAATAAGCATTACCACCAACCCGAGTGAAATGCCAATAAGGGCAATGTTGATTATTCGCCTTGAAAGGCGGTTTTGGTTTTCTTTATCAAAAAATAGTTTCCTGGCGATGAAAAGTTCTGTATTCATTATTTTGTAAATATCAGTAAAAATACATTTCTCCGCTGTAACTGAAAAACAACAGTATCTTACAACACATCGCCTTTTTTTCGATTAATAAAAGGCAGGATAAGCAATGAGCCTAACCCCAGGAAGATCAGCATTGCCGTCATGGCAGTATGGTCAAGGAGTGCAAAGATTACCCCGTTTTCATTGGCAACGCCATACAACGAAAGGGCCTCTTTTACCATAAAATGCCATGCCCCAATGCCTCCCTGTACCGGTGCTACCATCCCGAAACTGGCTAATACAAATGTGGTTAATCCTGCCAAAGGTGACAGGGCTTTTGTGAAATCAAACGCAAAGAAAACAACATACAGCATAAGGTAATACATCAGCCAAATAAAAACAGAGTGGAGTATAAACGCCCATTTGCGTTTAATCCTCTTTATAGAGTTTAGCCCTTCTTTAAAATTATTTACCGTCCCTTCTATCTTTTTGAAGAAAATACTTCTTTTCAGGTTTTTCCTGTATACATAAAAAAGTATTATCACTATTGTTGCTGCCCCGTATAGTATCGGTGATTGTACCAGTAAAACAACTTTGTCTTCAATTTCAGGGTTTTTGGATAAGAATTTCAGTACTTCGCCAAACTGAGTGATAATTACGAGAAGTGTTAATAATAATAGCATTAATACGTCAATTATCCGTTCGGCGACTACCGTACCCACCAGTTTTGTAAACGAAATTTTTTCATACCGTGATAATACGCCGCACCGCGATATTTCCCCCATCCTGGGGAGGGCAAGATTCATCAGGTACCCCACCATGACGGCAAGGAAAGTGTTGAATATCCATGGCTTATGCCCCAATGGCTCTATCATCAGATTCCATCGTATCGACCGGCTAATATGGCTTAAAAGCCCGAGGAAAAGAGAAAACCATACCCAGGAGTAATTGACATCGTGCTTTAGGATATTAGTTATGCGCCCTAAATCCTGGTCTTTGTAAATTAACCAAAAAATTACTACCCCTATTGCGAAAAATACCAGGAACCTTAAGGCTTTTAAAAACTTTTTTTTCAACATGTAGTTATTTTAATAAAATGCCTTAGCTAATCTGTCAGGTGGCTTGAAAATTTTTATTAATTTCCGCAGCTTAAAAATTTTTCAAGTAAGTTTTAGGACTCGCTATGCGGACAAAAATATAAATTAGTTTCATATAAGGTAAGGAAAAGGGGATTAAGTTAGTCAGGAAATGGACGAAGCAGAGTGTGATGAATTATGTAAGGGCCAAACGAAACCTTGGTCAACATTTTTTGAAAGACAAAAATATAGCGCAGAAAATTGTTGACAGCCTGCGGACTGAAAGTGCCAATATGGTACTTGAAATTGGCCCGGGAATGGGCATGCTGACTCAATTCCTGCTCCAACGCAACAATATACGCTTAAAAGTAATTGAGATTGACCACGAATCTGTCAGCTATTTAGGACAGCATTACCCGGCATTGGAAAATAATATTATCGAAGGCGATTTTTTAGAAATGGACCTTTTTACCGTTACCCCTGAAAAATTTTCAATTATTGGTAATTTCCCTTACAACATATCTTCTCAAATATTCTTCAGGGTTTTAGGCCATAAAAATTATATACCGGAAGTTGTGGGGATGGTTCAAAAAGAGGTAGCCGAAAGGTTATGCTCTGTGCATGGCAATAAAACGTATGGTATCCTGACGGTACTGCTTCAGGCTTTTTATGATATCGAATATTTATTTACTGTTTCCGAACAGGTTTTCGCACCTGCCCCCAGGGTCAAGTCGGCAGTGATAAGGCTAACCAGGAATAATGTAGAAAGGTTAGGGTGCGATGAGAAATTATTTTTCAGGGTGGTGAAAACGGCATTCAACCAGCGGCGGAAAATGCTCCGAAACTCTCTTAAGCAGGTTACGGTTGAAGTGCCTGAAGGTTTCCAACAGCTTAGGCCTGAACAACTAAGTGTCCAACAATTCATTTCATTAACCAGGCAAATAGAGAGCCAGCAAAAAAAGTAAAGATTATGCAATTCGAATTAACAAAAGAATTTGTCGACAAATTAAGGCAACTTATTGCGAATAAGTCTGAAAAGGAGGTAAAGGCTCTGGTTAAAGAGGTACACCCGGCTGATATTGCCGAGATCATGGAAGAACTATCCATGGAAGAAGCAAAGTATCTTTACCAGCTGCTCGATGGGGAGAAAGCTTCCGATGTTTTGCTGGAGATACCCGATAACGACAGGCGGCGGTTCTTAAAAGCGCTGCCACCCGAATTGATTGCCCACCGGTTTGTCGAATACATGGACTCGGATGATGCCGCTGATATTGTCGGCGGCCTTGACGAAGAGACCAAACAGGAGGTTTTAAAAGAGATTGAAGATGTTGAACAGGCAGGCGATATTGTCGACCTGCTTGAATACGATGAAGAATCGGCAGGGGGTATCATGGCAAAAGAGCTGGTTTCGGTAAATGAAAACTGGACTGTAGCCACCTGCCTTAAGGAGATTAGTAAACAGGCTGAAGATGTTGATGAGATTTATTATGTATATGTGGTTGATGATGCCGGAATATTGAAGGGGGTACTGTCATTAAAGAAGCTTATTTTAAATAATACGAACACTAAGATATCAAACATTTATAATGCCGACATAAAAAGGGTCACAACAGAGACTCCCCAGGAAGAGGTTGCTCATATAATGGATAAGTACGACCTTGTTGCACTTCCTGTTGTCGATAGTATCGGGCGTTTGAAGGGCCGTATTACTGTTGATGATGTTATCGATATTATCCGTGAAGAAGCCGGGAAAGACTACCAGATGGTATCGGGTATAACCGGCGATGTAGAATCGAGCGACCGTGTATGGAGGCTTACCCGGGCAAGGTTGCCGTGGCTTTTGATTGGCCTTTTAGGAGGGATTATGGGGGCACAGGTTATTGGTGCAAATCAGGAAACACTGAGTGTTATTGCCGGAATGACATTGTTTATTCCGTTAATTGCGGCGATGGCGGGGAATGTTGGGGTACAATCGTCCTCCATTGTGGTACAGAGCCTTGCCAGTGGGGCGAAAGACCTTGAGTCGATTAGCCAGAAGTTGGTTAAAGAACTGGCAATTGCTTTAATTACTGCGTCTGTTTTTGCAATATTGATATTTATATATAACCTTACTTTTGGAGACGATATGCGCCTTACCTGGACTGTATCGATGTCGCTCTTTATTGTTATTGTTTTTGCATCGGTACTTGGCACCATGATCCCATTAATATTAAACCGTTTTAAAATTGACCCGGCTGTTGCAACAGGGCCGTTTATTACAACAATGAACGATGTTTTGGGGTTGTTAATTTATATGTTGGTGGGGAATATGTTTTATTTCTTACTTACTTAGGGATTGTGAAGAAATAACCTAACCGTTTTGACTCGTTCTCTTGCACGCTAACTTCGTTAAAAAGCCTCGCCGTAACTATGGCTATGTATGCCTATGCCTGCGTTTTTTGCCTTGTTATCGCACAAAATAATTACGTCAATTCCAGTCATGTTATTTCTTTATAATCCCTTAGTGTCTCCTGAGAGGGCACTGATTAGTTGCATATTCCTTATTATATAAGGGTTTTATGTTAGTGCGGTTTCTTCCTGTTTCTGGCTTCATAGGGCTGAAGGTGCTATGTTGCAGCTTGGTCTTTGCCCTAAAACTCTCTCATATACAAGCTGTTGCCTCCCTGTGAGTAAGGTTACAAAAAAGGGTCTGTTTCTAAACAATCGCGAAAATTTGCATATAATGCCGAGAAAATATACTTTTGAGGTAATAAATAGTCAGAGTTCATTGAATAAAAGATAGTTGTCCGCATTGATTCATTAGTTAGTAAACTCAACAGTATTATTGAAACCGAGTTAGCTCAACGGTTGTAAAGGCAGGCCTCACCCTTCGGGGGTCTTCGGACCAGTGGAAGTCTGAGCAACCAGGCACTCAAATCCTATTCTAAGGGGTTTTACAAAACAGAATTGATGCGGATTTTTTTTGTTAATACAAAGGGAATCCATCATTATAATGGAACTTTAAACAGTCTCTTAAAATTGGCACTTGCCCCTTATATTTGGATATTCCCTGCTTACGGTAGCAGGCTTATCGGGTGTTTGCCTTTTAGAAAAAGTCTTTCCCCCCGCAACTCCCCCGTTTGGTCAGGAAATCCTGCGAAGGCTGACCGACACCATATATAGAACGATCAGTACACTAATAAAAACAGCCACCCGTGCCAGGTAATCGCCATGTTTTACGTAAAATGTCAGTTTATCATTAATATTTAGTTCCCCTTTTATCACTGCTTCGACCCACCAGCCTGTTTGCTGTAAAATATCGCCCCGCTGGTTGATAAAACATGAAATCCCGGTGTTGGCAGACCGGGCAATGCTTCGGCGTGTTTCAATAGCACGGAGGCGGGCAAATGACAAATGTTGTTTATAACCAGGCGTATTTTTCCACCACCCATCGTTGGTGATAATAAAAATGAGTTGTGCCCCTTTTTTTACAAACTTTGCCAGGTATTCGCCAAAAACCGACTCATAACAAATTACCGGGGCTACTATAGTACTGTCGGATGCAATAAAATTTGTCGGCTCATCCTGGCTGCCAAGGCTGCCGGTAGCCCCACCCAGCTTAATTATAAACCGTTCCATAAATCCCAGGTATTTCCTGAACGGCATTTTTTCAACACCACTGACAAGGATTGATTTGTGGTAAATTTGGTTGGCTCCCGAATAGTTGGTTAGGATAGCCGTATTGAACATGTCGTATAAATACCTTCCGTCACCTGATTCCCTTGCTGTTGATGGGATATCCCCGCCCTCTTTATATATTTTGTAAGTCGATGCGCCTATTATAAGGTCCGATTGTGGCGCCATACGGGTTATTGCCGATAGCCTCCGGAATTGCGGGTACCGGTTCAACCTGTCTTCATCCCATTGTTGCTCAAATACTGTTTCGGGGCCGACAATAAAATCGGTATTATTATCTATTCCCGACATCGACAAATCAATGAATTTATCCAATTTCCTGTTAGATGCCTCCTTGTCATACGTTTCGGAATAGGGGTCGATATTTGGCTGGACAATCACAATTTCACGTTCATCTTTCTTTTCCACGTATGAATTATACCGGATAATAGAACCAAAAACCGGGATAAAGATAATCAGCAATATTATCAAGGCCGGGCGTATAGAAGCCTTCAGGCTACCGGTTTCATGCAACCTCATCAACAATAAAAAAAGCAGGATATTAACTGTCAGTATCCACAGCGAGCCACCAAAAACACCGGTAACCTCATACCATTGAACCATTTTAACATTGTTGGCAAACCCATTCCCGAGAGTCAGCCATGGCCATTCGATTTGCCAGTGGTAATGGAAAAATTCGAAAGATATCCAGAAAACAATTAACGATATATAGCCCAGGTTGCCGGGGAGCCGCCTCCTTGCAACATGCGCCAGCCACCATACCAGCGACATTAATAGCGAATTGAGGAATATTACTACAATAGCCCCCAGGATGGTTGCATACATCACCCACCAGGTAGCCAGCCCATTCCAAATTATAAAGGCAAGGTAAGTATGCCCCCAGAAAGATACACTTTTAAACCGGTGCTTTTCCCTGACAAAAAAATCATCGAGCAACAACAAAGGGAGGAAAGCAACAAACAAAATCCATCCGGGGAATTCTAGCCACGCAAGGCTTAATATAATCCCGCTTACCACAGATAAAAGGATGCGCAGGCTTCGTTTCATATTTTAATGTATTTTAAGTACCAAAATTCCTAATTTATATCTTTCGTAGCCAAGTCCCCCGACAAATCAACATTAACCGGTGAATTCTGGCAACACAATTTCTCCTGGGCAAGGTATTGCTGGCAGGAATAAAAAAAAACTACTGCTATTAACAGGGTATTGTATAAAACTAATCGTTGCATTTAGCCTATTTGTTTGAAAATCTTATTATTATTATAAACCAATACGGCTGATTATTGTTAGTGCATAAATATATAAAGAATAAAACGTTAAATGGATTTTTTAAACGTACATATTACCAGGTTGAAATATTTTATTTTATCCTTGACTATTTCCTTATTTACTGTTATAGGCTATTCGCAAGGCAGCTACAAAGAGGTTGTAGCTCAAAAAGGAGACGGGGTTTATGTCCTTCTCCGCAGGCACGGGCTTTCCCCTTCAGAGTATTTTAAAAGTTTTATCACGCTAAACAAAGATGGCTTAGGAAAAAATAATACATTAATTTCGGGGAGGAAATATAAACTCCCTAACGGGGCGGCTTCACCGGGAGCTGTTTCAAAGGGTTCGACTATTACGTATCCTATATTTGGCAAGAAATACGAGAATGTGCCTATCACATCATCAGAGCTGAAGGGGGCGGTTTATTACCTGGTTAGCGGGCATGGCGGCCCCGACCCGGGGGCAATGAGTATATATAGTAACAAAGAACTTTGCGAGGACGAGTATGCCTATGATGTTACGTTACGTTTGGCCAGGAACCTGATTGAGAAAGGGGCAACGGTTTATATGATCACACGCGACCCCAATGATGGGATCAGGGACGAAAGTTTCCTGAAGCCCGATAAAGACGAATTATGCTACCCCGGCCAAACCATCCCCCTTAACCAGATGAAGAGGCTGCGGCAACGGAAAGATGCGGTCAACAAGCTATATGTCAAACACAAGGGGCATTACCAGCGTATGATTGCCATCCATGTGGATTCGAGGAGCCGGGGCGAAAATATTGATGTCTTTTTTTACCACGACAAAAGAAGTAACGCAGGTAAGGAATGTGCCAGGAATATACAAAAGGTATTTCAACAAAAGTACCGGCAACACCAACCGTCCAGGGGCTATAAAGGTACTGTTTCGAGCAGGAACCTGTACGTTGTAAAAAATACCTATCCTGTTGCAGTTTATATCGAACTGGGGAATATCAACCACCGGCGCGACCAACAACGGTTTATTATTACCGATAACCGGCAGGCTGTTTCCAACTGGCTGACAGAAGGGCTGGTTAAGGATTATAAAGACAGGCGGAAATGAGGGGACAGCAATGTGCCGGATGGGAAAGTTGTGGGGAAGGACTTTTTGTGATTAAAAAACAAATCTAAAATATCGAATAAGGAATAAGCCTGCCTGCCGGCTTTTAGGGAATATCCAAATAAGGGCGGGACAGCCTGCTGTCAAATAAATTGCTAACCCTGAATAGCAGTAATTCTGATCCACATAAAACGGAGGTTAAAAACCTACTTTGCAACTTGCAACTTGCAACTTGTAGCTTGTAGCTTTTTATTACTTTCTGCTCCTCAATTATTTCCTTTGCATTTCCACATAACTTTTCCATCTGATCTAAAACAAACCAAGTGCTGCCCGCCTGGAAGGGGTAAGATTTAAACAGTATCTATGCCAGCTTTATCTATTCCATGCCCGGCATGTGTTATAATTTTATGATCCCGTACACCATAAAAAACAGGGCCAGTGCAACTATTGATGCAATTGCCTTAAAAACACCCGAAAGTTTTTTTACCGTTAATTCCAGCGTTAATGATATGAGGGAAAGTATACCTACGGCTACAAGCCCCCAGTATACCGGAGCCAGTTTTACTTCAATCGGCATTCCTTCAGAAGAAAATCCTTTATTGGGTAATTTACCGGAGGCATTGAATTCAATGCTAACCCATCCGGTTTTTATCGCATAGGTGGCATAAATGCCCAAGAGGACTAAAACAGAGAGGCCCACCATCCCAATGGCTTTCTTTTTTTCAACCCAGCTATAAATGACCATCGCAACGCCAACAAATATCCCCCATTGAGGAAGCGTATATAATAAAGAGGTTTCCATTGCCTGTATGATTTCAAACAAAAAAAAAGCCTTACAATTGTAAGGCTTTAAAGATTAACGTAAAAATGTGTTGTAATACCAGTTATCTATACCAGTTTAACATTTACCGCATTTAATCCTTTTTTACCTTCTTGAAGGTCGAATGATACTTCGTCATTTTCCCTGACCTGGTCAACAAGCCCTGATACATGGACGAAGTATTCTTTTTCTGTGCCTTCCTCTTTAATAAATCCATAACCTTTGGAGTCATTAAAGAACTTAACTGTTCCTTTACTCATAATATAAATTAATTTGCTACAATAATACGAATTATTATTTAAAAGCTAAATAAATTAATTATTTCCTTTTCCTCCAACTTTACGGAAGTTTTTCCGGAGATACCTATTTGCTTAAAAAATGGCACTAAAATTCGGATGTAAAATGGAATTGGATATTTTTAAATTCGTCCTGAGCCATTTGTAGGATAAATGAAGAATCGGCCATAAAAACGTCCCTGCCAAGCTTATCTTTTGCCATTTTCTGGTATTTGCGTTTTTTGAATTCAGTTAAGGCGGAGGGGTCGTCACATTTTATCCAACAGGCTTTGTACATTTGAAGAGGCTCCAGCCGGCATTTTGCCCCGTATTCATGCTCCAGCCGGTACTGTATCACCTCAAACTGCAATTGGCCAACGGTTCCGATTATTTTCCGCCCATTAAACTGGCTGGTAAATAACTGGGCAACTCCTTCGTCCATCAGTTGGTCGATACCTTTTGCCAGTTGTTTGGATTTCATCGGGTCGGCATTTTCAACATACCTGAACAATTCGGGCGAGAAACTGGGCAGTCCTTTAAAGTGGATAGGTTCCCCCTCGGTCAGCGTGTCGCCGATTATGAAGTTCCCCGTGTCGGGAACTCCGATTATATCGCCCGGGAAAGCTTCCTCAACCACCTCTTTCTGAGAAGCCATAAAGGCTGTCGGGCGCGAAATGCGGATAGTTTTCCCGGACCGGACATGCAGGTAGGCCTTATTCCGCTTAAAACAACCGGAACACACCTTTATAAATGCAATCCTGCTCCGGTGGTTAGGGTCTATATTCGCGTGTATCTTGAATACAAATCCGCTGAACGTATCTTCACCGGGTTGTATAATCCTTTCTTCAGACTGAATGGGTTGTGGTACTGGTGCAATTTCCGCAAAAGAATCAAGTAGCTCCCTGACTCCGAAATTGTACAAAGCACTGCCAAAAAATATCGGTGCCAGGTCTCCTTCCAGGTAAGCTGCCACTTCAAATTCAGGGTAAACACCTTCAATCAGTTCCAATTCTTCGCGTAATATTTTTGCATCCCCGCCAATGTAGTTTTCCAGCCTGGGGTTTAAAATATCATCAAACTGGATTTTAGTTCCTATTTCCTGTATATTCGGGGCAAACAGCTGGAGGCTTTTGTTAAAGATATTATAAACCCCTTTGAAATCGGCCCCGCTGTTTATTGGCCAGCTCAACGGACGGACTTTTATTTTGAGTTGTTCCTCAATCTCATCCATCAACGAAAAAGTATCCTGTGCGGGGCGGTCCATTTTATTGACAAACACAATCACCGGGGTTTTGCGCATCCTGCATACCTTCATTAGCCTTTCGGTTTGCGGTTCAACCCCTTTGGCAGCATCAATAACAATGACCACACTATCTACGGCGGTTAACGTCCTGAATGTATCTTCCTGGAAATCCTGGTGCCCCGGTGTATCCAGGATATTTATTTTATAGCCGGAATAGTCAAACCCCATAACAGATGTAGCTACCGAAATCCCACGCTGGCGTTCAATTTCCATAAAGTCGGATGTAGTGCCCTTTTTTATCTTGTTGTTCTTTACGGCTCCGGCAACACGTATAGCCCCGCCAAATAGCAATAATTTTTCTGTTAAAGTGGTCTTCCCCGCATCCGGATGGCTTACAATTGCAAATGTACGCCTCCGCTTTATCTCATCTGTAAATTTCATTTTTCCTTTTCCGATTTTGAAGCTGCAAAAGTAGTCAAACATAGGGAAACGCAAAAGCCCAAAGGGATTCCTTTAGCAGGATATTGGGGTTTTGAGTAGTCAGGAGGCTTTATATTATAATCCCCGGCCATTCCTGGATTAGTGTGCATTTCCTTTAACCTTAAAATGGTCGCCGGTGCTTTTGACAATAGCTCTGTACCACCATTCAGGGTATCCCGGTTGTTCAGGCCCTGGAGCCATACCGTATTCCGTGCGTTCAAACTTACCGTCTTTTTCACGTTTTATATTGCCATCCATATATTTAACAAGGAGGTATTGCCCCAGGAGTTTCCACCGCTTTGTCATATTGTTAGCAGTATTTACAGAATACTCAGTTAAAAACTGCCGTGCTTTTTGCGGGCTCTCTTCATTGTATAATGTTTTTGCCGCCTGGTCGATTACCTGTGTGAAATCTATAAATTTATTTTCCAGCCCTGCCTGTACTTTTTGTACATCAACAATCATACTGTTATACCTCAGGTAGCTTAAATTGCTGACAAAGTTAAATGTCCAAAAAGCAGATGTTTCGCTATATGTCAACATGTCGCCGTTGCCAACAGCGAAGCATTCGGGTATTTTTGTAATTCCGCAATACATTGGGGCATAACATGTACTGTATGTATCATCTACGCCAAACCAAAGTATCCCTCCAATAGGGGCGGGCAGCCAGTTGCGGCACTGTGCCACAAATGAAAAGCCGGTTTGTTGGGTTGAAACAGCCCGTTCGTTACAATATTCTACTGAATCGACTTTCCATGTAAGTCCCCTCCAGCGGTATGGCAATTTGAAAGGCCCGGCACCAATATCTTTGGTCATATCCAATGGCGTTCCTTCAAAGTGGCCGCGCATCAACCCAATAACATCTTTCACCGATAATTTTTTATCAGGTTTTACCCACAATGGAAGCCTGTTTGAAGGGAAATTGTTTTCTCCGCCATGCTCAACAACCCCTTCTGCATATTTTATATACCGGTCCATCCCTTTGGTTACCTTATTAAAACCAGCCCACACACGGGCATCGCAAAAACGGGCACCGCCAAAATCAACAGGGGCATACACATCAGAGAAACTAAAGTCTTTATTTCGCCCGTCAAACCATCCTTTTTCCCGGGCAAACGAGATTACATCTTTCGAATAGATACAGTTTTTAGGGTCGTTTAAATCAAAGGTGGTTATACGTGCCTGGTTGGCATGGCCGCTAATATACCCATCCGGTACTCTGAGTGCCACCCAAACAGCCCCTTTTTCTCCTTCTCCTTTGCCAATTAACTCTAATATCCACACCTCATTCGGGTCTGCAATGGAAAATGATTCCCCTAAGCTGTAATATCCGTACTGCTCAACCAAACCGGTCATTACCTTTATCGCTTCACGTGCCGATTTTGCACGTTGCAGTGCAATGTATATCAGGCTTCCATAGTCCATTATAGCACCTGGCTGGCTGGCTAATTCACTGCGGCCGCCATAAGTTGTTTCTCCTATAGCTACCTGGAATTCGTTCATATTCCCGACTACACTATAGGTGTGTGGCACCTCGTCTATTTGCCCAAGGAACTTACCGGTATCCCATTCGTAAATATCACGCATTGCCCCCGCCGGGTGGTCGGCAGCAGGTTGGTAATACAGTTCGCCATACAACACATGCGAATCGGCTGCATAAGTAATCATGGTCGAACCATCGACAGTTGCCCCTTTGGATATTAAAAAGTTGGTACATGCGTTTGATACGCCAATGTTTAAAATGAAAACCAGATTAGTAATTAGTGCCAAAAATCCTATCCTTTTTCCCATATCTAATAGTAGTTTTAAGAAGGGCAAATATAGTTAATTCATATACAACAAGAATGATATATATCTTATTTGAGAGCAATAAAACATACAGTATGCTTCTGTTATCATCTATTATGAAATCATAAGAAGCAATATGCCTGGGCATATTACTAACAACAATTTAATATTTATATTTTGAGACATTTGCATCTTTTATAAATATTATATAGGTTTGATATTATTTCGATTTTTTTTGATCTATAAGTTATTTACCATAATGAAGTTATTTAATTTTAACAACTTCATTAAATAATACCGGATATAAACCTTTAAACATACAATTATGTGCCATTCACCTTAAATCAGCTAAACCCCCGGAGGCAACAAGGTTGCCAGACGGGCCATTCAAAAATAAGCGATTGTTTTATGTAATTTGGTTTTTACCCTGCTTATCCTAAGCCGGGAAGAGGTATCTTATTGCCTTAATGAACCATTTACTATCCTTTTAATCTTTTAAATATTTAGATTATGAATAATAATAAAACCCTTCGAAAACTAAAGGCTCTTATGTTATTTGTGATACTGTTAAGCCCGGGGGTCATTAAAAGCTATGCCCATGAGGGCAAGCCTTTATCCAGTGGCCTGGGTAAATACGAATTATCCATGGATATGAAGTATTT
>JAADGO010000194.1 GCA_013152355.1 Chlorobiota bacterium
TTCGAGCATTTTAAAAGGGCTTTGCAGATGCCCGGTGTGAGGTTCGTTTATTTGGAGAAACCGGTTTGCGCATCGTTAGAAGAAGAGCTGAAGATGAAAGGATTACTGGAGTCTGTAAATCCCGGCATAAAAATACAGGTAGGCTTTCAGTACCTGCAAACAGCCTCGGTAAGGGAAGCACTCAATTTCTGGAAATCGGGGGTACTGGGCAACCCTATTCATTTCGATTTAAAGTACTACCATGGCGATTACCTGCAATATTCTTACCGTGAAAAGAGGAAAACCAGGCTAACACCGGCACCTGATGGCGGGGCAATGGCCGACCTGGGGTCGCATGGGGTCAGTTTGTTAATGGCTTTTATGGGTGAAGCACTTCAAATAACCGGGGCATTGCAGGGTGGTGCTTTTGACGATGTGCCCGCTGGTTCCGACCTATTTAGTTCGCTCTCTTTGTTCGACCCGCAAACAAAGGCCGTAGGTAATATGTCGGCCAGCCGTATTAGTTCAGGGACGGGCGACCTGGTACACCTGGAGATTTATGCTGAAAAAGGGGCTTTACGTTATTCTTCCCACCATCCCGAATGTTTTGAGTATTACATGGAAGAGTCCGGGCAATGGGTAAAACAGGTAGTTGGGAGTAATTACCGCCCAATCACCAACTTCCCGTCAGGGCATGTGCCACCGGGCTGGTTACGTTCCATGGTACATGCACATTATATTTTCCTGGGAGGCAAAGATGAAAATACTTTTATCCCCGGGTTGGGGCACGGATTAGCTGTTCAGCGCATTGTCAGGGAAACAGCAGATTACTTAAGGTTGTTCCGGGAGAAAACAGTAAAATTACTATGAGGAGCAGCGGAATATTATTACATATTACCTCGTTGCCGGGGCCTGAGGGGATTGGCACTTTAGGTGGGAATGCTTTCAGGTTTGTTGATTTCCTGGAAAGGTCGCGGCAAAAGGTATGGCAGATTTTGCCGGTAGGGCCTGTTGGATATGGTAATTCGCCTTACCAGTGTTACTCGGCGTTTGCCGGGAATCATTTAATGATTGATTTGGTTGAATTGGTGAATGACGGGCTTTTATTAGACAGTGATTTAAAAAAAATCCCAAAGTTTGATGCAAAGCAGGTTGAATTTGACAGGGTCGCTGCATGGAAGATGCCCCTTTTGCAAAAAGCCTACCAGAACTTCGGTATCTTAAAAGTATTTGGGCTGAAAGATGATTACGGTCGTTTCCTGGATGAAAATGGCTGGTGGTTGTCTGATTTTACCCTGTTTTTTGCAGCAAAGAGTAAATTCAAAGGCGATGA
The DNA here is from genome assembly GCA_013152355.1 of Chlorobiota bacterium. Lineage (GTDB taxonomy): Bacteria > Bacteroidota > Bacteroidia > Bacteroidales > Prolixibacteraceae > JABMQB01. The sequence goes on from JAADGO010000194.1 coordinate 1,313, forward strand.
ATGGAATAGTTGGGTAGAAGGATTAAAATTCAGGGAAAATGAAATCCTGGAACAGTATCGTGAAGAACTGGCCGAAGAGGTCGGGTTCTGGGAATTTGTACAGTTCTGTTTTTTCAGGCAGTGGTTTAAGTTAAAAGAATATGCTAATTCGAAGGGGGTAAAAATTATTGGGGACATTCCGCTATATGTTGCCCTTGAAAGTGTCGATGTCTGGGCTAACCCTGATATTTTTTTATTGGATGAAGATTTAAGACCCACCCATGTTGGCGGTGTCCCTCCCGATTATTATAGTGAGACAGGTCAATTATGGGGAACCCCTGTATTCAACTGGCAGGGCCTGAAAGATAGGGGGTTTGACTGGTGGCTGGCACGTATCCACTTCAACCTGAATATGTTTGACCTTTTGCGGATCGACCATTTCAGGGGGCTGGAATCATACTGGTCGGTTAAGGTTGGCAAAAAAAATGCAGTAAATGGCGAATGGGTTCCGGCCTATGGTAACGAGCTCCTTACTAAATTAAAGGGGCAAATAAGTGATTTACCCATTATTGCTGAAGACCTGGGCGTTATCACTCCCGAAGTGGAAAAGCTCAGAGACGATTTTAACCTGCCCGGGATGAAAATACTGCAATTTGCATTTACCTCCGATGAGAAAAATGAGTACCTGCCGCATAACTATACCCCCAATTATGTGGTTTATACCGGGACACACGACAACGATACGTCCCTGGCATGGTTCAAGTCGAGGAATAAAACTGAGCGCAGGATGATAGGCCGCTATTTGAGCACAAAGAAAAATAAAATAGTAAAACAGCTTATTGAGGCTGCCTGGGCTTCAGTTGCCGGAATGGCTATATGCCCGTTGCAGGATATTTTTGAGTTGGGCTCAGAAGCACGTATGAATATTCCCGGAGTGACAACAGGTAACTGGGGTTGGCGGTTTCGCTGGAAGCAGCTAAAAGGTAAGCACATCCGGTTCCTGAAAGACTTAACAAAACAATATAACCGTTAAATGGGGATTCATAATAAAACCTGTATTCATATTTCTACCTGAAATCAAAAGTCAGTTCCATTTTCAGTTTGCCACCATGTATCCTGCTTGGCCTAAAATAATATGGAGAGGATTGCGGCCCGTAATTTCCTGCTTCCCTGAATTTTGTGCCAATTGCATTTATCCCATGTAAAAACGAAATGTCGCCTTTTGGGTAATCGATTTTTGTATTTGCCGGAGACATGGGGCTGCCGGGTGTAAGCATGCGCAAAAAAATATCATTGCTATGGACAAATACTTTAAACCCGGGGGAAGTTCTACCCTTGATTTTTGCCCAATAGGTTTCTGAATAGTATCCTTTAAATTCAGGATATTCGAAACCTGATTCGCCGGTAATAGTATTATTGTATTTTTTCTCCCATACCCCGAATTCAACGCCTTTCATCCGGTTTTTATAAACCCGGTAAGGCCCATTCCCTAACCATTTTAGCCCGCTTGCTTCTTCTTCCGGGTAATCAAACGTTATTCCGGCAAACTGGCACATATTTGCCGGTTCATAAGCTACTTTGAGGCCAAGCAGGCCATTCTTGCTGACTATCCACCTGAAAGTATCGCCACCTTTGAAAATTACATCCACTACAAGGTTGTTTTTTTCGAATTGATGTGTGACCTTTTGTACCTCTTTCTCCCTGCTCACAAACACAGGGCCATTGGAAAGCGGGATAACCCGGCCGGCTTTTATAATCTTTTTTATAGTCCCGTCAATTTTGCTGAAAGAAAACAGTATGCCGTTGGCTTTTACTTCCACTTCATCTTCATTTTCCCATATTTCCAGTTTACCATTAGAGTTTCCACTGATTAATTCTTTTGCTTTTGCTTTAGCCGATTTAACCGGCCAGCTCCAGGTATTGATATGCCTTCCAAAAGGGGTGTAAGCTTTGATTCTTAAAACATCGGCGGTTTGCCAGCTTTTGGGTAAGTCCAGGTTTATTTTTCCTTTTTGCCCCGGTGCCAGTCGTACCGGTAAATTCTCCCGTTTCAAAATGGTTTCTTTTATTGCCTCATCTGGAGAAGAAAATTTCACCCACTCTGCCGTGAAATTACATTGGTCGAGGTTCGTATAATGGAAACGGTTCTCAATCCTGAACGAACCATCAAACTCCTTTGTAATATACCTTTTCTCAAAAAAGACAGGAGCCCATATTTCTTTGATGGTAAAAAAGCTCCCCTCTTTTTCATGGTAGGGCCCTAAAATCCCATCAGGAGCATGGTTCCCATCGGTATCAAGTGCCCCATTCCTGTCAGTCCTTTCAACAGCCTCATCGGCAAAAACCCACAGGAAACCACCGGCACACAATGGGTTATCCCACATTTTTTGCCAGAAGTCATCCAGCCCGGCTCCAAGGCCTCCATCGTATAAACCGTGTAAAAATTCGGTAGGGAAGAATATTTTACGATTGCTAAAACCATCCTGAGATAAATAATCATAATCGATGTAGTGAAGCGTATTGGTTAAGCCATA
>JAADGO010000121.1 GCA_013152355.1 Chlorobiota bacterium
CCGAACACTCGGGATGGAAGAAAAATTAGCTGAAGTCCAATGGAATCAAGATGTTGCTCGCAGGTTTTCAATTTAACTTTAAACAACTTCAATGGTAAATAGTTTCAGGGCACATTTTTTTTGAACAATTTTATTGTTATTTTTAGACCTGAAAAATTCATATTTGTTTATAATTTCGCTAAAAGTCCTACTTTGAGAAATTATTTTGGTACATATAATAATTATTTCCCAGCCTGCAAAAAAACGCTAGTGGCAATATACATTATTGTATTTATTGATGTCTTACGAAGAAAAATCCAGTTGAGGTTTATATAGTTTAATTAAGCAATTGCACTTGCTTTTCTGCCTGCCGGATAGAATTTTATAACGATAAAATGCTTGCTAATATACTGATTTCTAACTCATTAAATTTTTACTTATGGTAAATAAAATAACAAGCCTTGCTGAATACCTGCAAAAATACCAGGAGAGTGTTGCAGACCCTGAGGGATTTTGGGAGAAGATTGCTGAAAGCCATTACTGGCATAAAAAGTGGGATAAAGTCCTGGATTGGTATTTTGAAGGGGAGAATGCCCCTAATGTAAATTGGTTTGTAAACGCTAAAGTGAACATCACCGAGAACATATTCGAAAGGAACATGTTCATGCGGAAAGACCAGGTTGCTTTGATATGGGAGCCTAATGACCCGGAAGAAAAAGAAATTAAGCTTACTTATGGCGAATTATTTGAAAAGGTAAAGCAGTTTGCCAATGCTTTGCTCAAAATAGGCATTAAGAAAGGCGACCGGGTAGCTATCTACCTACCCATGGTTCCCGAACTGACCATTGCTATGCTGGCATGTGCAAGGATTGGCGCCATCCATTCTATTGTATTTGCAGGGTTCTCGGCTACCGCCCTGGCCGACAGGGTAAACGATGCGACCTGTAATATCATTATCACCTCTGACGGTGCTCACCGTGGGACGAAAACAATCCCTCTAAAAGCTGTAGTTGACGAAGCTGTTGCTAAATGCCCCTCTGTTGACTATACAGTTGTATTAAACCGCACAGGCGAAGCAGTAGATATGGTCGAAGGAAGAGACTTCTGGTGGCACGACTTTATTAAAGGTGTGGGTACAGAAAACAAAGCTGAAGTAATGGATGCGGAAGACATCCTCTTTATCCTTTATACGTCAGGGTCGACCGGTAAGCCCAAAGGGGTTGTCCACTCCACCGGAGGTTATATGGTTTATGCCGAATACACATTCAAAAATGTTTTCCAATACAGCGATGGTGATATTTATTGGTGTACCGCCGATATTGGATGGGTTACCGGGCATTCGTATATTGTTTATGGCCCATTGCTAACAGGTGCAACCTCTGTTATGTTTGAAGGAGTACCAACCTGGCCAGACGCCGGAAGGTTTTGGCAAGTGGTCGACAAATATAAGGTCAACCAGTTTTATACTGCCCCTACGGCTATCCGTGCACTCTTAGCGCAGGGCAACGAATGGGTAACCAAATACGATTTAAGCTCATTAAAAGTATTGGGGACTGTTGGCGAACCAATCAATGAAGAAGCATGGAGGTGGTATCACGACCTTGTAGGGAAAGGCCGTTGCCCGATTGTTGATACCTGGTGGCAAACCGAAACAGGAGGGATTATGATTACCCCACTGGCCGGTATTACCCCTACTAAACCATCGTTGGCAACTCTTCCGCTACCTGGCATCCAACCTATTCTGGTCGACCCGGAAGGGAATGAGTTGAAAGGGAATAGCCAGGAGGGGATACTCTGTATCAAATACCCATGGCCTGGAATGTTACGCACAACATACGGCGACCACAAACGGTGCTACCAAACTTATTTTTCTACATATAGGGGGCTCTACCTGACTGGTGACGGAGCAAAACGCGATGAAGAAGGCTACTATAGGATAATTGGCCGTATTGACGATGTAATCAATGTTTCGGGGCATAGGATTGGCACTGCCGAAGTAGAAGATGCCATCAACCAGCACCCGAAAGTAAACGAATCGGCTGTTGTCGGGTATCCACACGACATAAAAGGTTCGGGTATTTATGCCTACGTGATTTGTGAAGACCTGTCTGATACAGAAATGGAGACCATTGAAGAAGAAATCAGGGATACGGTCTCCAAATTCATCGGGCCGATTGCCAAACCTGACAAGATTCAAATTGTGAACGGCCTGCCGAAAACTCGTTCAGGAAAAATCATGCGCAGGATATTGCGGAAGATTGGCGAAGGTGATGCAACCAACCTTGGCGATACTTCTACCCTGCTCGACCCGGGCGTTGTTGAAGAGATCATCAGCGGTGCAAAGGTCTCCGTAAAACGTTAATTGACCTGGCGAAAAAAGGCATTCACTTTTCCTGGCGAATGTCTTTTTTTTGCAAAAACAACTTCTCTTATAAGTAAAAAAATAAATCAACTGACATGGAAAATCAAAAAGTTATAAACCGTAACCTGGTAATCGTAGGAGCCATCCTTATACAACTGGCTTTAGGGGCTATTTATGCCTGGTCGGTTTTTACACCATCGCTTACAGCCGGTGGGTGGTCAAAAGCAAACACCCAGATAGTATTCTCTGTCGGGCTGGCATCATTTGCTGTATTTATGGTATTTGCAGGCAAAAAACTAGAGTGCTGGGGGCCGCAAAAACTAACCTTTTTAGGAGGCATTGTTTTAGGATTGGGGTATCTGCTTGCCGGATTAATCGGAGGTACAGATTTCTGGGCGTTACTAATCCTGATTGGTTTAATAGGAGGTGCCGGGATTGGTTTTGCTTATGTTGTCCCGATTGCCGTTGGGATGCGTTGGTTTCCCGATAAAAAAGGGATGATCACAGGGCTTGCTGTTGCAGGTTTTGGGTTTGGTGCAATGCTTTGGGTAAAACTGGCTGGTTCATGGGGCCATTTAATCGACAATATAGGGCTTTCATCCACTTTTACCATATATGGGGTTGCATTTGTTGCCATGGTTATTATAGGAGGCCTTTGGATGAAATTCCCACCCGAAGGATGGAAGCCTAAAGGGTATAAGGAAAATAAAACTGCTTCTGCCAATGTATCAGATGCCGTTAATATTACCAGCAACAAGATGCTCACAAAAGTACAGTTTTACCTGATATTCTTAACATTCGTTGTAAGTGCAGGGGCCGGGCTGATGTCCATAGGCCTTATGAAACTTTACCCCATGGAAGCTTTAACAGCCAACGGGCTTTCAACAGCCGAAGCAAGTGCAATTGCAGGTACGGCAATGGCTGTTTTCTTCTCTCTTGCAAATGGGTTAGGCAGGATAATATGGGGGATTTTAAGTGATAAACTGGGAAGGAAACTTTCTATTATTTTAATGACGGCCATTCAGGGGGTAACCGTTATACTGTTTACCTATATGGCGGGGAATGAGGTACTGCTCTATTTGGGAGCTACACTTATTGGTTTTAATTTTGGCGGGAACTTTGCACTGTTCCCAACTATTACTGCTGATACTTTCGGTGCTAAAAATGTTGGGCAAAACTACCCTTTTGTATTTTTAGCTTATGGAGTGGGGGGGATACTTGGCCCGGTACTGGGAGGCAGAATGGGCGATATGGGTAATTTCCATCTTGCTTTTACTATTTCCGGTATCGCAGTACTGATCGGAACAGCCTTGATTATCCTGGTTAAACCGGCAAAAGGCAATTAGATGAAATTTAGACAGCTTCTTAGAGACTGTTTATGCTATTTCCATGTGAGAATTTGTGTCAAAATCAATTGTCATTTTAACTTTGGCCTTTAATGCATTAAAAACTTTCATAATCGTT